>JAICIG010000525.1 GCA_025924495.1 Pirellulales bacterium | reverse complement strand
GATAAAGAGCCGCTTTATAAAATCTCACTGGCGCAGTGGTCGCTGCACAAGACGCTGTTTGGCGGCAAGCTGGACAACCTCGACTTCGCTAAGACCGCCAAACAGGACTATGGCATTGAAGCCGTCGAATACGTCAACCAGTTTTTCAAGGACAAAGCCAAAGACCAGAAATATCTGGGCGAAATGAAACAGCGCGCCGCGGACCATGGGGTCAAAAGCGTACTGATCATGATTGACGGGGAAGGCGATTTGGGCGACGCCGACGAAAAGAAGCGGGGCCAAGCCGTTGAAAACCACCATAAATGGATCGAAGCGGCTAAGTTTCTCGGCTGCCATTCGATCCGCGTCAACGCTCGCAGCACGGGCAGTTACACGGAGCAACTGCAGCGCGCGGCTGACGGACTGAGACGTTTGACCGAATTCGGCGATCAGCACGAAATCAACGTCATCGTCGAAAACCATGGCGGCCTGTCTTCGAATGGCGAGTGGCTGGCCGCCGTGATCAAGTTGGTCGATCACAAGCGCTGCGGCACGCTACCGGATTTCGGCAACTTCAACCTGGGCGATGGCAAGCAATACGATCGGTACAAGGGCGTCGCCGAGTTAATGCCCTACGCCAAGGCAGTCAGCGCCAAGTCGCATGACTTCGACGAGCAGGGGAATGAAACGGAGATCGACTACCGCAAGATGATGAAGATTGTCCTAGATGCGGGCTATCACGGATACGTGGGCATCGAATATGAAGGCGGCAAGATCAGCGAACCTGAGGGGATCAAGGCCACCAAGAAGCTGCTGGAAAAGGTCCGCGACGAATTATCCGCCTGACCTTTCAAACGCTCGAAAACGCGGCCTGTATCGTTTGTAGCGAACAGTCCGGCCACGCGCTGCGGGAGATGAGCTAGGCTTTGAAGTGAGGTTCGGCGCTCGAAATTCGCGCCGGGCCTCACGTTAGTTCGCAACCCAGCGCAGCCTTTTCCATGGTCTTCGATAGTTGGAATTACAGCGGGCGTAAACCTCGCCATCAAGTCGCTGATCCTGATGCAGTAACTGTTCGTTTATCGCGCGCTAGCGCCGAGCGTGCCGACGGCGTAACCGTCGAACTCATCGATTTCGCGCGGACCGGGGCCCGCCTGCGCATGGCCGATTCGCCAGGCAAAGTTGCATTCCGGGAAGGCGATGCCGTGATTGTGCGATTGACTTCGCAAAAATCGCGGCTTGATTTTGATTTGCCCGCCGTCGTGCGCTGGCAGCGAGCCGAAGGCCCAGGAACCTGGCTGCTGGGCTGCGAATTCATGGAAGTCGTTTCGCTTGAAACCCTGGGCGAATTGTTCCTGAATCAAATCCTCTCGGACGATCGCTCCATTGGCTCGCAAGCCGACAATTGAAGGCCGCACGGCGCAAGCCGACCACTTGGGAGCGCATGAGTCGCCGGCGCCGTTCCCCCTTGGCGTTGGGCGCCGAACTGCCGCTCGTTTGGATTGAGTCGCGGCTGTCGCGGAGCTAGGATGGGCTGGTTAACGCCCCTTAGGCAAGTGCGCCGCGATTTCCGAATGCTTGCCGGTAAACAATGTGCTCGTCGGAAACGTGCTCGTCGGATCTGTTAAACTCAACGTTGAGAAAACAGCCGACGTAAAACCGTGCGCCCGAGACGCGCGCAGCCGCCTCGAGGCCGCACGGAAGCAACCGAAAAGACGCCGATGTTCCGTTTGCTATCCCCAGATGTGCGAGACGATGGCCGCATCTCGCGGCGCGAGTGGTTGCGTTTCGGCGGGCTCGCCGGATTGGCAGGCTGGGGTTCGTTGGCGACTACCGGCAATTCCTCTCAGACAAGCGCGGCGATCGCGGCGGAAGGCAACGGGCGCCGAAGTCCGGGCTTTGGCCGCGCTCGGTCGGTGATTTTTGTCTATGCCAGCGGCGGTCAAAGCCAACTCGATCTTTGGGATCCCAAGCCGGCCGCTCCGGCGGAAATCCGAGGGGAGTTTTCTTCAATCGCCTCGTCAGCCCCGGGGGTGTCGATTTGCGAGCATATGCCTCAGTTGGCCCGACTCGCTCATCGCTATACGATCGTGCGCAGCTTGTCGCATGACGACCTGGATCACGGCACAGCGGGCTATTTGACGCTCACCGGCCGGTTTCACACACTGAAAAGCGGGAATCCGCCGCCGCGGCCGAGTGATGAACCGACTTATGGCGCCATTCTCAAACGGGCGCGGCCCGTCGGTCGCTTCCCATATGAAGCGATCCATCTGAACGGCCCGGCACTGGTTCCCGAGCTGGTCGGCCCCGGGCAAAATGGCGGTTTTTTGGGCCGAGAATTCGAGCCGCTGGTAATCGGCGATGTCAGCCAGGCTCGTGCGGCAGTCCAAGGACTCGATCCGCTCGAGGGCTTGCCCGCCGCGCGGCTAGCGGCCCGTCAGAGCCTGAAGCACACCCTTGATGACGCTTGCCGACGCCTGGAGTCTGCGGGGCAGATCCTCGATATGAACCAACAGTACGCGCAGGCGTTCGAACTGTTGTCATCGCCGGCTTGCCGCGAAGCGTTTGACTTGTCTCTGGAGCCCGAAACCGTGCGACAACGGTACGGTCGAAACCGGTCAGGTCAAGCTTGCCTGTTAGCCCGCCGGCTGGTCGAAGCGGGCGTGCCGTGGATCACCGTTATCTGGAACCATTCCAACCGAGGTCAGGACAAGGCGCCGGACAACATCAACGAATACGGTTGGGATACGCACAATGATATCTTCAAGGCGCTCAAGCAGTACCTGTTGCCGAGATTCGATCAGGGCTTCTCCGCATTGTTAGAGGATCTCGAGCAGCGAGGTCTGCTCGACCAGACCTTGGTCGTTTGCCTGGGAGAATTCGGGCGAGCCCCTGTCATTGCCCTGGAAAAGAAATTTGCCGGCAGTACGCCGGGGCGGAAACACTGGGCCAGCGTCTATTCGGCCGTCCTGGCCGGCGCCGGCGTGAGCGGCGGAACCGTGTATGGAGCGTCGGATAAGACAGGCGGACATCCCCTTTCTGACCGCGTAGGCCCCTGGGATATTGCAGCCACGATGTTCTCGGCATTGGGGGTCGATCCTGCAGGCCACTATACCGATAGCTTGGGGCGGCCTTTTCCGATTACGGTCGGCCGACCGATTGCTGGACTGTACCGCGGGTGAGTTATTAGCGACGAATCGCCTTCTGCCGCCGTCCAGAGTTCGGCCTCCGTGGCGCCGAGTGCATCGATTCAAGCCACCGGCACTGCGAGACCTGGCAGCGATGTCGCGAAATGCGACGCGGTCGTATTATTGCATGGTCTTGGTCCGGGCAAGCTCATCATGCAGCCGTTGGCGCGCCGTTTAACTCGTGCCGGCTACCGGACTGTCAACTGGTCGTATCCCAGCTTTCGTCACACGATCTCGGAACATGCCCGGCGGCTTCATCCGCTGCTGATTTCTCTCGATGCCGACCCCACGGTGCGGAAGATTCATCTTGTGACCTACAGCATGGGGAGCATCATCGCGCGGTGCGCGCTCGCGCTCGGCAGCCCCGCCAGGCTTGGCCGCATGGTTATGATCGCGCCGCCCAACCGCGGCTCGCGCTGGGCGGCGCTCGTCGGCCCCTATTTACGCCGTTGCATTCGCATCGTCGATGAACTTGCCGCCCGCCCCGGCAGCTTTGTCAACTCCCTTCCGCACCCGGAACAAGTTGAATTCGGGGTCATCGCGGCAAGGTACGATTTATTGGTTGGCTGTACGAACACCCATCTGCCCGGACAGCAGGACCACATTGTGCTGCCAGGGCTACACAGCACCATCGTCCTGCAGCGTCGCGCGGCCGACGCAGTGCTGCAGTTTCTCTCCACCGGGCATTTTACGCCGGACGCAAGCGCCGCCGCTTGTGACGCTCAGTCATCGCCATGAGTGTCGCTATCCCATGAGCCGGCGTCGCAAGGAAGCAAGAACGAAAGCGCTAGCCGCCGGCGCACGAGAGAATATCGAGGCAGAAGCGCATGCGCATGGACGCGACGATCGATACTGGCTAGCGGGTTTTTTGCTGTTGGCTTTTCTGATCGGCATCGTCGAGATCGAAGATCCTGACATCTGGTGGCACCTTCGCACCGGCCAGCTGATGTTCGAGCGTGGCGAAATCCCTCGCACTGATTGGTTTACGTATACCAACCCGGAGAGCCGTTGGATCGACTTGCATTGGATGTTTCAACTGCTCGTTGCGGCGTTATGGACGCTGGGCGAAGCGCCGGCCCTCGTGTTCGCTAAGAGCCTATTCGGCCTAGGCGCCTTCGCCGTAGCGTTGTGCGTCCGCCGCGCAAACCAGAGTTGGCGACAGGCCGTCGCCTGCTGGCTTCCCTCATTGTTGATTTTCTCGGGCCGGAATCAGGTGCGGCCGGAAATGTTCACGTTTTTATTTCTGGCCATGGTCGTGGCGATCGTCTTGCTTGCGCAGCGGCGACCACGGCTCGTGTGGTGGCTGCCGCTGATACAATGGCTGTGGGTCAATACGCACGGCTTGTTCATCTTAGGCCTGGTTGTTTGGGGCGGCTTCCTGATAGACGTCGCGGTGCGTTGGTTGTCACTCGTACCCTCGAGCGAGCCCCAACCGAGCCGCGCCGACCTGCGTCGTTGGACCGGCGTCAGTGTTTGCCTTGCACTGGCGACCTTGCTGAACCCTTATGGGCTGCAGGGAGCCATGTTTCCGCTCGTACTTTTTCAGCGAATTGAGGGCGAGAATCGCCTATTTTACGCGCAATTCGCCGGCGAATTCGAAGGCCTGCAAGAGTTTCTGGCCCGCTACGGACTGCTCGCCAGCCTCACAAACCTAACGATCTTGATGATCTGGTTGCTGCTGGTTCTCGGGGGAATCAGCTTCGTACGGCTGTGGCG
>JAICIG010000524.1 GCA_025924495.1 Pirellulales bacterium | reverse complement strand
CCGGTTAATCGAGCGCGCGATCACTTCGCTGTTCGGTTCCTCGAATGCTCGCTACGTCAAAAAGCTGCAGGGCAAAGTCGACGCCATCAATGCTCTGGAGCCCAAATATCAGGCGATGAGCGACGAGGAACTGCGGCAGCAAACGACCGAGTTCCGCAAGCGGCTGGCCGCGGGAGAAACGCTCGACGATCTGTTGGTAGAGGCTTTCGCCGTCTGCCGCGAGGCCGGGCGAAGGTTTATCGGCTTGCGCCATTACGACGTCCAGATGCTCGGCGGGATGGTGCTCCATTTCGGCAACATTGCCGAAATGGTGACGGGCGAAGGCAAAACGCTGGTCGCCACGCTCCCCGCCTACCTCAATGCATTGGCTGGCAAGGGCGTTCATGTCGTCACGGTCAACAATTACCTGGCCCGCCGCGACATGGAATGGATGGGCCCTTTGTACATGGGGTTGGGACTGACCGTCGGCGCCATCTACAGCAACATGGACCCGGTCGAAAAGCAAAAAGCTTACGACTGCGACATTACCTACGGCACCAACAACGAGTTCGGCTTCGATTACTTGCGCGACAATATGAAGCCGGCAGCCAAAGGAGACGATCGTTACGACAAGCGCGACCAGCAATGCCAGGGGCCGTTGCGGTATGCGGTCATCGACGAAGTCGACAACATTCTGATCGACGAAGCTCGTACGCCGCTGATCATTTCGGGTCCGGCTCATGACGACGTCACCCGGTATCCGAAAGCGGACAAGATCGCTCGGCAGCTCAAGAAGGACCTGCACTTCGAGGTCAAGGAGAAAGAGCACTCCGTCCATCTGACCGATGAAGGGGTGCGCGAAGCGGAACGGCTCGCCGGAGTCGAGAGCTTTTATACGGCCGGCAATATGGACTGGCCGCACTTGATCGACAACGCGCTGAAGGCGCATTGGCTGTACAAACGCGACGTGAACTATGTCGTCGACGGCGACGAAGTCATCATTGTCGACGAATTCACCGGCCGATTGATGCCCGGCCGCAACTGGAGCGACGGCCTGCACCAGGCCGTGGAGGCAAAGGAAGGGGTCCGGGTCAAGGAAGAGAACCAGACTTACGCCACGATCACTCTGCAAAACTTTTTCAAGCTCTACGACAAAATCAGCGGCATGACCGGAACGGCCATGACCGAAGCGGCCGAGTTCTGGAAGATTTACAAGCTCGACGTAATCGCCATTCCCACCAACCGCGAAATGCAGCGGATCAATTATCCCGACGTGATTTATCGCACCGAGCGGGAGAAGTTCGAGGCGATCGTCGACGAGATCGAGCGGTTGCACAAGTGGGACAGCATCGATCTGGCCGATGGGCAGCGGCTCACCGGCACAATCACCAAAGAGCAGGACAACCGGATCGAGTTCCAGCCGCGCGATTCGAAGGAACGGCAGTGGATCGAACGCAGCAAGATCAAGGATCTGGAGCTGCACGGCCGTCCTGTGCTGGTGGGCACGGTTTCGATTGAAAAGAGCGAGCGGCTCAGCGCCATGCTCAATCGCCGCGGCGTCAAGCACGAGGTGCTCAATGCCAAGCAACACCAGCGCGAGGCCGAAATCGTGGCTCAGGCGGGTCGCAAAGGCGCCGTGACCATCGCCACCAACATGGCGGGGCGCGGCACCGACATCATTCTCGGCGGAAATCCCGAGACGATGGCGTGGGCGCTGCTCCAGGACAAATACGAAACGCGTCTCGACGTGCCTCAGGACGAATGGAACGCGCTGGTCGCCGAAATCGAGCAGCGCGAGCAGATGAAAGCCGTTGGGGTCGAAGTCAAGAAGCTCGGCGGCCTGCACATCATCGGCACCGAGCGGCACGAGGCGCGGCGCATCGACTTGCAGTTGCGCGGTCGTTGCGGCCGTCAAGGCGATCCGGGCTCCAGTCGCTTCTTCTTGTCGCTGGAAGACGACCTGATGCGGATCTTCGCCGGCGAGTGGGTCAAAAACGTGCTCACGCGTTTGGGCATGCAGGAAGGCGAGGCCATTGAAAGCAAGATGGTCACCCGCCGCATCGAAGGCGCTCAAAAGAAAGTCGAAGAACGCAACTTCGACACGCGGAAGAACCTGCTCGAGTACGACGAAGTGATGGACGAGCAGCGCAAACGCGTTTACGGTTTCCGCCAGCAGATTCTCGACGGCGTAAACTGCAAAACCAAGATCCTGGAAATGATCGACGGCGAGATCAATCGCTACCTCGACGATTTCCTGGCCAAGGATTACGGCGCCACGACATTCGCCAAGTGGGCCGGCGGCGAATTGAGCGTCGAACTGAATGGCAACGACTATCGCGGGCTCGATTACGAGACGGCCCAGCGAATGGCCAAGGACGAAGCCCAACGGATGGCCGACACGCAGGTCTTCGAGGCTATCGAAGAAAACCTGCCTGGCGACGCGGAAGAAGACGAATGGAATTGGGAGGCGCTAGCCAAACTGGCCAACACGCGCTGGAAGTTGAACCTGCGCGATCGCGACCTGAAGAAAGTCGGCCGCGATCATGTGGGCGAATTGCTGATTGAAAAGTCGCGAGAGGCCATCGAGAACACCGACCTTTCCGAAGGCAGCCGCTTTCTCGATCCCGACTATGGCTGGCGGACCGCCTGCGGTTGGGTGCACTACAAGTTCGGCATCCAGCTCGATCTGGATAAAGTCCGCGGCATGGAACTTTCCGCGTTCAAGCAGCTTGTTCGCCAGAAAGCCGAAGAGGCATACGACGAGAAGGAGACGGAGTATCCGGTGCTCGCCGGCCTCTACCATTTCACCACCCGCGACGCCAGCGGGCAGAAGCGCTACGATCGCGAGCGGCTGGTCAGTTGGGCGCGCGAGCGGTTCAATGTCGACTTGGACATCGAAGATTTGCGGAACAAGCAGCGGGAAGAGATCCGCTCGCTGCTGATCGACCACAGCCGCGAATATCAGCGACAGGCCAATGCCATGCTGGCCGAGGCGCAGAGCCGCGTTACTAAGATGTTCGGCCACGACGATCGGCCGGGCATCACCGTCGCCGAGGCGGCCGGCGGCAATGGCGCGGTCGCTTCGCTGAGCCAGTGGCTGGAGCAGGAACTTAAGTATGACTTGCCTGCCGAAGAGCTGGCTCGGCTCGATCGCCAGAAGCTCGAGTTGCGAGTCTCCTCGGCGGTCGAGGATCGTTACCGGCCCGAAATCCGCCGCATGGAGCGGGCTTTGGTCCTGCAATTGCTCGATACGGCCTGGAAGGACCACTTGCTGGCGATGGACCATCTGCGCTCCAGCGTCGGCTTGCGCGGTTACGCCCAGGTCGATCCCAAGGTGGAATACAAGCGCGAAGGGATGCGGACCTTCGAGCAGATGTGGTCGAGCGTCGGCGAGCGCGTCACCGATCTGATTTTCCGCATGGAGCAACTCAACGAGGACTTCGTCGGTTCGACTTGGGTCGAGGGAACGGCCACGCACGAGGAGGCGCCCTCGACGACCAGCGAGATGGGTCGCAACCAGCAAGAAGCGATCGAAGGCTCCGAAGCGGCGCAGAAACCCGAGCCGATTCGCAATCGCCAGGAGCAGGTCGGCCGCAACGATCCTTGCCCCTGCGGCAGCGGCAAGAAATACAAAAACTGCCACATGCGCGGCGGCGTACGCGAGGCTTAAACGGCCGACGCCCCCCGTAGCGAACCAAGGGAAAGGATGCCCGCGGTGAGTTATCTGCTGAATATTTTCTATCTTGTGCTGCTCGCTCTGGCGTGGCCCTGGCTGGCCTATAAGTCCATCCGACAAGGGAAGTATCGCGAGGGCTTCGGCGCCAAATTCCTTGGGGCGTCGCCTGTTCGGCAAGGAAATCGCCCCTGCCTCTGGCTGCATGCGGTGAGCGTGGGCGAAGTGAACCTGCTAGGGACCTTGCTCAATGAAATCCGCCGCCAGCGCCCGGAATGGGAGTGTGTGATTTCGACGACGACGTCGACAGGGTACGCGCTGGCGCGCAAGAAGTACGCGAATCACTGCGTCTTTTACTGCCCGCTCGACTTCTCCTGGGCGGTGCGCCGGGCAATGCGCCGCCTTCGTCCCGACTGTCTGGTTTTGGCGGAACTGGAATTGTGGCCGAATCTGATTCGCGCGGCGCGCGAGCGAGGCGCCCGAGTGGCAGTCATCAACGGGCGGCTCAGCCAGCACAGCCATCGCGGCTATCGCCGCATTCGGCCGTTGATGGCCGCCCTGCTCGCTCAACTCGATCTGATTGCCGTTCAAAATGACGAATATCGCGACCGTTTCCTGGATCTAGGCGCCAACCCCGATAAGGTTCGCATTACGGGCTCGATTAAGTTTGATGGCGCTCAGACCGATCGCAAGAATCAAGTGACCTTGCGTTTGCAGCAACTGGCCGGCATCCAAGAGACCGATGCCGTCTTTCTTGCTGGCAGCACGCAGGAGCCGGAAGAAGAAATCGCGTTGCAAACCTATTCGGCGCTAATTTCCCAGCATCCGAATCTGCGGCTCATTCTTGTGCCGCGGCACCGCGAGCGATTCGAGTCGGTTGCCCAACTGCTGGATGCCGCCAAAATCCCCTGGCAGCGTCGCAGCCGCTTGGAAGCTGACGGCGCCAACCCAAAGGCGCGCGTCCTGCTGGTCGATGCGATCGGCGAGCTAGGCGCCTGGTGGGGAACTGCGCATGCGGCCTTTGTGGGCGGCAGCCTGGGTAGCCGGGGAGGGCAGAACATGATCGAGCCGGCCGCCTATGGAGCCGCCGTCTCTTTCGGCCCGAACACCAGGAATTTTCGCGACATCGTGGGGATGCTGCTCGCCGCCGAGGCGGCCGTGGTAGTGCACGATGGCGCCGAGCTGACTGCGTTCGTGCATCGCACCCTCGTCGATCGCCAGTTCGCTGAAAAGCTTGGCCAGCGCGCCAAGCAACTTGTCTCGCGGCAATT
>JAICIG010000523.1 GCA_025924495.1 Pirellulales bacterium | reverse complement strand
CGATCATCTGCGATCCACAGATGTGCCGCCAAACGTGCATGCAAGCAGCATTCACGATTTTTCCTAGTCGATGGCCGCCGAATCAAGCAACCCTTGCGCGCGGTGATCCGGCGCGCCCGCGCTAATTATCCTACGCAGGGCGACGCCGCCTGCGAAGCGGGAAAGCAATTCCTTCGGTTGTTCGCTTTAGCGTGAACGAAGCGCGCATTTTCCTACTGCGGCGGCATCGATTTCGGCGCGCAAAGCTCGCGGCGGCCACACAACCTTAGCCCACTCCGGGATTTGGATCTGAACGAATGGGGCACTTGGCAGCCGAAGTCCGATCCCAATCCATAGTCGCCCCGCGCAAAGAGAAAGCCGCCTGGGGCGGTAAGCGGGCCAGCCTGAGATTTAGAGGCCGCTGTCGAGGTCCGCTACAATGCCCGAACGCCCCGCCGATTTCAGTTCAGCCTTGGCCCATTCCGGCAGCCCGACTAAGATGCCCGGCGTTGCCGCCAGGTAACGCAGCCCGTGACAGGCCCACCACAGGTTTGTTGCGGGTTTTTTGTTGCGCAAGCGGCCCGCTGATCGGCTACAATGCCGCCAGCAAGGATGGCCGACTTTCCAGCTTTTGCTCGCCTAACTCTAGGCGTCCATTCCCTTCTAGGCTGACCATTCGCAACTGAAAAGGTGCGTCTATGGTCGGAGACAATTCCAGCGGCGGTAGACGGCCGCCTACTTCCAACGCATGCCCATTCTGCGGCGCGAGCGAGAATCAAGGGCGATCTAAGACCATCCCTAAGCTGGCCGCTGAACTCTATCACTGCGGGAAATGCGATCAGCTCTATGCGATCGGAACGACTGAGGCGATGGCGCGTCCAAGGGCTGGGCGAAATCCAGCAACACAGGGATAGCCTACTACCGGTTTAGCCGGGACCACAGCTTTAGCCACTACCCCTAATCTGCACCAGAGCGCCGGTGCGGAAAAGGCATGCCTTAACTGTAGATTTCCGCTGGCCGCCCCTTTAGTCGTTCGCTTCGACCGAATCAAAACGAGCATTATCCTCACCGGCATCGACCCGCGTAGGTTAAATCGCATCGGGGTGCCGGACCTGTGGACGTTGGCTGCAATGTGGTACTTCTGGGCCGCTTCTCCGTCAAGTTTCCGCAGGTCGCGCCCTCCTGTGTCGCTTGCGTGAGGCAAATTGCAGTTGCGCAGGCCAACTGGTGGTGGCGTCCATTTGATGGCGCGGCTGCAGCGGTCTCCTGCACACCCCTGCATGCTTGATGTGCGACCCAAGATGGCGGTCCGCTTCGCCGAGGAGTAAGATGAGGCCTCACGTCAGCGTAGGAACCGATTGGCTCCATCCCTCCGGCCGGAGGTAGCCTCGCTATGCGGAAGTCGATCTATGGGCTTTTGATCGGGGCGGGCCTGGGCGCCGCGCTGGCGCTGCCGTTTCTCGTCATCGTTATCTGGCATTGGTTCGTGCACTGGCCACAGCTTTCGACGACACACGATTGGCCCGATTGGCTTACGGGGGCGCTGGCGACATGCTTGCTGCTCGGCCTACGGCTGCCTGCGCGATGCGGCCGACCTGACGGGTGATGTCTCGACGACTCTGGCAAACGCTGCTCGACGTGAAGGCTTCTTCAACAAAGCCGCAACCATCGTTCGGGACATCGCTGGCGCCCACAAGTTCAACGATGCCAACAAGCGAACTGCCCAAGCAGTTGTCGAAGAACTCATGAGGCGGAACGGCGTGACGTCCGGGGTTTCTTCGGGAGAGATGCGTAAAGTCATCATGCGAGTGGCTACAGGCGAATTGCGGGAAGTCGAAGATATTGCTAAAGCACTCCGGGGTTTTTGAGGCATGGATACCGAAGCAGCGAAGTTGAAGGCAGCCCAGATTTTGGCGAACATTGGGATCGCTTCCATTCCCGGCGATTGGAGTGGTTGTGATGCTATCTGGTCGGCACTCGAAGAGATGGCCAACGAAGGTTCTACGGTCGTGGTCAAGATCGACGGCCAACGAAAGGGCGAGGACGATAATGGGCGTTACACCGTTCTCGTGTCCGGTGGCCCGCTCGGCGAAGACTTCTTTCGCATGGACACCTCAACCCTCGAAGAGGGCTTGGCGAAGGCAATCCTCCATTTTGCACAGGCACGCTGGAAGTAATGGATCGGACCTTTCGGCGCATGCAAAAGCCGGCAACGGGTCGTCTTGCGCAACGCTCGCCAACTCGCCGAAGGAAAGCGTTCTAGCCCGCTGCCGGCCGGCGGATTCTAGCCGAGATGGCCGCTCAACCAAAGAAAAAACCCACGACAAGCGGGGCAGGTACTTGTCGCGCGCAGTGTCGCCCGAAGGCAACAATCTGATCGTAGGCAATCGGCATTTGACAGAGCAATACCTCGCAACCGAAGGTAGTGCTCTAAAGCTGTGTCCCCGGTCTTTTCAGCCCTTCCCGCGCAGCGATCTGAGTCTCTCGCGCTCGACTTCCAGATACTCGCGAATATGCTGATTCTGCGCAGCCGACTCTTCCAGCTTGCGCAAGAGGTCTCCCTACTCTGAGAGCAACTCGCCCTGTCTCTGTTTGAGCTGCTCGATGCGAGCGATCAGCGACTGAATGTCGGCGGGGTTCATCGCCTTCCCTCTTGGTCGCCGCAGAATGAAAAACCCGCGCGAGGCGGGGCAGGAACCTCACGCGGGCCATGCGTCGCTTTTGGCAACACGGGTTCATGATAGCCGGCGCCGGGCGCGGTTCAAGGCGCCGAGCCAGCGCAGCAAAAAACCCGCAACAAACCTGTGGTTGGCCTGTCACGGGCTGTGTTACCTGGCGGCAACGCCGGGCATCTTAGCCGGGCTACGGTATTGGGCCAAGCCGAATTGGAATTGGCGGGGCATGGGTGCATTGTATCGCCGCCGCGACGGTTGTTCGTGCGCAGGGCCTAGCCCACTTCTTGGCCGTCAAGCCGTAGGGATTAAGACGCCAGGCTAACCTCAGAAGAGCGACGCTGGCTGAATGAGAACGAGGCTGCTTTGAACGAAGTGATCGAGGCCTTGCTTCGGTTGCCGGCGGATGCAACGGTCAAGGGCGCCAAGCCGCGCGCGCCAGTCGAATGGGAGCCTTTGGCCGTGATGATCCTTCGCTATGGTCAAATGGCGATGAACGAAGGCCGACTGGATGATGCGTGGCGCCGGTATCACGCTGTGTTAAAGCTGGCGCGATTCATCCGCCGCGGCAATGGCGCCATCGGCGAGATTATGGGGGGCCAGATGGAACAACAGGCTACGATGCAATTGATCTTATGGGGCGCACAACAGGGACAAACCATCGAGCGGCTGCGGGCGGCCAACGAAACGTTGCGACAGATGGAGAAGCAAGATCCGTCGCTGGCGCACATCGCGCAACAGGAATACCAGGGAAACCTGGCGACGATCAACCAGATAGAAGCAAATCCCGATGAGTGGAGCCAGCAGGCGGTGCTCGCCGCGAGGTGGGCACCTTGGGAATTCGCTCGTGCCAGGCGGTTGCTCCAATATGAAGCCAGCATCCGTGTATTGCAGGCCCAAGCGGCAGATGCCGCGCTAAGCGGTCGCGCTTCGCCTGTCGCATCGTCTGAACTCGAGGCCGATTTAGCCAAGGCCAGGTTCCTGGGCAGGACTACCGTGCACTGGGAGATGCTTGACCTGACTCGCAATCGGCAAGACGCCTTGTGTTACCGCCGCGCCGCACAACTGGCTCTAGCGGCCGCGGCCTGGCGATTGGAGCACGACAAGATGCCCGAAAAACTGACCGATCTCGAAGGCGTGTATTTCGACACGCTGCCCGTCGATCCATTTATTAATCAGTCATTTTTGTGGCTGCCTTGGGGGGTGCGGGCGCCGGTGCGTTCACAGAATGTGGACTGGATTCCTGCCGGCACGTCGCTTATCTACAGCGCCGGCCCCGAGACCGACATAAGACGCGAAGAGGCGCGGATAAAGCTAGAGCACCTTCGGCTTCACTCACCGAGCGATGAGTTAAATCCGGGTCGCTCCGAGCCAACTCAAGTTCTCGAAGGATTCGCGTTTCCGATTCCATCCAAAGAATAAACGCGATCGGCGTTTCCGGAGGACCTTCTATCTTACGTGCGGCTCGATGCACGGGGCCGGGTGGCCCTGGCGGTTGCCCGCCAGGGCTCCCACAGATCCGGACGTGCTCGCATTAGAGCATCCGGTTCCTCAACCGACAGATTGGCCATCCACGAATGGTCCCCGTGCACGGGATCGCCGCGCCGCAATCCCTTGGCGTCCGTTGTCGCCGCCGGCAGTTTGCCAAGTCGCTGGATTAATTCCGGCAATCCGCAATCCGTGAATTCCGAGACAGGATACAACTCGGCGAAGTCGCGCTGCAGGTAATCGGCCGAGATGCCGGGCACGGGAATCAAAAACGTCAAATCGACTGCCGCGCCATTTGGTGTCGGGGGCAACTCATCAACTTGTATGGGAGCGTCTTCGGTCCCTGGCCCGCCGGCGGCATAGAGGCACACGCGGACGGTTTTGCTGCCCGCATTCGTGGTTCTCGCGCATGTCAACGGAACTTGGCCGAATAGCCACCTGGCGGTGATTGGTGAATTCGAAACGATATTGAGCGCTGCTCGATGTGAAGGCGGCCGTCGCCGAGCGGCTGGAAAATGCCGGCGCCGTGCTCATCGCGAAATTGGCCACGAATACCTTGGCCGGCGGATCGGTTTTGTGGTATCGCGGCATCACCCGCAATCCTTGGAATCCACGCCAAGACGCAGCGGGTTCGTCGTCGGGGCCGGCCGTGGCAGCCTCTGCCGGACTCGTCGGCTTTTCCATCGGCACCGAAACCACGGGAAGCCTCATTGGCCCATCGATCGTCTGCGGCGCCATGGGACTGAGACCGACGTACGGACGCGTGAGCCGATATGGCTGCATGCAACTCTGTTG
>JAICIG010000522.1 GCA_025924495.1 Pirellulales bacterium | reverse complement strand
GTCGGGGCGGTTCATGCCGGCGCCGAGTTGTCGGACCTTGGGCCGCGCCGGGGGACGCATGCCGGGATGCTCTTCAGCTTTAAACTCGACAAGCGGCAAATTGCCAAACAGTATGCGATGGCTGCGCGGGGGCCAGACGTCATGGAGCGGTCCTTCAATGCTGAGCCAATCGACGACGATGCCCGGCCCTGTAAACGCCATGGCCCGTCCCTGCCGCGCATAATTCGCCACGGGGGCCAGCGACGCTGCGTTGAAGCCAATGATCTCATTGTGATTCAGCCAGACATTCAGTTTGTGTTCCAGCGGTCCGGCGGCGGGAGCGTCGAAATAACCGAGCACATAACTGGGATGTTGACCGCCGCGGCCATCGCCCGTGAGTTGCACGACGGACAGCCGAGCCGCCTCCGTCCCGCGTCCGCCGAGGACTTGCCCCTTGTCCCATTGGAAACTCCACAGCGAAGTCCGCACGCGATATCTGCCCGGATAGACGGTCACATGTTCGATGAAGTACGGACTGAACGATTCATCGTCGTGTCGGAACAGCCCGACGCTGCTGCCGTTGTCAAACGATCCGAAGCGCTCGTGGGCTCCTTGGTCGAGATGATTTTGGTCGGCGGCGGGAGGAAATTCAGGGTCGGGACGCCCGTCTTTAAGCAACACGCCGTCGCCGTTCATCACCACGTGCGCGACGAATCCGCCGCGATTGACTAGCGAAATGCGTCGTTTCTGTACAGCGGGCGGCTGCGGGCGGGTTGCGATCGCATAATCAAGAATGTGGTCTGCCGCTTCCAGATACCTGGCGACGTTGACATGAGAAACATCGAGAGCATCTGCATTTCGATCGAAGCCATGGGCAGAGCCGTCCGCTGGCAGCTTTCCAGCCAGCGCGATGCCGGGCATGTCAAACAGATCGCGAATCGTGTTCTCGTACTCGCCGCGAGTCAGTCGCCGCAATGGCGCATCGGGGCCTGCCGATTGCAGCTTCCGTTCGGCCACGATGAGCGAGCTATTGAGTTGCTCCACGATCTTGGCCCGCTCCGTATCCGCCGGCTGGTCAGCCCCTGGTGGCGGCATCTCGCCCGACGCCAGGCGGTCGTGAACCTTCGCCCAGCGGCGAAAATGATCGGGATCGTCCAGGTCCCGACGGAGCGCGCTAAGATCGAGCGCGGCTTCGGGCTTGTCAGCTCCGTGACAGCCAGTGCAGTAACGAGAATAGAAGTCCGGCGATTGCGCGTAGAGCACCGCCGGGTAGAGGAGCAACGTGAACAAGAGGACGCGGGCGACGTGCGACATGGCGGTCAGGCGAGCTCCAAGCCGCGCATCGTTCCCTTGCTCGTCGAGAACGAGTCGATTTCGAGGCCGAGCCGTTGCAGCATGGAAACGTAGAGGTTCGAGAGCGGATAATTGTTTTCGGCGTTGAAGGCGAGGCGCCGGCCGTGTTTGAAGCCTCCGCCGGCCAGCAGCACCGGCAGGTTGAGATTCGAGTGCGAGTTAGCGCTCCCCATGCACGTGCCATAGAGCACCATCGTGCGATCCAGGAGCGTGCCGTCGCCTTCGCGCGCCGAGGCGAGGGCCGTCAGGAAGTCATTCAAAACGTCGAACTGCAGTTCCTCCTTGCTGCGCAACTCGGCGAGAACTTCGGGGCGATTGCCGTGATGCGTAATGTTGTGAATGACCGTGGCATCGACGAACAGCGACACCAGCCGCGTGGAATCCGTTTCGAACGCCAGCTTGATCAAATCGAACATCTGGCCAGTGCGGCGGGCGAAGGCCTGCGGATCGGTGATGTCTTCGGGCGCTTGGGCGCTGACGTGCGGCTTGGGGCGATGCTCCCACGCTTCGGCGCTCTCAAGACGCTGTTCGAGGTCGCGCACGGCCGTAAAGTACTGATCGAGCCGATTTCGATCGGCCGCCGAGAGAGTGCGGCCGAGCCGCTTCGACTGATCGCCGACAAAGTCGAGTAAACTGCGTCCCTGCCGCAGCGCTTCCACATTGGCGGCAATCTCTTCCGGTTTCCCCTGGAAAAAGAGCCGTTCGAACAATTTCCGCGGGCTCTTTTCCGCCGGTATTGGAGCGCCGCTACGGGTGAAGCTGAGCGTGGGGTTCTCGTTTGTGACGGCAACCACTAGCGACGGATAACGCGTACGATTGCCGATCTGCTCCGCGGCGAACTGATCGAGCGAGATTCCATTGCGAAACCCGCCCCGCTCTGGGTGTGGCGTGCCGGTCAGGAAGCAACGTTCGGCTGCATGTCCGCCGGTTACGCCTGGCAAGCTGACACCGGAGAAGATCGTCATCTGTTGGCGATGATTCTTCAGCCGCTCGAGATAAGGACTCAGCATCTCATCGCCTGCCGCCGTCTCCGGAAAGAAGAACTGCGGCAGAATACCCATGTTTGTCTCGACGGCGACCATCCGCCGCGGGACTTCAGTCGGCTGGTCCTCGGCAAACGCGAGCTGCATGGCATCGAGCAATGGCAGCCCGATAGCGACTCCTGCGCTGCGGAGAAAAGTGCGCCGCGTGAGCAGACCGCGTTTGGATTCTGCAGTTCGGTTGGTCATCGCCGATTTCCCGCCCAAGGAAGCATGAGCCAATGTTGATGTTTTAGCGTACCTGAGGTCGCGACGATCGACAACGATCGCCGGCAACGGAAGCAAAGCAGGCAGGGCCGTTCGCCCCGGAAACTCGTCGGGTTCCACACCGACCAACGGCGCACTCTGCACTTGGCAAGTCCAGCGTTGATTGGGCGGCAGCCGAGTTGTCTTCTGCTCCGGCGGCCGACCCCGTCATATTGCGACAAAGGCAACAAACCGCGTCCGCGAGAGCGTGAGGGCTGCATGAACTGCGCCGGTACGCGGGGGGCCCGTCAACCGAGTTTGATCCTCGTTTGCAAATGCTTGGCCCTGGCCGCGGCTGGCCTCCCGTCCGAACGCTCAAGACTCCGCACGAGAACTGAGAAAAGGACCGACGTGCAGCCAAACAGCTAGGCGCCGGGGCGCTAGCATGGCTGCAAAACCTTGGCCACGCATGCGGAGAATTGCGCCCGGCAGTTTTTACAGATTAAAATTTTTTCTGAATATTGTTTATTGAGCTCTGGCCGGATAAGCTGCCGCGAACTGGCGCGAAGACAGAAGCAGTGGTATGGCCATGCTTCGCGGCGGGCCATCCACACCGTTCCTTCGAGCTCCGCGCCGCTGCTTGGTCGGCGGATTTCCCAATCTTGCTCAAAGCTATCGCTTGGCGGTTTAGCGGTTCATCTGTTCGGTTCTTTCATTTCTTTCAAGAGGGTGCGCATTATGTTTCGCGACCGATTGAATCCCCCGTCGCCGTATCGCGGCAGTTCGTTTAGTCGGCGAGGTTTTACGCTCGTCGAGTTGCTGGTCGTCATTGCCATCATCGGCATTCTCATCGCCCTGTTATTGCCTGCCGTGCAGGCGGCGCGTGAGTCGGCCAGGCGTTCTCAGTGCGTCAATAATCTCAAGCAGCTTGCCGTTGCACTGCAGAATTACCACGACGTGAATCGCAAGTTCGCAGGCTGCTATTTCGGTCCCACGCCCAATGGCCCGCCCAATACAGGACGCAGTTGGATGTTTGCGATTCTGCCGTACATGGAGCAGACCAACTTGCAAGCGCTGAGCGACTATACGCTGCCGATGGGCGGCGGGGCGGTCGGCAGCGCCACGTATACGATCAACACCCAAGTGTCGCTGACGGTGATTCCAGCCTTCTTGTGCCCGAGCGATCAAAACGAAGGCGGCATTATGGGCAGCAGGTCTGACGGCGCTGGTACGCGAGCCGTCACCAACTACAAGGGCTGCTGCGGCAGCAACTGGGCCTGGGGAGATCCCGTCTGCCAATACAAGACGCCCCAAGGCGGTTACTGGCCCAATAGCAACAACGGCCTCGATCAAGGAAATGGCATCTTCATGCGTAATTGGAACAACGACCCCAAAGGCTGGGTGCCAATGTCCGACGTGCAGGATGGCCTGTCGAACACTTTCCTCGTCGGCGAAGCGGTGCCTAAGTGGTCGAGTTGGACCTGGTGGTGGTACTCCAATGGCTCGACGGCCACGTGCGGAATTCCGTTGAACTACCAGTCGTTGGCGATTACGACCAGCGGCGGTACGAAGACGCTCGACACCCAATTGGGCGACTGGCCCAACAATTATTCGTTCTATAGCCGGCACGCCGGGGAAGGAGCTAACTTCGTGTTCGCCGACGGTCACACGACCTTTATCAGCAACACGATCGACCTGTTCGTGTACCGTTGCTTGGGGAACCGAGGCGACCTGGTCGCGTCCAATAATGCCGTCACAGGCAACGTCCAATAACGGTCCGTCACGCGTCCGACAATCAGTATCGAGCGCCGCCGGATCAACGTGCGGCGTCGTCGGATAACGAACGAGGAGCACCCATGTTCTACGCTGTGGTTCGCGTTATCTTTTATCTCGTGCTGGCCGTATCTCTCGGCGGTTGCAGCAAAGGGGGCGGCGTGAAGACCTACCCTGCCTCCGGCGTCGTGACCTTCAAAGGTCAGCCGTTAGCCAAAGCGGTCGTCACCTTCTTTCCAGCTTCGGGCCGCCCCGTTGCAGGAATGACGGACGAGAAGGGGGAATTCACATTACTGCCCGGCGCCGTGCCCGGCCCGCAAAAGGTGGCGATCGGCGAACCAGCCGTCGAAATGAAGGAAGGAGACTATTCCGTCCCGCCAGAAGCTCCCCCACGATTCCCGGCGAGATACACCGATCCCAACCAATCGGGTCTGAAGTTCGAGGTCCAACCCAGCGCGGAGAATAAATTTACCATCGAGCTCAAGGAGTAGCCGCAGCAGAGACACCACTAGTTTATGAGGCGGTTCGCCGCGATCCGGATGTCGGTTCGCCAACGGTTTATCGCGTCCGCTCGAACTCTGCGATCAGGCAGGTCGCGCGTCGTCGCCGGGTTCACTCGGTGGCAAGCATCACGTTCGATGCTTTTACAACCACCAAGACCTCCTT
>JAICIG010000521.1 GCA_025924495.1 Pirellulales bacterium | reverse complement strand
CGCGCTTGGGTTTTTTTTTTATTATCACCCGCATCTAATTTTTCTTTGTGTTTCTTTTTTTTTTTTTTGCCCCGGGGGGGGGGGGGGGGGGGGGCCCCCCCCCGCCGCATCATTTCGGTAGCTAGGCAAAGCAAGGCCCAACTGCTGGCAGGCGCCGCATTTCTCTCGCGCCAGCCTTTACATTCTCGCAGGCCAGCGCGCTACGTGCCGCTGACAGCCGAAGCAAATTGGCGGCCGAACAGTTTGACTGGGTGTTCGGCTGCCGGGGCGACTCGGCGTCGGCATCGGATCGGCCAGCCTCGCTCAACGAGCTTTGCGAAAACCAAATTCTGGGCCATTGACATCATTTTAGAAAGCTTTTAAGATCGTCGGTTCGCCACTCAGTCAAGAGGGGCGAGTAGTGGGCTTGGCGAATAGATATTGGTTCATTCGGGAGTGGGTTCGTGGCTGGTCATTCGAGTGAGGTAATTCGGATTCGGATGGAGGCTTATGATCACTCCGTGCTGGATCAGAGTGCCGCCGAAATCGTCGACACGGCCAAGCGAACCGGCTCCGAAGTGCACGGCCCGATCCCGTTGCCGACTCGTATCGAGCGGTACACGGTCCTCTCGGGGCCGCACATCGACAAGAAGGCCAGGCAGCAGTTTGAGATTCGCACTCATAAGCGGGTGATTGACATTGTGCAATCGACTGCCAAGACGATTGAGGCGCTCAACAAGCTCAGCCTGCCTGCCGGCGTTGACATTAAGATCAAGGCCTCGAGTCGGCACTGATCTGTTTGATAATCACCTGGATCTCCTGGGCGGCGGAAGTTTCGTCGTTTAAGGGGGGTTGGGGAGTATGGACCGGATGCTCCGCGGGTAATTTGCGAATTCATTTCGCATCTCCCGCAGGCAACAGACCACAAGGCGCAAACAATGGCGATTGGCTTGCTCGGCCGCAAGGTCGGGATGACGCAAATATTTGATGAGGCCGGAAAGGCAGTTCCGGTGACCGTGATCCAGGCGGGGCCGTGTCACGTCTTGCAGCTCCGCACGCCGGAGCGCGACGGATATGCGGCTGTGCAGGTGGGATTCGGGGATAAGCCTCGCCGTCTGGCTAGTCGCGCCCAGCGCGGTCATGTTGCCAAGCTTGAAAGCAAGCGCTCCAAGCGACTTGCTGCCGGCGGCGCTGAGCTTGCTGCTCGCGCCAACTGCGAACCGCAACGGTTTGTTCGCGAGTTCCGGATTGAAGGTGCAGATTACTCGGTCGGCCAAGAGCTTTCCGTCGGCTTGCTGGAAGGCGTCAAATCCGTCGATGTCACAGGCACCTCGAAGGGGCGCGGCACGGCGGGCGTGATCAAGCGTCACGGCTTCAAGGGTCAGCGTGCCAGTCACGGCGTGAAGAAAGTGCACCGTCACGCCGGTTCGACCGGCTGTAACACTTTCCCCGCGCGTACCTTTAAGGGGCGCCGCATGGCTGGCCGCTATGGCGCCGAGCGGAGCACGATGCGGAATCTGAGGGTGGTGCGCGTCGACGCCGAGAATAACTTGTTGCTGGTGTATGGCGCAGTGCCAGGGCCCAACGGCGGTTACGTGGTCATTCGCCAAACCAATAAACTCTAAGTTCGGCTGGAATATCATGGCGGTTTTGCCAATTTATAATCGGACCGGCAGCCAGGTCGGCAGCTACGAGATCGATGTCGCCTCGCTTGCGCCGCGCATTAATAAGCAATTGTTGCACGACGTCGTGGTCATGTATCAGTCCAATATGCGACTGGGCACGGCCAAAACGAAAAGTCGCGGCGAGGTCGCCGGCACGACCAAGAAGATGTATCGCCAGAAAGGAACGGGTAACGCCCGTGCAGGTTCGCGCCGTAGCGGCGTTCGTCGCGGCGGCGGGCACATCTTTGCCAAGCGTCCGCGCGACTGGAGTTATCGACTCCCGCGCAAAGCGGTTCAGTTGGCCACTCGGATGGCTCTGGCGTCGAAAATTCGCGACGAGCAGATTGTCGTAATTGACGACTTGGCCTTTCAGGCGCCCAAGACCAAGGATATGGCCGGCATTCTGAGGGCGCTGAAGTGCGACGGCTCGAGTTTGTTGGTTGCCACCGCAGGCTACGACGTCAATGTTTACAAGAGCGCTCGCAATATTGCCGGCGTCACCGTGTCGCCGGTGGCGGAGTTAAATGCACTTTCCGTGTTAAAGCCTCGACGGCTGCTGGTCACCAAGGCGGCGCTCGACGCCATACGCCAGCGAGCCTCGGTCAATGCTGGCTAGAACTGTCGCAGATGTAGGCAACATAAAGCTGCTCGAGAATATGGATCACGATCATGGCTGAGCCCGCCACAGAAATTCCCTCGCTGAACCTGGCGCCGCATCAGATCATCTTGCGGCCGCTCGTTACCGAAAAGGGGATGCACCGCTCTACGCGATACAACGCCTATGCGTTTGAAGTGAACCGGCTGGCGAACAAGCACGACGTGCGTAAGGCCGTCGAAGAAATGTTCAATGTCAAGGTGCTGCATGTTCACACCTTGAATCGCAAGGGCAAGCCGCGGCGCAGCCGTTTCCGCAGTTCGGCCACCAAGGATTGGAAGAAGGCGATCGTGAAGCTGCATTCCGAGCATCGCATCGACTTCTTCTAAGCAGGCCAGTTGCGAAAGCCGCCAGGGAAGTAAGCTGAACCGAGAAAGAACCGCAGAGACCACGATCGGGCAGTTTGAGCGAAAGTAGTTAAGTTATGGGAATTCGTCGTTACAAGCCGACTACCGCAGGACGCCGCGGCGCTAGCGTTAGCGATTTTGCCGAGTTGACGCCGGGCGCGAAGCCGGAGAGGACGCTGCTGGCGCCCAAGCGGAAGAAGGGCGGTCGCAACAACCAGGGTCGGATCACGGTTCGACATCGCGGCGGCGGCCACAAGCAGCAGTACCGACTGATCGATTTCCGCCGCAACAAGGATGGCGTGCCAGCGAAGGTTCACTCAATTCAGTACGACCCGAACCGCAGCGCACGGATTGCACTCTTGTATTATGTCGACGGCGAGAAGCGTTACATTATCGCTCCGAACGGCCTGGAAGCTGGCGCCGAAGTGATGAGCGGCGCCGAGGCGCCGCCGGCGGTCGGCAATTGTTTGCCGCTTAAGAATATTCCCTTGGGCATGGCGATTCACAACATCGAATTGCAGCCGGGGCGCGGCGGCGTGTTGTGTCGCTCGGCGGGGACCGCGGCGACATTGGCCGCCCGCGATGCTAACTGGGCTCAGATTACGCTGCCCAGCGGAGAGATCCGCCGCATTCCGGCCAGTTGCCGGGCAACCATTGGCACGACCGGCAATGCGGACCACATGAATATTGTGCTGGGCAAGGCGGGCCGCAAGCGATGGATGGGGCGTCGGCCGCACGTGCGCGGCACCGCCATGAACCCGATCGACCATCCGCATGGCGGCGGCGAAGGCCGCACCAAGGGCGGTCGGCATCCGGTCAGCCCAACCGGCAAGCTGGCCAAGGGCGGGCGGACTCGCAATCGGCGCAAGCCTTCGAATTCGGCGATTGTGCGTCGGCGGCGATCGCGTCGGTATGGACAAATCAAGCTTTAGAACAGCAGCTGAATCATGGGAAGATCGTTAAAAAAAGGCCCCTTCGTCACTCCGAAGTTGTACCTCAAGGTGCAGAAGATGGACGAGACCGGAGAGAAGTCTCCGATCAAGACCTGGGCGCGCGCTTGCACGATTGTGCCGGAATTCGTCGGACACACTTTCATGGTGCACAATGGCAAGTTGCACATGAAAGTGTTCGTGACCGAAGACATGGTGGGACACAAGTTGGGCGAATTCGCTCCCACTCGCACTTTCCGCGGACACGGCGGCAAGGGCGGCAAAAAGTAAAACTGACAGGCGTTAGAGAGGATATTCACCCATGGCTTACGAAGCCGTTCATCGCTTTGCTCGGATCAGCGCCCGCAAGGTGCGGCCTTTGGCCGACCTGATTCGCGGCAAGCACGCCGACGAAGCCTTGGACATCTTGCGCTATCAGCCGCAGCGCGGAGCTCGCTTGCTGGAGAAGGTGCTGAAAAGCGCGCTAGGCAACGCCGAGGATCGTCGCGCCCCCAACTTGCAGAACCTGGTGGTGGTTGACGCGCGCGTGGACGAAGGTCCGATGTTCAAGCGGATCCGGCCGCGGGCGCGAGGCATGGCGTTCATGATTAAAAAGCGGATGAGCCACATTCATGTGGCGGTGGACAATCCGGACTGGCAATAGGTCCCCGACTGACAATCAATCCGCCGCGGAAAAGCGATTGCGGCAACTGACTACAAGCAGCAGG
Source organism: Pirellulales bacterium (assembly GCA_025924495.1). The sequence goes on along the minus strand of JAICIG010000521.1, from coordinate 704 downwards.
AAACACGATGGGTCAAAAAGTTAACCCCACGGGCTTTCGCACCGGCATCATGGTCGGCTGGAAGAGCCGCTGGTACGCTTCGAAGCAGGAATACAGCGAATTGCTGCTGGAAGATCATAAGCTGCGGAAGTTCGTCAAAGAGAAGTATAAGTTCGCCGGGATTCCAAAGATCGAAATCGAGCGGACGCGCGACGAGGTCAAGGTCGTGTTGCACACGGCTCGGCCGGGCATCATCATCGGCCGTAAGGGCCAGGAAGTAGAGCGCTTGCAGGCCGAGATGCAAGCCCTGGTCGGTCGTCGCATTAATATCAAGATCGAGGAAATCTCGCGACCCGAGATTCAAGCGCAGTTGGTGGCCGAGGACATCGCCGAACAGCTCGCGAAGCGAGCCAGCTTCCGCCGCACGATGAAGCGTGCGATGGAGCAGACGATGGAGGCGGGCGCCAAAGGGGTGAAAATTCAACTGGCTGGCCGTTTGGGCGGCTCGGAAATGGCGCGCCGCGAGAAGGCGATCGCTGGCTCCATTCCGCTGTCGACCTTGCGAGCGAAGATCGACTATGGCTTTACGGAAGCCATGACCGCGCAGGGGCACATCGGAGTGCAGGTGTGGGTCAATCAAGGCATGTATCAAGAGGATGAAATCCATGGCGCTGATGCCCAAGAGGGTCAAGCACCGAAAAAGCCAAAGAGGACGTATAAGAGGT
>JAICIG010000520.1 GCA_025924495.1 Pirellulales bacterium | reverse complement strand
GCTGTCGGCGTCGATCGGCAACGATCCGAGCCTGCGCGACGTCCTGCGACTGGCCCGGCCGACGCCGAAGGACAACGCGCGACGTGCACTGTTCGGCTGGCTGACCGACAAGCCGGTCGAGAAGTGGGCGCCGGCGACCGAAGGCGACCTGCCGGAGCAGGTCGAGCGCTTGGCGGCATATCGCCAGGCCGAGACGCCGGAACTGCAGGCGGGCATCTTGGCGCGGCTGAGCGCGCGCTGGGACTTGCTGGCCGACGCGGCGCGCGGACCGCTCGTCTGGAAGGCGATCGCCCGGCAGATGGGACCGCAGGCGCTGCGGATGAACCTCAACACGCTCGCGCGTCACGAGGTTCTTGAAGACCGCGAGATGGCGGACTACGTGGCCGGCCGCATTGCGGATGCCGACGAAATCCGCCGCTCGCGCCAGTTCCCCTACCAGTATCTGGCGGCTTACCTGAACGCCGGCGGCAACGTACCGCAGAAGATCAAGGCCGCGCTGCACCAGGCGGCCGAGATTGCTTGTGGCAACGTGCCGGAGTTGCCGGGGCCGGTCGTGATCGGTCTCGACACGTCGGGCTCGATGCAGAGCCCGGTGACGGGTTATCGCGGCCGCGGAGCGACGAGCAAGCTGCGGTGCGTGGACGTGGCGGCCTTGTTTGCCGCGGCGATCCTGCGCCGTAACCCGGACAGCATCGTCGTGCCGTTCGATACGCGAGCCTACCAGGCGAAGCTCGATCCGCAGGATACGATTTTGAGCCTGGCCGAGAGGCTGGCGAAGTATGGCGGGGGCGGCACCGATTGCTCGCTGCCGCTTAACGAGGCGAACACGAAGTACCGCGATCGCAAGTTCGCGGGCGTCGTGCTAGTGAGCGACACCGAGAGCTGGGTCTGCGGCGGACGCCGGTTCGCCGCCGGATTGAACGGTTCGACGGGCGTAATGACCGAGTGGCAGCAGTTCGTAAAGAACCAACTGCGGCTGCAAGGCGCGGCAATGATCGGCCCCAAGCTGATCTGCATTGACTTGCAGCCTTACACGACCAGTCAGGCGCCCGACCGCGCCGACATCTTGAACATTGGCGGCTTCAGCGACGCCGTGTTCAGCGTCGTCGCCTCGTTCCTCGCCAGCGATGCTGGCCGATTCGTGGCCGAGGTCGAAGCCGTTGAGTTGTAGTTCTTTGTTTTGCACTAACGCCCCTGGTGGCCGTTCGTCGCCAGGGGCGTTTTTGTTGGTTGCGGAACAGAACTCGCCAGATTCTCGCCGTCAGGCGAGCACGGCGATCATTCAGGTTCAGATCGGGAAACTTCCAGCTTCGGAACCACCCGCTTGATCTGACACCTCGGCAAAGCTCTGCGAAGTTCATGCAAGGCCGCGTCACTAAACTGCGGTGCGTCTTTCGCAGGAGAAACTTCAATGAGCACCTGCGAAAGCCTGGGCAAACGCTGGAGGTGGGGGATGATCTGCGTCACATGCCAATCGAGGTCGATCCGTGGCACGGTCGTTTCGTAATCTGCATAGACGACGTTTGTGCCCGGCTTCCGCCGCAGTTTGCTTTTGCTCCCGCGCAAGACAACGCTATCGATGTTATGAACCAGGTCGTCGCCGACGAACCGGCCGAGCCAGTGACGGTCGCAAAAGTGTTTTCCCCATCTCACCTGTTGCAACGTCTGGGCGTCGAAGCTGCGATAGTTCGAACCGGGCTCCCATTCATAATGCACGCCGCCCCCGATCGCTCTGATTGCCCTCGCCGCTTCTCTTTGATCTCGTGCTCTGTTGACCGCAATCCCCAACCAGACCGCGAAACCGGTGAGCACGACGAAGAGGCTTCGCAGGCTGAATGCTAGCCAACGGCGACGTGTTATCATCAGCTTCGCCCCGAACTAAGGAAAATCCGCTCTAGCAGGCCGCATGCGGCGCCGAACAACGGCATCGATGCCCAAAATGTGCAGGCAATCAATCGATAACGGCGCGCCACTTCGGGAAGCAGCGATTGGAGGTATTCAATTTCACTCGAATAGATCCGGAACTTGAAGAGATGCGCCGATACATGAGCGACAACCAACGTCAGCGAAACGAGGGCGGGGATCAACGCTCCGATGCAAATCGCCCTTCGAGTGCGGTCTGCCGTCAGCACTCCCGTGAGGAACACTGCGGGATAAAGCATCGACAAGAAAAGCAGAGCGAGCCCAGCTTGCCAGGTCGGCTCTGCGATTAGCACAGCCGCCGTGACTGCGACAGCGGCGACGGCCGCCAGCAACAATCGCAGCGAGAATTGAAACTGGCCCATAGGATCGGCCCCGAATCGCGGACGCGATACGTAGCTCGCACGGAATATAATCGCAAGAACGTCTGGTCCCGTCAGCTTGGCATCATGCCCGAGGCTTCGAGCGATTGCAAGGCGATCTAGCTACGGCGCTTTATGGTCGGGGACCGGACGATCGTCGTGATTTCCATCCCGAGGAAGGGACTCGATAAACGGACGCGCGCACCTGCCGAATCGATTCACCGGCTGGTGCGCATATTCGGACTTGGCGCCATTCGTCTCAGCCTGCGAGGCATGCAAACCGTGAATCGAGCTGCTGCCGATCAAAACTCGAGCATGTATCGCTGCGACAGCGTCCGGCGCACGTCGCCCGAGGCTTTATAGATCTCTTGCATAATGTCGGTCGCCGACGTGGCGCCGGCGGCTCGAGCCTCGGCGTTGACTTGTCGCCGGGCGGGGGCGGCCACGAATTGGTCGTAATAGTTATAACCCGAGTCCCAGACCGCCGAGCGTCGCTTTCCCGACTCAATGCCGATGCCCTTGACCGCCGAAGATGCCGCCAGCAACTGCTGGCTGACATAGGCGCCATAGTTCAATGCGTCAGGGTCGACGTTGAGCACCGGCAATCGATCGACTCGCTTGGCATACTTCTGCATCCAGACGCCGGCCTGGCCGATAGTAACGGCGCTTTTGACATCGGCGTTCAGGTCGTCAAGCAACGCCTGAATCGAGCCGAAGTATTGTTTCGAAGCATGAGCCTGCTCTGACGTATTAGCGGCCTTGTCGCCGCGTTTTTCCTCTCCTGGCTTCGGCGTGGCCCGCGCCGACGCGTCGCCAGTAGCCCCAGTCGCGTTCATGGCAAAGGACTGCGGCTCCACGAGACTCGTGACGCGCCGCATTCCGCTCGGCGACAGCACGCCCTCTAAGGTAATTCGCTGCTTGTCAACCACCGCCGTCCAGTCCTTGAAATCGCTAATCATCGCGCCGGTCTTCGATAGCAATTCCAAGAGCAGCGGTTTGGCTGCATCTCCCAACAGCGAAGCGTCGCTGCGGAAATCGACGCGCAGTTTGCCGCGCGTCTCCTTGCCCGAGCGGATGCCAAGCATTAATCCTTGAATCTGGGTCAGCACCTCGGCGACGCGATTTGCATCCAACTTCCGACTACGAAGCGTCGGCGAATCGGTCAGGCTCTGGCGAATCCTCGCCGGGTCGATCGCATCTTCGAGGTCGATCGCCAGGATGATATCGGCCTCTTGCTGCGAATAGTGCAACGCGGTTTCCAGGTAAGGTGAAAGCGTCACGTCTTTCTTGCTCGCGGTTCGCTTGATCCACCGAGAGACTTCCTGGCGACCTACAGGCGAAAGCGAGGCCAAACGGTTCGGGCCCCATTGCACAAGATACAGGTCGGCGAGAATTGAGATGCTCGGCGCGCCGGAGATGCTTTCGATTTGGCCGCCGTGCTGCCGAGCAATCTGCGATAAGTTCGGCTCTTGTTTGTAGTCGACGAGAGTTAATTCCCAGAGCGGTTGCATCGAGCCGAAATCGAGTTGTGCAGCCGCGATGCAGCGGCTCGATCCGGGCGGCAGCAAGACGCGGCCCGCGCGGAATGATTCTTCATATTCCTGTTTCAAGTCGGCGCTCAACGCCCGGTCGCCTGCAGCAATCTTGTCGACGTTGAAGAGCGCTAACGCATTGGTCGTGTCTGGCAAGCGCGCCGCAAGTTCCTCGAATTGGCCGCGGACCTGATTCGAGGGCCAATAGATAGCAACGAGCGCTACAATTGCGATGAATCGGCAGGATTTCATGGTGCATTTCCAAGAAGCGAGGCGGCGGGAAGGGTAGCCGTCACGCATTTTTGGATGTTGCCGGGCGGTATGCAAGCGATTTTTTATGAATTTTGTGCGCTCTTTGCATGAGCTTCCGGCGATGTGCCCGTCTGCGGCTAAAGGAATGCACGGGCCTTTATTGCAGGTGCAATACTAAACCATTTATATTGCTGCGCACGCCTCTGCCGCTTCTGAATATCCCGGGGTAGAAAATGACCACGGCAACCCGCCCTTCGTCACGTACTGTCGAGTCGCTTGGCAAGCCGATCTACCAACAAAAACCTGCCATGGCGAACCAGATTGCCGGGTTGATCCTGTCGGCATTGCTGGTCGGCGGGGGAGCGGCGATTAACTGGCTGCCAATCCGCGAGCTCAAGAGAAGCGGCTTCCGCCTGCCGATTTTTCACGAACGCAACATGAGTTGGGCGGCCGCTGCGCTTCTCTTCGCCGTCAGCATCGCACTTGTGATCGGCGGTATTCTGCTTTTTCGTCGAATCTGGTCGTTGTTCTCGTTCTGCCTTTACGTGTGCCCGGAAGGATTCTATTTCAGCCAGCGCGGAGAACGCGTCGTATTCGCTTGGGACGAAATTCAGCTCGTCGAAGAAACCGTGCTTCACGAAAGATTGCCGTTGGCCAAAGGCGTTGCCAAGCACCTGATGCCAACCAAGACCAGCCGGTCTTATCGCGTTGTGCGATGCGATGGACGAGAGTTTGCGTTCGACGTCAACACCATTCCGCGCGTCTCGCTGTTGTCCGGACCGCTGACAACAGCTGCAAAACGCTGCGGATTCGAATGGCGCACGCAGGAAGAGACTCGCTGAAGCCCACTGAAGGCTAGCGTGCGTTGCTTCAAGACAGCACTGTGGATGTCGGGCGATCGATGCGCCTTCCGGCGTGAATATTTTTGAGCCGCGGCGGCGGC
>JAICIG010000519.1 GCA_025924495.1 Pirellulales bacterium | reverse complement strand
GCACAGGTATTGCGATCCGGGCTCCATCAAAATATTGCCGCTGCCGAGGTGAATGCGATAAGTTCGCAGCTTGCCGCCAACGACCAGAAACCGTTCCTCGAACGTACAGCGGTCGGCGATATTGAGGCGCGGCACGATCTCTCGCAGCACGCTGGCGCGCGTCTTTGCAGCTTCGGACAATTCGCCGAAAGAAAACGACTGCCAATAATCGGCAAACTGCCGTTGCGCCTCAGGCGCGCAGGGTTGATCGATTTCTGATTCCCTTGCGGCCGGGCCCCAGTTGGGATCATTGCCGATGCTCGCTACGCCGACAAACAGGTCGACGTCGCGCATCACTTCCGAGAACACGAGCGGCGGAACATCCGTCAACGACAACGGCGCGCCGTCGCGGTAGAACCGCACTTGATCGCTGCAAACATACAGCAGCACCCCGGCGGGCGAGGTCTCATCGTCCGCCGTTCCCTGCACCCAGAACTCCGCGCTCATGTTCTCGCGCGGCAGGGAAAGTCGCGGCACGCAATCTCCGGGATCCCAGTGTCCCATCAGCGGGTAGGTCCAGCCGCGCGCCTCGCGCAAGGCGTTGAATTGATGCTGCCGCAGGACATGTCCTGCGAATCGGTTCGAGTGCGTTTCCGTCTCGCGTTCGGCGTCGGTGAGCAGGTAAACCTCGCGATGGGCCTGCTTGAACGGCTGTGTAACGCTGAGCATACCTAACCGCGCGCGCCAACTGTCAACTTCTTCGCCCGCGGAACCGAGCGGATGCCAAAGCGCGACTTCGGCCTGCTCGGATAGCTCAATGCGCTTGCCTCCCACATCCGCCAACTCGCCCGCCTGCCACATGCCGGCGATCAATTTCTTGCCGCTTTTGAAGTTCCAGATCAATCGACGGGCAAGTGCGCCGACCAGCGGATGATCGAGATAGCGCTGACGCCAAACGTCAAATCGCCAGGTCTTACGCTCGATAAACAATCGGTCAAGACGATCGCGGTGAGACGCGATGAGCTTCAGGGCATCGGCGCCCGACTGCTTCAGCGCCTTAAGCTCGGCCGCGAAGTTTTGCTTGACGCTAGCGGGATCGGTTTTCTGCTGCTTGCCGTCAGGAGTCGTCCAGCGCAGGCGAACGCCGTGGCCGCTTTCTATCAACAGTTCGGCCTGGTAGCCGTCGAACTCGGCCAAACGCCGCCCGACCTCGGTAAAGCCGCACGTCGGCGTCAGGCTTTCTCCGACATCTTCCGCCTGCAGGCCGTGGAGTTGCACGGCCTCGGCGAATGCCTGCGCGACCTTGTCGCGAATCCAATCGGCCTTGAGCCGCTGCTTCAGGCGGCCGAGCTGCGCCGCGGCGCCGACATGCGGAAACACAGCCAAGGTTTCAATACAAGCCGTCGTCAGCTTCGAAGATACAAGCGCGCCGCTCGTGCTGCGGCGGCAGCCGGCCTCGGCCAGATCGGCGATCGCCGGGGCGAGCGTTTCCAGTGCCTTCGCTTCGGCGGCCTGTCTCGCATCCAGCAACAAGCTGGCATGCAGCAAGCCCCGCATGATGTCGCTATTGTTGTCGGTCGGCTTGCGGTTGCCCAGGTTGGCGAACCAGCGACAAACGGTCGATGCGTATGGCTCGGCGCCGAGTCGCGAGACCAGCGGCGCAGCGGTTTTGAGCCAGGCCTTCGAAGGCTTGTTGCGGACGGCGCCGCGCGCGTGCTCCAACAGCTTCGCCCACGCCCCCCGGCGCTCTGCGGGCATCTTCGCCAGTTCGTCGCGCGCCTGATTCGCCCACGCATCGCTTTGATCCAGGACGAGGGCAACCTCTTCGTCGCCGGCGGGCGTCGCCAACTCGCGCAGCCGCGTAGCCCAACGCCGAGTATTGTTGTCGGGGATGCGGAGCAACGCGGCGCAAAGCGATTCAAGCCGCGGGCGCATTTCGTCTTCCAGGCCATACTGCTCGACATGCCCCACCAGGACTTTGGCCACGCCGCAAAGCGGATAGTTGAACTGGTCGGCCTGGGAGTAGGGAATCAGCTCGGCTAACAGCAAAGACTGGTCCTTCTCGAATCTGATCGTCTTCGAAAACAGCTTGCGAAGCAGGGTCAGCGTCGGGTAATGTTCGCGACGCGTCTGGTCTGCCAGCGAGAGCGTCTGGCGCAAAAGCAAGTCTTCGTCTTCGGCGCTCCTCGCCGACGCATTGCTTGCCCGGGCGTCAACGGATTCGGTGACTCTCTGCATCATCCGCCTGTTGAAGGCGGCGACTTGTTCGTTGCGCGCGTACAAGTCCGCCACTTGACCCTGCATTAGCTCGAGTAATGCTAAGGTCGCCTGGGCGCGAACCGCGGGCTCGGCGGCGTGCAATCGGTTTTCGGCTTCCTCCACGCCGTCTTGGAACAGCCGAGCGTCAAAATAACCGGTCAGCAGCTCCCGAGCGCGTGCATCGAGCGGCGACCGGCGGATGCGCGAAAAGTAGCAGTATTCGTTTGACGCGGACAATTGCTGTGCATCGACGAGCCGTGCGTAACGGCGAAGTTCGGCGGCAAAGTGCTCGCTGCCTGTCTCGAACAAGTCGTGCGGCAGACGAGCGGCCAGTTCCGTGAGCGCCTTGGCGATCTGCCGTCTTACTTCCGCGTCTTGCGATTTGATGGCTTCGGCCGCGCTTGCGGTGCGCGGGCGTTTCGACAGGCCAAGCTCCTGGCTAAGGGCGTCGATGAATGTCTCAAGCTGCCGGCGGGCGACGGGGCTTAGTTCGACGTCGGCCACATACTGGAGCATCTTGAGCTAGCCTCCGACCAACGGAACCAACCGCAGAAAAGTGACGCGCGCGTCCGGCTCGATTTCGATCTCGGCATCGAGTTCGTCGAGCTGGCGGTCGCTGACGAGGACGAGCACCTGCCGCCACTCAAAGGCTTTTAGGGCCAGCTCGAACTGCTGCTTCCAGTCGAGTTCGCGGCGGCCTCCAACGGTATTCTGCTCTGCCGGTTGAGCTAAACCTTGAAACACGCCGGAAGCCAGTTTCTGATCCTGCACCTCTTGATAAACCCGGCTGCGTATCAGCTCGCGGACAGTGACGCGGTCGGTAATAAAATCGAGCGTGAACTCGCTCTGCGAGCGGCCGTCCGTCGACCGATCGCAAATGGTCAGCGTTCTTGCCATGGCTTGGCGACCGTTTAAGACGCGTTTGGTTTCACAAATTTTTCCCATCGTGGGAAGCCACGGTCAAGCAGATTCTGGCAATAACAGCGTTGCGGCTTGGCATGGAACACAGATTGCGTTCCCCGGTTTGACGCCGGCTGCTTTTCCTATGCAGGCGGCATCGACCCAGTGTAGTTAACCCGCGTCGGCAAATGGCCGTCGGCAGCACGGGCACTGACCTTCATAGCCTTTGACGAGGGTCGTGAAGGCCGTCGGCTGTGGCAGCGTCATAATTGCCTTGAAAGCCAGCGGCGCTCGATGGGCATAATGCCGATAGGTGATCCCACCGACCGAGTGCCCCAGGATCTCGATCGACGATTCGGGAACGTGTGCGTCGTAATAGGTCGCACAGGTTTTCCTGAGGTCCTTCAGCACCCAGGGCTGGTCTTCGCCAGTTTCGAGGTTTTTCTTGGGCTTGATCCCTGCCAGCTTGCAGAGAGCTATGAACCGGACGTTAGGCCGAGCACTTCCGCCAAGGAAGACCGGGGCGTCGGGCTCCGGGCTTTCTGGCATCAGGCTTTTGATGTGGGCATGCACGATCCGATTCATGGGCCGGTAAAATGCCTTTCCCGTCTTTACCCTGCGATAGAAAAGCCATCCCCACGGGGATTGCTCCTTGATCTCGCGATCAGGCGAATGCCGGCTCCACGACACGTGCCGCCATAGGAGCGGCTCGTGAGATGGATCGCATTTCCAGATCGTTCCGGTATCGAGGCCATAGTTGTAGAACAACACGAGTGCGCTGCGCCAATAGCGGCCGACAGGGATCGGATCGTCCCAGGCTCGCGGCCGCTTCATTTTGTGGGTGGCGAAATACAACGCATTCAATTCAGCTTTGGTCAAGTAGTGCCGACCGGCAACGTCGCGTTGCGGTCTTGGTCTTGGAAAGGTGGGGAAACGATGAGGTCCTGCTCCCAAGCCCAAGCGATGATCGCGCGCAAGTGCTCGCGCGACTTGTCGGAAGTTCGCCCCGGGTTTCGCTCTTCGTGGGTCACGGCGCGTTCGAAAACCCAGTCCACGAATTCGCGAATCTCCTTTCGGCCGAGTTCTTCGATCGGGACTCCTTGGCCCCACTCTTTCCACTTCCTCAGCGTGGTACGATACACGCCTCGGGTCGCGCGCGCAAGGTTTCTGGCGGCAAAATATCCATCCACAGCGGCATCGAGAGTCGTAGGCATGGGCTAAACTCCATTGCCGCCTGCATATATCCTCCAATGCTCGATCCTGCTGGCTGGCGGCAGCGTGCTGCGCTTCATGCAGTGCGTCGCATCCCGTCCGAGGAGCGAGAAAAAGAAGTGATCAAGACGCGAGTCGCGATCAGACTCGGTCTTGCCCGACTTTAATTAGCCGATAGTTCGCGTTCCAGCTTTGCCGCTACGTCAGTGTCGCCGACGAGGCGATGTTAGCGCTACTTTGGAGACGGAACGTCAGCACTGACACAGCGGAGCCAACTCCAAGCGGGAATGGAAATGCTTTACTCGTTCTTCGTCTTGAATGATCGCCGACGCACGCTAAACGCATCAGGTTGATGCCCCCGCTTCGGAAAATACGCACTTCTTTTGCGCTGCCGCGATGGACGAGATCGGCCCGCACGGTTTTACCCCACGTAAGGTCGAGGCGATTTCTGCCGTGCACGAGGCCGCCATCTTGCTCGGCCAGGGTGAGTTTGATCAGGCCGAGCAAAAGCTTCGGGCAACGCTCGACGTGCCGCTGCCAAAACCATTAGCGGCTTGGCGATTGGCGCAAGTCGCGATTGTCGAAACCTCAAGAAATCACTGGGACGAGGTCCTCGATCTCACGAGTCGCGCGGCGGAGTTGAATCCCGACATGCCATTGCTGCTCAAACACCG
>JAICIG010000518.1 GCA_025924495.1 Pirellulales bacterium | reverse complement strand
TCACCTTTAGGAAGCATGGGACTCCAGGTAGCGACGGACGGTCGCCGGCACGCCATACGCCACCGCACGAGCAGGGATGTCATGGATCACGACCGCGCCGGCGCCAATGACGGCGTCGGCGCCGATCGAAAGTTTCTCTCGCACCGTAGCGCCAATGCCGATCCACGCGGCCTGTCCGACGCGCACCTGGCCGCCTAGAACGGCGTTCGGACAGACGTGAGCTCCAGCCTCGAGCACGCATTCGTGCTCAATGGTGGCGTTTGTGTTCACGATGACATTATGGCCAATCACAGCGCCGGGATTGATTGTGCCGCCAGCCATTACGGTCGTCCCGGGGCCGATCGTAACATCGGCGGCGACCACAGCGCGAGGATGCACGACCTGACATAAGTTGAAATCTGCTTCGGCCGCGAAAGCGGCGGCCGCTAATCGGGCTCGACAATCGCCGAACGCGACGACGAGATTGCGGACTCCCATGCTCGCCAGATCTGCGAGCTTTTCACGCCCTCCCAGGATCGTCGAACCGCAGAACGAAGTTCCCGCGCGCTCGGGGTGCAAGTCATCGAGAAACCCAATGATTTCCAAATTGCCCTGCAGCCGGACCATATCTGCAACGACGCGTGCATGGCCCGACGCGCCCCAGATAACAAGTTGGCTCGGCATGACAGGGCAATCCGTTTGGTCAGTCAGGTGCGGTAAGTATCGAAAGTAAAGTCAACGGAGAGTGCGCTTGCAGGTCTTAATTATGGTCGGCGCCGAGCGGTTCGGTGTTCCAAGCCAGTTTGGGGCGAACGACGCCGTGCCACGCGCCCAGGAAGCCGCCGCGGTCCTGACCATCATCGACCAGCTCCAATGCTACGAATCGGTTCAAAGCCGCTACGACCGTAACCGCGTTTTCGACAAGGAATATTGAGGCGAAATACCGGCCGGCGTTGAGCAGGTTCGCCGGGATCACGCAACGGCTTCGATACTTCCCGACCGGATGCGGCTTGGAATACCACGCGGCATCCGATGTCGAAGGCGACGCCAAAACATGGACTTCATCCGCAGTATGTAATGACAACGAAAGACTTAGCGCCACATCAGCTTTCAAGACCTGGTATTCCACATCGATCAACGCAGGCTGGTTGAGTGAGAAACAAGTCGTGGAATCGCCCGACTCGTTGTGCAGCCGCACGGACACGATGCGCGCTCGCCAATCTCCCGGGGCTGTCTCGAGCGGCCAGGAATATTCGCTCTCGCCCGCGGCCTGTTCGCCGAGAAAAAAGTCAACGGTTTCGGTTGCCGGCGCGTGTTTTGCCACCCGCCCGCGCTCCAGGAGCACTGCCGACCGGCAGAGACTTTTGACGGCGGGCAGATTATGGCTCACGAAGAGGATCGTGCGGCCGCTGTTCGCCAGGTTGCTCATTTTCCCCAGGCACTTCTTTTGGAACGCGACGTCGCCAACGGCGAGCACCTCATCGACAAGCAGGATTTCGGGATCGAGATGCGCCGCCACCGCGAATCCCAGCCTCATATACATGCCGCTGGAATACTGTTTGATCGGCAATTCAAGAAATTGCTCAACTTCGGCAAAGCTCACAATCTCATCGAACTTTTCGCGGATTTCCCGGCGGCCCATACCCAAGATGGCGCCATTTAAGAAAATATTCTCGCGCCCCGTAAGTTCCGGATGGAAACCGGCCCCGATCTCGAGCAGGCTTCCGACGCGGCCTCGAATCTTGGCTCGTCCCTTTGTCGGGCGAGTGATTCGGCTCAGAATTCGTAACAGAGTCGACTTTCCTGCGCCGTTACGCCCGATGATGCCCAACACCTCTCCCGTGGACGCCTGGAAGCTAATGTCGTCCAACGCCCAGAACTCTCTCGATTCGGGGAGTTCTACCCTACCGCGCAGCCGCCTAAACGGTTCTGCGACGACCTGACTCAGTTCCTCTCGCAGAGTTCGGTAGGCGGCGCGGCGGTGCGCCTGCGGCGCTCGATAACACTTCGACAGGTTTTCAATGGATATCGCCGGAAGCATGGGGCTCTGCAAGGCGTCTTCGACCGCAAGGCGGCGCTCAGAAAGGCAAATTGGCAGCGCATAGGGGTCAATCGGATCTCGACGCAACTGCCTGCATGCTTTTAAATTATGGCATGCCAAAACCACGGCTGACAAGGCGTCGGCAACGCGGTCGCGCTTGACATGCCGATTTTAACAGGAGTAAGATCTTGTCAGGCGGCCGACGACCGTCTGGCTTCGTGCTCTCGCCGTGCTCTTATCGTCCTCAGTTGAAACATTTCAGGGCCTCGTTCTAGTTCACTTATGATCCTGCACAGGAGATCGGCAGGGATGATGGCGTGGCCTACCTCCCTTCGCAATCTTATTCGGCTGCGAGCGCTTGGCCTTTTCTTGAGCCTTTGTGTTGCCAACTCTGTCGTCTGTTCGCAAGGCGCCTTTGGCTTGACTCCCGAAAGTCCGGAGGTCAAGGCACTCGTGGAAAAGGCGATCCACTTCCTCGAGCAGCCGCTGCCGAGGGATTTGGCGACGCAGCCAAATAGTACAGCGCCGGGTGCACAATCTCTGGTCGGCATGTGCCTGCTGAAAACAGGCCGAAAGGCCGATCATCCCAAAATCAAAGAGGCTGTAGCATCGATCCGCAGCGCTTTAGGGATGACGTCGACGAACGCGGCCACGACTCCGCTCGACATCTACAACACGGGGCTCTGCATTGTCTTTCTCTTCGAACTCGATCCGGTGGCATATCGGCCTGAGATGGAGCGTTTGACGCAGTTGCTGATCACGGCGCAGAAGCCGCACGGCGGTTGGGGATACTCTTATAGCCAGACCGGCGACACGTCGATGACGCAATACGGGTGTCTGGGGCTTTGGGCGGCCGAAAACGTCGGCATAACCGTCCCTGTGGATTCGTGGGAAAGAGCGGCCAACTGGTTGGTTCGCACACAGGATCCTAGCGGAGCGTTTGGATACCAAGGAAATGACCCGGGCAATTACACGCTCGTAGAGCAGACTCAAGTGCGGCCGAGCCTGGCTGCCGCCGGGCTCGGCAGCCTGTACATCTGCGCTGAACGTCTGCGATTATTCGGCTCGTTTGAACCCGAGCAAGATCCAGATCTTCCGGCCGCTTTTAAGCGAAAGAAAAAGGAAAATCCAGCAGGCCGAGGCTCTGGCGTCGTTGAAGTCAATCGGGTGCGCGAGACGATGGAACGCGGCAAGGGATGGCAACGGGCACACTATCGCGTCGATCCGCCTGAATGGGTTTACTACTATTTGTATGCCTACGAGCGATACCAAAGTTTCCGTGAAATGACGGCCGGCGAATCGAAGGCCGACGTAAATTGGTACGACGACGGTTATCGATTCTTGTCTAAATCGCTGAGAGCGGATGGCTCCTGGGATAGCGCGCCTGGTCACAATACGGTTGCGGATACGGCCTTTGGCATTTTGTTTCTGCTTCGCTCGACGAAAAAGGTGATTGAAAGAGCTAAATCCTTGGGAGCCGGCATGCTCGTCGGCGGCCGCGGCTTGCCCGAGAATATGGACGACGCCGAACTGCGTCTCGGCGGCGTGAAAGCCAAACGGCTGTCGGGTCCAGCCAAAGAGTTGCTCAAGATCCTCGGAGATCCCAATGACCCGAAGTTTGAGCAGGTCGTCGCCACGGTCGAGGAGGAAGGGATTGAACCGGGTGACGAAGCGGTGAGCGATATCGAAAAACGCTTGCGCAGCCTGGCTGCGGGAGAGTCGCCGGAAGGCAAGGCGGCCGCGTTGCGCGCGCTGGCACGGACTCGAAACTTGGATGAAGTGCCGCTATTGCTGCATGCTTTAAAGGATCCGGAGCCTCTCGTGTTCAACGCGGCAAACGAAGGCTTGCGGTTCATCAGCCGGAAATTCTATGGCGCCGGGTTCTGGGGCGGCACGGATGAAAAGACGCGCGAAGAGGCCCTGAAGCAGTGGCGAGAATGGTACCTTGCCATTCGGCCCGATGCCGTTCTTGACGACTGATATCGACCTCGGCGCACCGTGTCAGATAATATCGGCAAACGAATCTTCGACACGGCGAAAATAGTATCCGGCCGCAGTCAACAGGCACGGTATCGCGAGAGCGGGATACGCCAAGCTGCTCCACGGCAGCGGGCGGCCCAGCACGGCGCAGCGAAAAAACGCGATCAGCCCGTCAAGCGGGTTCAGGCTGAGCACTCGCCGCCCCCATACGTTTAATTTCTGATCCGAATCGTCGGCGCCTGCTGGCAGAGATTTCTGCGCTTCTGTTTGTCGCGGAACCGAATGGACCGCCCCGGCCGGTAAATCGGGGGCCGATCCGGCCGAGTTCAGATAAATGCTCGGCGTGGCAAAGAGCCAAAGCTGCACAAGAAATGGCAAGGCATAGCGGACATCGCGATAAGCGACGTTCAGCGCCGCCAGCAATGTGCCCACGCCAATTGCTGCAAGCGCCAGTAACGCAACCAGCGCAGGCGCGAGTAGCATCGACCAGTTTGGTTCGAAGCTATAAAAAATCATCATCGCGACAAGTACGATGGAGGACATCGCAAAGTCGAGCAGTGCTGCGCCGATGGCCGCCAGCGGCATCGCCAAGCGAGGAAAATAAACTTTGGTAATTAGCCGCTCTGCGGATACAACGCTTTGGCTCGCCGAGGTGATGGCGGTGGAAAAGAAATTCCACGGCAACAAGCCCGCATAGACATACAGCGGATAGGGGATATCGCCCGTGGCGGCGCCGGCAAAGCGGCCGAGCACGAGCGTAAACACGACCATCATCAACGTCGGCTGCAAGATCGCCCAGGCGACGCCCAAAGCGGTCTGCTTGTAGCGCACCTTGACGTCGCGCCAGGCCAGAAAGTAGAGCAGCTCCCGGTAATGCCACAGTTCGGCAAAGTCGATCGGCTGCCAACCGGAACGAGCTTCGATGATCGTCAAGGGTGGTTCGGCCGCGGCGGCTTCACTGGTGACGCGGTCGGCCGGCTTCTCGGCGGAGGCTAGATTGGGGCTCGGGGAAGACATGAAATTTGGGGCCGACTCCAGACGCGTGGCGGCGGCTGCGATTCAGACGCCTTGGATGCACATCGCGGGAAG
>JAICIG010000517.1 GCA_025924495.1 Pirellulales bacterium | reverse complement strand
TCCAGAGGACGCCTTCCTTCCCAAAGCGGGCGTCTGGCGCCGCCCAAAGCCAGCCGGCCAGCAATAGCGCCGCCGCTAAGGTCCAGCCAAGCAGCGCTCGCAATGAAAACTGGCGCGACGACCCCGTCAGACGCGGTGGCGATTTGGATGAATTTCCATCCAGGATCTCGTAGTCCGGGAGCTTCAGCCGCCAGCGACGAGTGGCGCGAATCAGCCACAGCGGAAACTGTAACACGAGAAAGCCGAGTAGCCACGCTGCGCCTATGCCCAGAATGTTGGCATCAATAGTAGTGTCCCCAATGTCACGACTCGATCCGTACATTGAGCACAGGTCGATAGCCATGGCTAGCCAAAGCGTCAACGCCAGCCGCGTTGCGGCTCGCTGTGGGCCGAACACGGCCCAAACCGCCAATAACGGGGGCCAAGCTAACGAAGTGCCTTCAATCGCTCTAGAAAAAACCGTCCAGGTCGAGTCCAACTCATCCAAACTCAAATCCAAATGCTGCGGCATGATCGCCGCGGCGACTTGCACGGCCAGCAACAGGCCGAAGAGCACTGCGGTTTGCACGCGAGCCGGGCCCAGACGCAGGCCGCTTGTCGCCGCAGTATCGAGCCTCAAAGAGTCGAGCGCCGCAGATCGTCCGCCCATCGTCGCCTCCTGCTCGCGAAAAACTCCAACTCGGCCTCGAATAGCCGATGGTGATAGCCGATTGGTCAAACGGGGGTCAAGGGAAGTTTGAAGGGGGTCGCAGCTCGGATGTCTAACAATCCGTGGCGGTAGCAGACGCTCGTTGAATTAGAGCAAAAAGACGTCCGATGGCCCGTGCAACGCTGCTTAGGCCGCTCCGATCCCGCACGCGTCGAGCGCAGCGCGCGATATCCTACGCGGGACGATGCCGTCGCAGCAGGAAAATGCGCGCTTCGTTCATGCTAAAGCGAACAACCAAAGGAATTGCTTTCCCGCTTCGCAGGCGGCATCGCCCTGCGTAGGATAATTAGCGCTGGCGCGCCGGATCACCGCGCGCAAGGGTTGCTTGATTCGGCGGCCATCGACTAGGAAAAATCGTGAATGCTGCTTGCATGCACGTTTGGCGGCACATCTGTGGATCGCAGATGATCGGCAGAAAACGTCTATATGCGAATGAGTCTGTGGAGGACGGAACGATGCGGAAGATGGGCGAGGGTTGAGCCAGCGAAATGATTGACACATCACTGCGATAGCGTGGCGCCCATGTCCTGGCGTGAAACCCTGTTAATCAAACTAGGAACTGGCGTTTTCGGGGGAATTACGCTCGGTCGTTGGCTCCGAATGCTTCGAGACAACGACTTCGCTGTGGACCTGCCCTATTGGGGACGTGCGGCAGCCATTACGGCTAGCAGCGTACCTAACAGCCTGTTCGCGGCATGGGAGAACTTTCGGTATCGTCAGAAAATCAATTCCACGACGATTGAACCGCCGTTGTTCATCCTCGGCATTTGGCGCAGCGGCACGACCCACTTGCACAACCTGCTCGCGCAGGATGACCGCTTTGCGTACCCCAACACCTATCAAGTCACTTTCCCGGCAAGCTTCCTGACTACTGAACGAATCAACGCAGGGCTCGTGGGCTTTTTTGTTCCCAGGAAGCGCCCGATGGACAACGTGGCCTTCGGAGTCGCGGAGCCGCAAGAAGACGAGTTCGCCATCGCTGCGCTTTTCGGCGGGTTCTCGTTGGCTTGGGCCTTTCCTCGCCGGGCAGGGTTTTACAACCGCTATCTGACGCTACGTGACACTGCACCGAAGGAACTGGTTGAATGGAAGGCAGCACTGACTTGGTTCCTGCAAAAGCTGACGCTCAAGTACCGGAAGCCTCTGGTCCTGAAATCGCCGGGCCACACCTGCCGAATCAAGGTGCTGTTGGAGATGTTCCCCGATGCGAAGTTCCTCCACATTCGGCGGAACCCGTTTGATGTTTTCCGGTCCACCGAGCATCTGATGCGAACCGGCGTAACTCCGCTTTGGACGCTTCAACGACCGAACCTTCGTGATCTGAATGACCGCATCGTTCGCCAGTATAAGGAGGTTTACGACGCTTTTTTCGAGGAACGTCGGCTGATTCCGAACGGTCACTTCCACGAGGTCTGCTTCGAGGCGCTTGAGGCAGACCCTATCGGCCAGGTCCGAGGCATCTATGAAGCCCTGACCCTCCCCGATTTCGCTTACGTTGAGGGCGCGCTGCGACGGTATGTGGATACCATTGCCGGGTACAAGAAGAACTCCTTGCCAGACGTTTCTAGCGAGGTGCGCTCACGAATCGAAAAAGAATGGCGAAAGTGCTTTGACGAATGGGGTTATCCGCTCGAAACGGCCACAAGATGGTAATGGGGGATCACAACATGCGCGATGAATGGCAATAGGAGCATCGCCCGGAGATGCTTGCAGATTTCTATTTGAACTAACGGGTGGCGGCTTGCCTCACAATGGGCATCATTGAACTCCTTCGCTTGTCTAGGATTCATCTAGGCCAGGAGGAGGGTGCCGTCATGGGTGTTCGACTTCACGCGGAGGATACCGGTCAGGGCGTACTGTTGAGCCGAATTGCGACGCAAGACGACGCAGAGAGCGTGCGAGTCTTTCTTGGCGAGCGAGGGATCGCCGCGACGGTTGGACCGCGGTTAGTGCCGGGCGACTACAGAGTATTTCTGCCTGAGATGACGATGGAACGATTCGTGCCCCTTGCGGAAGACTGGAGCATCGAATGCGACATTGTCGCTCTGCGTCAGCAAATCGCTGATGAGAAAACTTTGGCTGACGAAACCAGGAAACAATCCGAGCTGGAGTGAACTTGCAGCTTCCGTATTGCGCCAAGCTCTGTGGCTCGGCGAAAAGCGGTAAGGGCCACGTCATAATTGGCGGCTAGTTTGTTCTTGAGCATCCAGGCATCCACGAGCAAATACGGTTGTCGTCTTTTGAGCTGAGGCGTCTTCACGCCCGGCCGTCACTGCTTTTCGAGCGTGAAGTCTTACAGCCAAATGGGCAAACGCACCCCGCATTGCGCCAAAGTCGGTTTGACCTTGAACAAATAGAAGCTACGCTTTCGATGGCATTTTGCGCATCGCGCAGCCCCCATGTCGGGAAATGGGCGGGCCTGCGACAGGTCTCAGCATACTTAAGACCTCATTGAGAACCATGTCGTGCCATTCGCTTGGTGGTGCTTTCTCATCGCCGCGCCCTGTCTGATGAGCTTAGGCTACATTGCCAGCGCGGTAGTCACGCACCTGACCCAAAGAGAACTGTTCGTCGCCTGGGACCTGCTCGGCGAGCGAGTTCGAGAGTTCTTAGCGACGTGCGACACCGAACTCGAAGATCAATCGGTCGATCGACTGCGCGAGGCGATCCGCATGCTTGACAGATTCGATGCAACGCCTGGTAGAAGGCGCGGACGACGCCCAGCGATTTGCGACGACCGCGGGAGCTTCAGTGATGCGCAATAGAGTGGCTGCTGGTGCTTGATTCGAACGCAGAGCGACGCAGCCGCTTTGGCACCTGAGGGTGTAACGAATTCAGATCCCCTTCATGATCAAAATGCAACCGACTGGCGCTAGTGAGGCCCCATATGGCATCTTGGACCCTGCCGAAGTTCTTGAGCTTGTTGGGCCCTCTGCGATGGCAGCTGGCGGCGCCGACCGCCGCGCAGTAGTGCGGCTTAGCTTTCCGCACAGGCAATTGATCGCGCCCTATTACGGCGGCTGTCTGCCCACTCGAGCATCATTCAAGGAGGTCCTGTGCTGCGACATCTCGTGTCGGTGGCAGTTAGAAAGCAGGCCACTTTGGCGACGAGAAGTGGGCCAGCAGGTGGCCGATTAGGAGACTGAGAGCCAGGGGACGGGGCAGCCGAGTCGGCGACAGAGATCCGCGGCGGCGGCGGGCAGTGAGAGGTTATGAACGGCCGCCCAAAGATCGAGTTGAGTGCCGGAGGAGTGGCAGACGAAGCAGCGGTAGCGATGTCGGCCCAGATGAACGGAGAAGCTGCGACTATGCGGCTCGGAGTCGTGAAGCGGACATGGTCCGCGTAGACGGCGGCCGTCGCGTGAGACGGGCGCGAACTGCAGCAAGTCTAAAACCTGCTGGATCGGAATCTGCGAACGCACCGCTTTGAGATCAATGAGTGGCATCGCGCAAGCGGCCGAGCAGAGAAGAGGCCCAGGTAGTTCAGCTGTCAGCGTCGCTGCTTGATTTGCGTTTCTCCTCGCTGGCGGCCAGCGTCGTTGAACGATGAGCGCGATAAGAGCGGCCGGAGATTTTCAAGACGATGGCGCCGTCCACCAGGCGATCGAGAATGGCCATCGCCAGGGGTGCGTCGCCGAGATACTCCGCCCAGGCTTCGAAGTCGACATTCGTGACCAAGGCCGTAGAACGTTTCGGACCGCGGCTATCGACCAGTTTGTAGAGCAGGCTGGCTGCTTGGGCCGACTCGCTTCTTTCGATTTTGTCAAAGCCGAATTCATCGACGATCAGCAGCTCGAAGTTGCTCCAAAAACGGAGGCGTTGCGGCAAGCTGCGGTCGGCCAAAGAAGCCACCAGGTCGGCCAGCAAGTCGGCGCTCGTCACGTATCGCACTCGGTATCCCAGCGAACAAGCAGTTCGGCCGACCCCTTGGATCAGATGACTTTTTCCGACTCCGCTTTGGCCCACGATGACCAAGTTGTCTCCGCGACGGATGAATTCGCCCGTGGCCAGGCCTTCGATCTGTGCGCGATCGATCGCTCGGGCGTTGAATTTCCAGTCGAAGGCCGCCAAGGTCTTCGGCTCATGAAAGCGGGCGTCGCGAATGCGCCGCTCGACGGCCCGCTGGCGGCGCAGGTCCGCCTGCTCGCCCAGCAACCGCTGCAGGAATTCCAGGTAGCCCCAGCGTTCTTTTTCGGCCTGGGCCACGGCGACGTCCAGTTGTTCGGCCGGCAAGGGAATGCGCAGCGTCTCGAAGTGGCTCAGGATTCGTTCGCGCAACTTAAGGGCGGGAGTCGCCGGACTCGCCGGTTCCGTCGCCGGGCTCTTCGTTCGCTTCATCGGCTGCTGGCTCCGGGGGATATAATTGTTGATAGTCGCTGGTCGGGCGCGGCGGGATCGGCTGGTCTTC
>JAICIG010000516.1 GCA_025924495.1 Pirellulales bacterium | reverse complement strand
TTGCTTCCGGTGTTGGTCGATGCCAAGATAAAACATCTGTCGGTCCTCCTGGGGATAAAAACCTGTTGGCGAGCCGCCCATCGGCTGCGCCGTATTCGAGTTTTACCCAGGAGGGCCGCTCTTTCATGGAAATCATCTTCGACGACGACAGGCCGCCTACGACTGATTGCTCCGCTCCTGACTCCTAACTCCTAGCTCCCCTCTTCTTGAACCTCGCCATCCGCGCGCAGCAGCGCCGCACCTAGTCTAGCCGCCGGCTGGCTTGGCAAATTAAATCGACGACGCCAGAGATTGCGACGTTAGACTAGCGATTTGCCGAGCCCCGATGCCGCCTTGTCTGGGGCGCTCGTGCGTGAGCATTCGGCGATAGCGAAAGGACCATTGTGGCGGATGAATCTTTGGAACAAGGGCTGATCGGAGGCCCCGAAAAACGCGAGATTAAGATCGTCGAGTACGACTTGGATTGGCCGAAAAAGTTCGACGTACACGCCACGATCATCGCCGACGCGTTGGCGGGCGCTAACCAGCGGATCGAGCACATCGGGTCCACCTCCGTGCCAGGACTGGCCGCCAAGCCGATCATCGACATCCTGGTCGTGGTTGCGGATTCCGCACATGAGTCTGTCTATCTCGCCGGATTGGAAACGGCCGGCTACATCCTGCGAGTGCGGGAGCCCGATTGGAACGAGCACCGCATGTTTCGCACTCCCGAGAAGGACGTCCACATCCACATCTACTCGGCCGGCTGCCCGGAGATCGAGCGCTGCCTGACCTTCCGAGACCGCCTGCGTAAAAATGTCGACGACCGCAGCCGCTATGAGCAGACGAAGCGAGCATTGGCGGCCCATGATTGGCCCGATATGAACGCCTACGCCAACGCCAAATCCGACATCATCGCAAGCATCCTCGCCGCCGCGCAGCTTCAGACGTAGGTTATGCTTCAGCCTAGCACGGCGAAGCCGCAACCATATCGAGGATTAATTATTTTCCCGATCCCGGCGGGCGGGAATTCAGTGGCCAGGCTTTTCCTGTTTGCCACCTGCTTTTATCTGGTGGTATTCGAGCCAGGACATTGGTTGTCTTCAGTCGGCTCTAGCCGACTTGTGCAAGCCTTCAGGCGCTTGCCAGCGTGGAGATAAATCGCGTGGAAAACATGACTCGACATGGATTGCGCCATCTTCAAGTGGAAGCCGGCTAAAGCCGGCTGCACGACGGTTCATGAATGGCTCTCTTACCACCAGCTAAAGCTGGGTGGCAAGCATGCCAGTGCAGACCCGCTCGCTCATCGTCATATCTCTTTGCCGTCCGCCTTTTGCGCACCAGGAACAAATAACTCCCTATGCACAACGAACAGCTCGAAACCCTGGCAGAAAATCATCTAACGACGATTTCTCTGCCGTTTGAGAGGTTATTCAATCCTCGGTCCTTACGCTCGCGTGAAATAATGAAGCGATGCCTCAACCAAATCGTCGGCGTGACTCAACGGGCCGTCCGTTGTCGTCTTTTGCTCCGCAAAAGAGCGTTCTTTGGCTCCGCCAAAAAACGACAACCTTGCGACCGCAACAAGGCTTTGGCCGTTAGTCGCCTCACCCAGGTTTCTTCTCTCGAATCATACGGCGCAGCGCTCTACTCCCTTACTCATCGTGCGCTTGGACATGACCGAACAGATATGCTGAAGGCATAACCTACAAGACTCTCGCGATGCTTCCCCCGAATTTCCCGACCAACACGGTTGTCCTGATCACTGCCGCCATGATTCAAGCCGGCGTTTGCGCCTGGCTGCTCCTTTCGGCTGCGCTCGCCCGACTGCCTCTCGCCCCGCGCGTCAAACGCAATTGGCGCTTGGGCGCCGGTTTTTTGCTTGCCGCCTGGCTAGTGGTCCGTCTTGCGCTACAGTTCTACCCGCCGGGCGGCCGCGTGCTCGGGGCGAAGGGGACGGTGGCCTTTGTCGTATTCGGGATGGCCGCGGGCACGCTGCCTTTATGGATTTCTCCCACGTTTCGGCAGATCATCCGCGCCATGCCGCAAACGTGGATCATCGCCTTCCACGCAGGCCGCGTGATTGGCGGAGCATTCCTGACGCTCGCCGATATGAAGTTGCTCCCGCCGGAATTCGCTCTTCCCGCCGGTTACGGCGACGTGACGGTCGCAGTGCTTGCGCTGCCAGTCGCCTATCTCCTGGCCGCCAACAAGCCCTACGCTCGCCCCGCGGCGATCGCCTGGAATCTGCTCGGCATTCTCGACTTCGCGGTCGCCCTCGTCACCGGCGTGACCTACATCCCGCCCTTTGTCCGGCAGCCTGCCGTGTCGGGCGCCTCGACCGCCTACGTGAATTACGTCCTGATCATTCCCGCCTACGGCGTTCCGATCATGAGCCTGTTTCACATTTATTCCCTTCACCAGCTCTTCTCGCGCAATACGGACTCGGCCCCGTGCGCGTAGGTTATGCTTCAGCATATCCAAGAATTCGCTTCTCATCCGATTCCGCTGGGCCGCGCGGCGAAAGTAAAGAGCGTCCCCGAGGGCTGAATCACCGGGGCGTGCAAAGGATATGCTAAAGCATAACCTACGACTACGACTCGAAGCCGATGGGCCAGCGAGGAACACCAGCCAATCGCCAACGGAGAACTCCAGTGACCGCCGATGAATTGGCCTCCGCAGTCGGCCGCCATGCCGCGGAGGAATTGGCCGACGCGTTGGCCAAGATCAAGCATTGCATCGGTCAACTCGACGAGTCGGCGATCTGGTCGCGGCCCGGCGCAGGGCTCAACAGCATCGGGAATCTGCTGTTGCACCTGGAAGGCAACCTGACGCAATGGATCGCCAGCGGCCTCGGCGGCGCCGAGGACCTCCGCAACCGCGCGGCCGAGTTCGCCGAGCGCGGCCCGATCCCGGCCGACGCCCTCCTCCGCCGGCTCGACGTCGCCGTCGCCCAGGCCAGCGCCGCGCTGGCGTGCCTGAGCGCGGACGAGTTGGCGAAAACCCGCCGTATCCAGGGCTTCGACGTGACCGGCCTGGCTGCGATATTCCACAGCGTGCCTCACTTCCGCGGCCACGCCCAGGAGATCGTTCACCTCACCCGTGCGCTCCTCGGCGAGCGCTATCAGATGCACTGGCAGCCCGCCACGCCCGAACAGGGCGCGGCAAGCTGACAGCGGTGGGATCGCGAGGACAGGACGGCTGCAAACGTCAGCGGGCGCCAGGATGTTTGTGTTCCATCAACGCTTGGGAGCACACTAATTGCCGAGGGCCTTAAAGATGCAGTTCCCGATCACGCCGGTGATGCGATTCACCAGGCCACGTCGAAGCAACGGGGCATGGCCGAGGTACAGGCGTGCTGCCGTGCATAATATTTGTGCCTAGGTCGTCGGCGCGGCAGAATTTGGCGAGCAGAGGAATCCTCGAACGCGGAGGGCATGCCGTGGTTGACGAACGAAGCGCGGGATATCGCTGGGCTGTCCGTTTGTTGAAACTTGGGGTGTGCGCGTTGGCCGCAACCATTGTCGGCTGGTATGCGATGCAGTTCCGGGCGGCGCGTCCACCTGCGACAAAATCGCCGGCCCAGCAAGTGGCCATCGTGCGCGATGGCGCCGCAAAGGCGATTGCGCGCCAGATCGCGGCCGAGGCGATTAAGGTGGCTGATCCCTCAATCGTCGGCGAATTGACGGCGGAGCTTTCGGCGGGTGATGCGGTGGGCCGGGAATTGGCGGCGCAAACGCTGGGCAGATTAGACGCCGAAAATGCGGGCGCGATCGACTCACTGATCGCCGCCCTCGATGATCCTGAAATGAAGGTAAGGCAACAGGCGGCCATTGCCTTGGGCCGCATCGGTGCCCAACCGAAAGAAGCCGCAGAGGCGCTAACGCGCAGCGTGCGCGATGCAGACTTGGAAATTCGCGGCGCCATTTTTGAGGCGCTTCGCCTGCTCGGCGACGCGGGGGTTACTAAGCTGTCGGGCATGCTGGCTGATGACGACGCCGACATTCGTCGCCGGGCCATTATCGAATTAGGACGACTGGATGGCACAAAAATCGAGCATCTCGACGCAATACGCACCCATTTGCGCGACTCTGACCCGCGCGTCCGGGCCGAGGCTCAGGCCGCCCTGTGGCGGCATTCGGCCACGCAGATGGATGAATTGATTGCCGCCCTGCACGACGCCGATCCACTGGTGCAATCGACCGCCTGCACGCTGCTGCGCCGGATGGGGGCCGATGCTGAGCCGGCGATCCCGGAGCTGGCGAAGGTCGTGGCGGCGAATGGCGCGAGTGCTTGGAATGCGGGTCAGACGATTCTGAGCATCGGCAAGGAGGACCCACAGATGATTTCTCTGCTAGCCCCGCTGCTCGACAGCGGAGATCGGGCTTGGCAGGCGGCGCTACTCTTTGCTACATGCAAGCACGCGAATGACGCGTTGCGCCAGCGACTGCTGGCACACGTCGACGACCCCCGCGGCTCTGTTGCCGATAACATCATCAAAGCACTGCACCGCACGGGCCCGGAAGGCCGATTGCGTCCGCCTGAATTGATTGGGGCGCTACAACCAGTCGGTGGCGACGTGCTCTCGCTCGTGTTCCAGGACGACAACGTCTCGAGGGACCGTATGTACGGAATGTCGTGCTATTACTCGACACGCTTTCCTTTTGTCGGTTCGGGCACTACCGACGAAGATTTGAAGCGCCTCGCCGAGTTGAGTAATGTCAGGCTGCTCGACTTGAGCGGCAACCCGGTCGGCGACGCTGGCCTCGAGCAAATTGCCAAGTTTGAAAAGCTCGAGTGGCTGCTGTTGTACGACACCAAGATTACCGCCGCCGGGCTCACTCATCTCGCCAAGCTGCCCCGGCTCCGCACGCTTGCGCTGGGCGGATGCAAGATCACCGACGAGGGTCTGGAACATCTCGAAAGCTTGCCGGCCTTGGAAGCACTCGATTTACGCCATACTCAGGTGACCGACGCCGGCATGCAGCGATTGGCCGGTTGCAAGCGGCTGAAAGCGCTCTGGCTCGATGAAACTCAGATCACCGAGGCCGGCCTGGCCCGCCTCGCTGCGCTGCCTTCACTGAAAGACATGGGATACTCAACCAAGCAGTATTCGCTCCGCGGTCTGGCGCAGCTCAAGGGGCTTGT
>JAICIG010000515.1 GCA_025924495.1 Pirellulales bacterium | reverse complement strand
TTGGTTCAGTAAATAGTCCGGGTCTTCGTTGGCGGCGAAACTCGCCATATGGCAGACTTCGAAAACGTTGTCGGAGCGCATGTAGCCGATCGTCAGCACAGTTCTGGCCGCCGAGCCGCCGCCCCAGTCGATGCCGGCCAGCAGCTGCCCGTGCCATTGCGGCAACAAGTCGTCGCAAGATGCAGCCATCGGCCGCAGGCTGCAGCAGGCCTCGACCTCCTCTCGCGTGACTACGTGTTCGCCCAAGGTCGTCGGCAAACCAAGACATTCATTCTTAAATCTGACTGGGTCATAGGTCTGTTGCTTCTGCAAGATGTCGTGATAATGAAAGCAGGGCACCATCGGGTGACAGATCCAATACCCGCTTCCCCAACGGGCTTGCGGGTGCTTCGCTCTCCATTCCCCCATTCGTGGATTGATCGGAAGTTGGCAGAGCGGGCAGATCAGGCCGGTCAACCCCAGCGCACGTTCGCAGACCGTCACGCCCTGCTGGCAATTCTCGCAGGGCATCGTCCACTCGCAGGCCGTCGATAGCCGAAAGACGCCCTCCAGGTGGTTGTCGGGAGGCGCGCGGGCGCGATCTGAACTCCAGAGAAGCATAGGTATCAATTCGCCATTTTTTCGCTTCCGCTTCTCTGCGATTGCGGCGGGTGCAAGCAATGGCGTGCTTAGTGCGCTTGCGTCCGCCTCGATCCGGAGGCGAATTGCCCTTGCATCTGGCAGAAACGCTCGGTCTGCTTTGCCCCGCGCAGGTACATGCTGAAGCCGGATACCAATTCCTGATGTCGTTGCTGCGGGTCGCCGATTTCCTCCAAATTCGCATCCATCGACTGCTTCAGGCCGCGCAGCATCCCAAAAATATCCGCCGCGATGGCGCCCATGTTCGCCTCGAGAGCATTCTCGCTGGCCAGCGCCTTGGCCAAGAACTGTTGCTGCTTGTTGTTGCGCAGATTCTCCAGATCCGCAACCGGCTCGTTCCCGCCCTGCAGCGGCTGGGTTGGATTCTCTGTTTCGCTCTGCGTTTGCACTTGCTCGTCCATGACGAAGAACCTTTGAATAGGAGGTTGAAACGGTTAACGATTCATTTCCTCGGCGGCGACTCTTCCTTCGTCGGCGAGGTAGAAGCCCATGAAAATAGTAACCAAGCGGTTCGAGCAGAGGCGCCAACTTGTCTCGTGCGGCGCGCAATGAAGCCAAAAGCTCAGCTCTGGCGCGCTTAAGCTTGCGGCACGCTTGCCGTTGCCGCTGCAGCGATCTGAGTTCTTGGCGGATGCCATCGGCAACCACCGGATCTGGCCCCAAATACCTCACGATCTGGCGGCCGCCCTGGCGAAAACGGAGTTTGAAGCGAGGTTTCGATTCGCAGCGGCGCTCCTCGGATACAAATCCTTGCCGACTGAGCGCCGCCATTTGGTCTGGATGCAGGCCGAGATCGGCTAACCGGCTGATGGAACGTCGGCCGGTTCGCTGCGGTTTTAACTGAAAGGCCTTCTGGCTCATGCGAGACTCCTCGCCGGCACGCTGGTCAGCATGCCAACGGCCCGCAGAACGCCTTCCGGCGTAGTATCTCGCGTTTCCAATGTGCAGCCGAGAAATGCGCTCGGCATGCGAGTCCAGAGCGTCTGACGATGCTCTAGCTGACGGGTTTCGAGCGCCGGCAGATATAGGTTGCGGCGCGCTATCATGCGAGCAGCCTCCCGGCCAGCCTCGCCAAGGCGCCGGCGGCGCGCAGAAAGCTTTCCGGGTCGCCGTCCCGCGGTTTGGACTTGTGCCCCAGCAGTTCCTCCGCCGTTTTCGCCCAATGCGATCGATGGTGCAGCTGACGGCAAATTTCCGCAGCGACGACATATAAGTTGCGTCTGAGCGGGCTTCGATAAGCCAAGCCTTGCAACCGCAATGGCTCGAGCAATTCCCGCTCTACCGTTGAAATGTACTCGTCGAGTGCTGTTTGCAGCCGCGTGTGGGATTTATCGACGCGAAACGCCATCACCGAATGCTGAAGGTTTGAGAAGGCGTTTTCGAAATCCGGCGGATCAGACGCTTGCACCGCCCCGAGGCCGTCAGTCAATTCGGCCGAGTTGGAATCGATACTCCGCTTTAAGATCTGGCAGGCGCGTTCGCTTTCACCGAACTCCAGACAAAAGCGGAGCGAGTTGAATTCCTTTATCGTCGGCGTCCACTCGAAGATTTCGCTCACGTCGATGCGCAAGTGCTCTCCTACCGCGCCCAGCTCTGCCCGAATCTGCGCCAGGAAAGGCGGTTCTTCGAGCGACAATTCGCCCGGTGACCAGGCCACAAAATTCAGCTGTGGCAATTCGGCGTTAGCGTCCGCGCGATCTGCATTTTGCACGCGATCAGAATGCTCATGGGATCGGGCCTGTCGCATTTCGTCGGTTGAGTGCAACGCATGCTCACCACACCGCCGCAGAACTCGTGCTCTGATCAGGCTGTCGAGTTTCGCGCGATCAAGCGGGAGAATACCGCTCGCAAGGGTCACGGGAAGCCCGGCGCTGCGCAACACGAAAAGATCATTGATCGCCCCGGCCACTAGTAGAAAGCCGTCCTCTTCCTCGATCGCGGATATCGTGTTCGAGTCGCGCAAACTCGAAAGGAGCGCCGGGTTCCCCGAAAAACTGCCGCCGTCGCTGAGAATATCAAAGGGCGCCTCGCCCGGCCGGCGGCGCAACGCCACGAGCAAGCTGCCCGGATTTGACCAGCTTGGCGCTGGCAACAACCCTGCGCCATCGTGATCCGCTCGGGCGACGCCCGTGGCGAGAAGTTCAGCCTCAGTAAAGTGCTCGTGGAGTCGAGCAATGGTAGCTATGGGATAATCAGGACCGCGGTAAATGTCGGGATCAGTCGCGAGCGAAAGCCATGCACCTTGCCTCGCCTCAGGCGTGCATTGCTCCAAGAACTTAGCCAAGATATACGGTGCCGAATGCATCGCTGTGGTCTCCGTGAGCCTTCCCTGCGTCAACGGTTTTCTTTGCTTACTCGCGCCAACGGGGCCCCGGACGCGGCCTTCCTACGCTATGGCTTTTCGTCGCGCAGCCCCGCCCGTGAATGATTGCGTTTACACGCTCGAGTACAAATAAACTCCACCAGGCACGGGCTGTTCTGTAGTCCTCGACGTAACATGCCAACTGCGAGTGGCTTGCGAATTCGAGCCTTCCTGAGCGCCGAAACTGGACATTTTGGCAAGACATTGCGCCGTCCTTTACCACAAGCCAAGTTGTAGCCGCCTTCTCATTGACATCGCCACGATGCAGGCCTTCCCAACTCAACCGTGATTCCCGGATAGACTGCCCGGCCAACTGGCGGCCTGCGATTTTGCGTCGCTTGCGGGCGAACCCGCGTCAATTCGATCAGGCGCTCAACCTCAGCGGCGCTAATTCGAATTCGGCCTTGGCCTTTCGGGCCGCCTTGAAAGTATTCAATCGTCGTGAATTGTCCGCCGATCGCCAGGTCGCCGTCGTTCGACATCCGCAGCCATTCATAGAGTTGGCCAATGCCAATTCCTAGTCGCTGTGCGGCTTCTTTGGCGACTAACAGATCCGTTGCCATCGCTCGTCGTTTCGCAATCGTCCAGCTAGTGTTTGGGGCGGTGCAAATGACGATACGGAACCGGCATCGCTTCTTGATCGCTTCAAGCGATCTCGCGGCAAACTGCCGTTGACCGTTTGTGCCAAAGCAGTTAGCTGTGATGGACGCCATCAAGTTTTTCAGCGAATCCTTTGAGCGAACTGTCATGGACCTGATTGAACTAGCCCTGCGTCAATACGAGCGTCTCTCGCCGCCGACCCATCGGGTGCCGTCGCCGGGAGAATCGGACGCCCTGGAAAACTGGCTCGCGGCAAGCGTGTGCCGTATTGCCGAGGACTTATGCAAGCGCAAGAAGTTTCAAGAGCTTGCCAAATGGTCCCTGACGGCCTTCGATTACGACGCCGATTCCCCTCAGAGGCGTCTCGTCCGCGCCGTGGATGATGGGCTAATTGAGTACGCCCGCGCGCTCGTTCGACTGGCCACGCTTCCGTCGGTCATGCCGCTGCTTGCGGAGTTTGAAGCCAAGTGGCCTCGCCCCGTCGAGACTTGGCTTGCGGGCAAACGTGCATCGGCCGGCGCCCCGGCAAGCATTGCGGCGGTTGAAACGATCGCCAGCCGCCCTTGGTTCGACCTGGCGGCGCCCGAGGAGTACTTTCATTCGTGCCGGCAACTGTACACGACCCTCTCCGAGCCCAGGCTTGACCTGTTCGATCAGTTTTGCAGCCCGCGGCTGACATTGCTGGGCGACTACGTCACGCGGTCGCTCTTTTTGCGCATCGAATACTGGCGGGCGCAGCTGGAACGCCTTTACTTGCCGTGCGTCTTCGCGCTCTCGAATGCAGGACATGCAGACCTGCTCGAGGAATCGCTGATGGCTCGGACAGCACTTGAGGGCCGGGTGACGGAATTAACGGCGGCCTGCTTGGCCGAGCCCGCCTTTAGCGCACGGGAATGCGCGATCGCAATTGTTCACGTTTATCACGCTTATGCGACGAAGCCGAATTTAGAATGGCTAGGAGTTCCGCCCGATATGATTGAAGCCGAGCGAGGCTTCACTCGCCTGTTGATTCGCCCGGATGTCTGCAATGTTGCAGCGGTTGAACGGGTCGCCTGCGCATTGATGGGCGCGATGGAAATATACCGCGAGGCGGATGACGGCCGTGACAAACTGGCTCAGGCGGTAGCCGAAAAGTCTCTGGTGTTAGCCGATTCGCCTCGCCGCGCATTCTTCAATTCGCAGCTGATAGACGTCAACTGGGAACGCAAGCCAATGCTATGGGAGCTGCTGTGGGAACTGGCTTCGCGCGGCCAAAAAGGCCTTCCCGTCGACCGAGAGCTGCTGAGCAACAAGCAGTCACAGCGCGCGATCCGCGATCGGCGCAGCGACCTCGGCGCACTGCTGCCAAGCGCGCTAAACGAACGGATCGTTAGCGCAGGGCGATACACCTACCGCCTCGATCTGCCGCCGGCGGCGATCGCCATGTTTGTTCAAGAAGATCAAGTGCGTTGGACGGAAAACGATGCTGCATGTCCGGATTCAGGCGTCCTTTGCAGGCCTCATTGATTCGCCGTCTCCAGGCGGCA
>JAICIG010000514.1 GCA_025924495.1 Pirellulales bacterium | reverse complement strand
GCTCCGGGTCTTGCAGGCCGTCCGGATGATCGATGCGCAAACCCGTCACCCAGCCTTCGGCCACAAAACGGAACACGAGCTGATGTGCAATGCGGAAGACGGCAGGGTCTTCAACCCGAATGGCCGCCAACTCGTTAATGTCGAAGAAACGGCGATAGTTGATCTCATCCGCGGCCACGCGCCAAAAACACAACCGGTAAGCTTGTTCCGCTAGCAAAGCCTCCAAGCGATCGAAGCTCCGGGGATCGCCGGGGCGACCGTTGAACTCGGAGATCGCCTGGTCGAACGCCTCGCGGATCAGCGGATTGGAGGCCAACAGTTGAGTGATGCGTCGCGGCACGACTTCGCGCTCGAGTTGCCGCTGATGGATTTTCTCGGGATCTTGTTCCGTCAGATTGGGAAGGTTGTGCAGCGAGAGCGTGATGCTCTCTAGTTCCATCCACTGCGGGTCGTTCGTGTCGAGGCGGCCGATCAGGTTCTGCTGCACCAGCTCCAGGACCCGAGCCCAACTGCGCGGGTTCAAGGGAAAACGCCGATCGAAGTAGCTCAAATAGAAAATGCCGTCGTCAAAGCAGACTCGAAGTTCCTGACTCTCGAGGACTTTGCCGTACTGGTCGCCAAGAAACGGCAGCAAAATGCGATGTTTGAGTTCTTCTTTGGGCGGGTCCCAGTCGATGTCGAAAAAGTTGGCATAGGGCGAGGCCCTTCCGTTTTCCAGCACGTCCTGCCATTGGCGATTAGTTGGCTCCGTGATTCCCATGTGATTTGGCACGACGTCCATCAGTAAGCCCATCTCGCGCCGCGTCAGCTCGAGGGCGAACTCGCGGAAGTCCTCTTCGCTGCCGAAGTCAGGGCTCACCGAGCTATGGTCCACGACGTCGTAGCCGTGGGAACTCGCTTGCCGCGCTCGGAACAAGGGTGATGCGT
Organism: Pirellulales bacterium; assembly: GCA_025924495.1. The sequence goes on along the minus strand of JAICIG010000514.1, from coordinate 4,229 downwards.
ATGCGTCGCTGATCCCCAGATGTTCGAGGTACTCGACGAGCTCCTTGGCGTCGCGAAAGCCGAACTGCGGGTTGAATTGGAGCCGGTAAGTGGCGGCGGGAATTCTGAATGCAGGCATATGATCTAATCGCTCCGGAACCGTCGCAGCCGACGGACGCAAAAAAGCCCTGGCTTGTCTGAGACAAACCAGGGCTTTCTTAGCCGACAAATTGTGCGTAAATCTCGAACAATAACTTCGCCGCAAAGAGTAGGAAGAAATTGCGACCTCTGGATTATATCGGCGACAGCGAAAAACGCCAATTCGCCGGCGACGCCGGGTCGCGCACTTGCAGTCAGGTTTGTTCGTCTTCCTCGAATAACGATTTGCTGATTGCTGCGAGTAACGCGAATGCCGCCGCCATGCAGGCCACGAATAGGACGCTAATGAATAGGCTCGTCCGCGGCGATAACCCGAGCCAATGGAACGCGGCGAAAATGAGCGCGCAGACGAACGATGTCGCAAACAGACTCGATAGCGCAAATTGGAAGCGCCTGGGGGGCGGGCCGGACATGGAATTTCTAGCATCAACCTTCTTGGGAGAGCGCGGTCCGTGCTACTTAACTCCACTGTTTGAAGCGGTCCAAAGCCGGCGCCAGGTCGTTACGATGCTTTTCGAACACTGCGAACAGGGCAATGACGGCGGCGCCGATGGCGATGCCCGACAGCCAAAAAACCCACATATGCCCGCGGTCCCAGGCGGCATGAAAGACCGCGATGCTTAAGGCGACGAGCAAGAAAGTCACGCCCAGATACAAGAACGAGCGCACTTGCAACAGGATTCCAGCTAATACCCCGACCACAGACAGTCCCATTAGCACAAACACGAGCGGCATGCTCAGTTCGCGGCCCGAGTGCGACATGAAGACGTCGATCGTACTCGATACATAAATCACCGACAGGGCAAAGTAGCGAATGGCGCCCGCCTGCTGCGGACTCAAGCGGCCTCGCTGAACGAACTCGGCGACCAGCACGACGAGCGCAATCGGGATCAGCCAAAGCTGAGGATGGTGGAAAAAGTCGATATGCAGGCGATGCCATAAGAGCCACAGCGCGGTATTGCCGGCGATGACGGCCAGGCAGGTCAGCGTCAACGAACGCTTGAGCGTCGCTTGCAATCCGTAAAATGCTGCGACCAGGAAAAGTACGGCTTCGTCGTCGATATAAATCGCCCGCAGCAGCCAATGACCCAAGGCGGGAATAAGCGGCGCCATGAGTGCAGTTCGCGCCAACGGCTGTGACAGTACGCTCAGGCCTCGGCGCTCAAAAAACTCGCTCAGCCCCACGCCGGCGAAGGCGACAAGCATCACGATTAACGTCCAATATTTCTCGAGGATGCCGATAGGAATCAACTGCGGCATTGCCGTGCGGAAGTGAACGACGACGAGCAGCGCAAACAGTTCAGCGGCGTAAACGTAGGCCATCCGGCCTCGCAGAGAGAGGCGCAGCGGATCGTGCTCGGGCGACACGGCATAAAAAATCGCCAATACTGTCGTGCCAGCAAGCATTGTGGCCATGGCGGCTTTGGCGGCAGCTGCCATATCAACGCCCACTCCAGGCTCGCGCAAAACCAATTCTTGCACCAATACGGCCGCCAGCAGCGGCAACAGGAGGGCGCCGCAGCCGATCGAGGCGCGACGAACCGACTCAATCCACTCGCTGGCATCGCGCAACAGCTTGGGCAGGACGAACTGACAGGTCAGTAGCACCAGAAACAGCGCCGTTGCCGCGATGATCTGGCGTTCGAGCCAGAAGATGTCGCCCTCGCCCACGAGCCAGGTCCAGCCAAAAAGGACCGCAACAACCACAAAGAGAGCTAACGCCGTCGACCTCCAAATGGGCTTCCATAGCGGCTCGGAGTTGCGAGTTTGAATGATAGCGCCGGCCAAGAGTAATGCCGCCGCCAGGCTCCCTGGCAGCCGATCGGCGGGCGACGCAGAAGCGACCACGAGCCACATGCTCACGCCGCAAGCAATCATTCCGATCAGGAACTGCGTGGGTGAAAACCAGTCAGTGTCGTTTTGCAATGTATACGGCAGAGCGCTCGGAAGAGACGCGAACTGTCCCGCAAACGGTTGCAGTAGCGACGCGATCAAAAGATATGCTGCCGCGCCGAGCGCGAGATTTTGCGCCAGGCTCAACGGGTTGACGGTGTTGCGCTCAACCGCCAGGACGATTCCGGCAAGACCAATCGCATACAGGCTCTGCAGGCTGAATCTCCCTCGAGTATCTCGCAATAGCACGATGACTGCCGCTGCAATAACGCCCCAAGCCATCCACGGAAGTGCAGCGGCCGGGCCCGAGATCGACGTGAGCGGCAGCCGGGTAAAGTCGAACGGCGCCATCACGGTCAGGCCTGCCGGAATCCAGCCCGCCGCTCGCAGCAGGTTGCAAAAGATCGTAACGCAGAGTAATCCGACGGACAGAGCCGCTGCCGCATGACTAAACGGCGGCAATTCTCCTTGTTCGTTTCCGGCGCGAGTTTTCCCAAGCCAGCGGTCCAGCAGCGACCATAAAAGTGCCTGCACGCCAAGGGCGGCTAGTTGAATCAACCAGAACTCGACCGCCAGACCGCGCTGTGTGCCCACGGCGGCAGCAATTATTGCCAGGGCGACCAGACCTCCGGAAGCGTATTTGTGATCCGGTTTGCGAATCGCCACCGCCACGATCGCCGCCAACAGGCTGGCTGACAACGTCGTGGCGACCGGCCAGTACGGACGGCCTGGATCGTCCCAAGCTCCGCGCAGCGCGAGGACCGCGATTGACGCCTCGATGGCGGACATCAAGGTTATGATCGACTCGGTCCTTGCCAGCGATTTCAGCCAGGCCATTCTTGGCGCGGCAATAAGCGCCGCAGCCAGCAGCGCGAAGCCGCTCGCAATCCAGGCGATGAGTAGCACGTGATATGCCAACCAAGGCTCGGAATGCCAGGCTGCGGCGGCAGATGCCAGCACGCCAGTGCCCAACAAGAGCGTGGCCAACACGTAGGGCAGTTCGCGCTTGGCGATCTTCTGGCAATAGAAGGCGATTGCAGCTCCGCCCAGCAGCCAGGCCAGCCAGCCGCTCCGACTGCCGGCCTGAAGTAAGCTGGCCGGCGGGTTGCCGGGCTGCATGATCAATGCCGCTAGCGGGATGCCGAGCGCCAACAAGTTGCCGAGCATCAGCAGCGTCATTTGCAGAGACAGCAGGGGCGTGGCGGATGCTGAAAGCAGCCGATCAGAATAGAGCCGCTGGTGTGCGAAGAGCCAAATCAGTACAACCGCGGCGCCGGCGATCAGGTTCGCTTGTAGCAGCAATAGCCAGGCATCAGCGAATTGAAAGTGGTCGGCAAACTGCCAGTGCCAGACGACGATCGTAGCGGCCAGATTTACGCTCAATCCGGCAACGAAGGCCCAGGGCTCGCGGCGACGCCAGACGGCCATCGCAGCGCACGCAGCGCCTGCCAAGCCAATTGCCGCTGCGGCCCAGAGTTGTTCGCTGCGATAAAAGATCGCCGTTTTCAGCCCCAAGGCCAGCGCCAATAACCCGGCGATGCGAACCCACAACGCCGCGCTGCGGACCAGCGATTCCAGCAGCGCGGCATTGTTGGCAGTGGCATAGGCACTCGTTGCGTGCCAGGCCGCCGCCACGACGGATAACGCATACAAGGCCCAGCCGAGCATCAAAGCGCGATAGGCCCAGACATCCGCGACGCCGGTCCAAGTGATGCTGCAAGAGCCCAAGGCTAACGCCGCCATGCCAACCAGGCCGACGACCTCTGGGCGCAAGCAGCGCTGCCACTGCCAACCTGCCAGGCTTCCGGCGCCGATGGCGGAAATGAATGCCAGCCAACCAAGCGGCGAACCGGCGGCGGCAATCCAACTTTGCGCGGCGGCGAATGCGTCCGGCGAAAACACGGCGAGCATTCCCAAAGCGGGGAGAAGTAACAACAAATTACCCGAAGTTGCCAAGCCGAGTTGCACTTGCAGCAGCCGCCGCGCGCTCGGCGGTTCTGTTCTGCCGCTAAATTCAAGAATCTTCCGCTGACTTGTCAGCCAGGCGATCGCCCACAGCGCCGCGGCAATCGTGCAAAGTTGCAGCAGGGTGGCGGCCTCGACGGGGCCGAACTGATGAACGCTCAGGGCATAGCCGCCGCCGACCGTGAGATTCGTCACCCATCCTGCCGAGAACGCATAGCGCGGCGATGCTTCTC
>JAICIG010000513.1 GCA_025924495.1 Pirellulales bacterium | reverse complement strand
TTGGTAGAGCCAACGCCCGTAGTCGGCCAGTTCTAAACTAGTGCCTAACGGAGATCGGTTCGACAGTAGAATTGCCGCTGGAATGCGACTGTAGCTTTTCAGTTCCGACTCCGCTTCGCAAATGATCGGACGCGGAGTCCCTCGGTCGGCGCGGCGCACCTCATCGGCCCAGCGCCGCGTGGCTTTCAACTCGCGGTTGCTCAGTCTTTGCCCAAGATGCCAGGCCAGAACTGGATCGTATCGAGAATCAATCGGCGCAAGCGATCCCTGCAAAGCGTTCGGGTCCTTGAGCCCAGCCGGTTGGGGCGGCGGACAAACAAGCCACAGACCGACCCGCGACACTTCGTCCAGCAACGCGGCCGAGGGCAGTTCTTTGAGCAGGATGCCATTGAAGCCAAGCTCTTTCAAATATGCCAAAGACTCGCCCTGGTACTCGATCAACCGAGGGAATAGCGGCCTGTCGTCCACCAGCAGAATCGAAGACGACAGTGTCACTTTGGGCCGATCGAGGCGGCGCTGTTCGGTTGTCACCTGCGTTTTAGCTGGGACCTCCGCCGCCACATCCGAAGGGCCTCGGTCGACATGATCGGCCTCTACAAATCCGGTAATCGACAGATCGTCAATCCAGACGCGCGTTTGGCCTCGCCCGCCATAAACGTTCAATATGAGCCGATCCAGATACGCCTCATGGGCGTCGACGTCCTTCTCCAACGCTCCCCACAGCGCGCGGACCTGTTGTTGCAAGGCGCGAGGAATGTCGTTGATCCGCAGCTCCTGCCAGCGGTCAACGTCAGTGTAGCTCGAGCCGGCCACGTAGCGCACCACTGGTTTGCCTGTGCGGGGATCAACGGTGCGAGGAAGGACGACACGCGCTAAAACCTGGATGCCGGGGCGATCCGCTTTTACCCACAAGGTCGCCTTAAGCTCATCGATAATACGCGCTTTGCCAATATCGAGCCCAAAACGTATCGAAGTGCCATCGCCCGCTACGACTTGGATGAACTCGCAACCGGCCCCGCTATGAATGCCGCTCGACGTGCGTTGGTGAGCAGTGACTTGGTAACGGGGAACGTCGCTGCCCGCCTCGCGCCAAGTTATTTCCGGGCTTTCGAATCCTTCGTGGATTACGTTCTGCGCGTCCGCCCGCGACTCCCAGCAGGCGAACGCAGCGAATACCAGAGCAGACCGTATTAGCCGCCGCAGGCTGTCGGTCATGGGGGCGGTTCCATCCTTCCCGAGCCGTTCAGGGACGATCAACCGGTGGCAGCCTAGTGGCCCAGATACCACACGCGCCGGCTTCGTGCATTTCTCTCTAAACCCGCCTTCTATCAGGATTTGCGATTTTTATCCAGATCGGATGTCGCTTTTTTCCATCATTCAGCCTCGGCGCCGTCCCAGCGATCATATCCCTAAGTCGTTTCAAGAAAATGTGTAAGGGAGATTTGACGTCGCCATCTTGATCGCTGGCACGGTGTCTGCTCTAGAGGAGTGCAGACACTTCACCCCGCAGAGAGCCATCCATGAGCCAAGCGTCGCGAATCGCCCAATCTGCCGTCGAAGAATTGCCGACTGACCTGGTTGAACTTTCCGCAGCTATCGACAGTTTGCCGCCGGAATGGAAGCAGCGGCTTGCTCCCCTGCTCGTTCGCGTAGCCGAAAGCACTCGCCGGCGGCGCAGAATCCTGAATCTAGTTCAGGATGCGCTTAGCCAACTGCGACTCGACATGAAGTATCTCCTCTTCGATTTGGAGGCGACACGCCGCGAGCGCGACGACTACAAGCGGCGACTGGAACAGAACTAGTCGGATTCACGGCAGACTCGTTGCGGCATCCGCACTACTAGCATACGATGAGAAATTAAGTTTAATTTGCCGACGGAGCCGTTCACCCGCCCCCCCGTCCGGGGCGGTCCACGTGGGCTCCGTAATGGCGCGGAACCAGGGATCATCTGCAATGGCCGAGCTCAACGCTGAACAGCTCGCTCAGCGCGCGTTCGACCACGATTTGCTTGACGAAAGGCAGCTCCAGGAGATCTGGGGCGAGTTCGGTCGGCGCAACGTGCCGGTCGATGAGTTTATCCAGCTCCTGCTTCGCCGCGAATTACTGACTAACTTTCAGCTCGATCGGCTGCTCAAGGGAGAGCGCGCGGGCTATTTCTACGGGGACTATAAAGTCCTCTACATGGTGTCGGGCGGCAGTTTCGCCCGCGTGTATCGCGCCGTACACAAGGACACGGGGGTGGTGCGCGCGGTGAAAGTCTTGCGCAAGCGGTACAGCGACAGCCCGGAACAAACAGAGCACTTCGTTCGCGAGGGGCAGGTTGGCATTACTCTACGCCACCCGAATATCGTTCCCATCTACGAAGTCTATTCAAAGGGCCTGACGCATTTTCTGGTGATGGAGTTCGTCGAAGGCAGGAACTTGCGCGAGTTCCTCAAAATCCGCAAGAAACTCGATCCCGCCGAGGCGACCCGGCTCATGATTGACGTCGCCAGCGGCCTTCGCTACGCCGCAGAGCATGGGGTTTCCCACCGCGATTTGAAGCTGACCAACATCCTTGTATCGAGCAAAGCTCAAGCAAAACTCGTCGACTTTGGTCTGGCCGCAACCGACAGCTCAGTGACTGACGAGTCGCTGGGCGATCAGCTCAATCAACGGACCATCGACTACGCCGGTTTAGAGCGCGCCACCGGCGCTCGCAAGGACGACCCACGAAGCGACATCTATTTCCTCGGTTGCATTTATTACCACATGCTCATTGGGCAGCCGCCTTTGCAGGAGACTCGCGACCGCATCCAGCGCTTGTCAAAATCGCGTTTTCTCGAGGTTGTGGCGGTTCATCAAGCCGATCCCTCGCTGCCACGCGCAGTGACCTCGGTGGTGAATCAAGCCATGCAGCTCGAGCCGGAACGGCGTTATCAGACCGCCGCGCAGATGCTCGTCGATTTGAATATTGCGGCGGAACGCCTGGCCGCCGGAGATGTGAGCGCCGCAGGCGAGGACGGAGCCGAAACTGGCGACCAAGGCCGTTGGCAGGCAGAACGCGAGCGCATCGCCGCCTCGTTATTGACAGATAGTCAGCGACGCAGCGTGATGTTCGTGGAATCCGACTCGCGGATGCAGGACCTGATTCGTGATGCGCTGAAGAAAGCCGGATATCGCACGCTGGTCACCAGCGATCCGAAACGCGCGATCGAACGCTTCCGCGATGACAAGAAACCGGCAGAGTGCATTATCTTCAGCACCGGTCAACTGGGCGAGGCGGCCTTGGATGCTTTCCAGGAATTCGCGGCTGGCGAGCAAACGAGCCAGTTCCCGGCGGTTCTTTTGCTTGGGCCGGACGATGGCGCCTGGAAGCCATCCGCACAAAAGCACCTTGCCCCGCACCGAGTCGTGGTCTCCATGCCAATCAAGGTGCGTCACTTGCTCGATATTTTGTCCAAAGTGTTGCCGCCTATCCCCGCCGCCTGACCGCCTGCGGTTCCGGCGGCCCCGCTCCTTGCAATGCGGCTTCACTTCTTAGCGGCAGGCAGCTTGATACCCATGTCGCCCATCAGCATCTGCATGTCCTCCCAGACATCCTTCTTGGCAGGCGGATTACGTAGCAGGTAAGCGGGATGATAGGTGCAGATGACTCGAATGCCATGGTAATCGAAAAACCGCTTGCGCAACTTGCCGATGGTCGCCTCGGTGCACAGCAACGCTCTGGCGGCTACCGTTCCCAGACAACAGATGTATTCCGGCCGAATGATCTCTAGTTGTCGATCCAGAAAGCCGCGACAGTTGGCCAACTCGTCGGTCTGTGGATTGCGGTTTCCCGGCGGCCGGCATTTGAGGGTGTTCAGAATGTACACATCCTCGCGGCGCAGCGTGCAGGCTTCGATAATCTTGTTCAATAACTGACCGGCACGGCCTACGAATGGTTCACCTTGCTGGTCCTCGTCCGCGCCAGGCGCCTCGCCGAGGAAGCAGAGCCTTGCATTAGGATCGCCGACGCCAAACACGGTTTGCTTTCGGGTGGCCGCCAATTCGCGACAACGCACACAACCCGCCACTTCTCGAGCGATGACTTGCAGAGCCGCCGGCCGCTCTGAAGCGGGCATTGCCGCCGCCACCTCCTCATGGGTGAACAAGTTCGGCTTGCGTCCTGCTTTCTCGGCGGCAGGCTTCATGGCTTGTGGTTCCAAGATGAACGGTGACGACGGCCCGCTGCGGACACTGTTTCCTGTAAATCGCTGCGGCATAGATGGTTCCGGCGTCTCGGACGATGTACTGCCCGCATGCAACGCAGCAACCAGACTGGTCGGGGCTTGGACTGCGGAAGGCGACTCGGTCGCCGTCAAGGCGGCAGGCCGATTACGCTTGGGCAAGTGCGTGACCCCGGCTCGCTCTAAGCTTTCCAGGCTCTGCAACGCCATCCTCCGGATGGCGTCGCGATCAAGCGCATTGAAATCCATGAAGCATCGGTTCCTTCCGCAGGCAGCCTCTTCTTAGCGCCACGACTGGAGTCAGCAGAACTCGTTGAGCGCTAGATGATCCCAATTCTTCGCCGCACCTAGATAAATTCGGCGAATTAGCTCGCCAGTTCCGGTAAGTATATGCGCCGCGGCCCGTCTGCAAAGTAGCCCTCCTAAACCAACCTTGCTTGCCGAGTTGCGCCGCCCACGCGGCGAACTGCCCGGTGTTTGCCGCTGTCGCCGGGAGCGTGATTCAACTATCATTCTAGAACAAAGCGATGGTCCGGCTTCCTCGGCTTTGGAATGCAGGACTGGAACTACCCTTATATAATTGCCATGGTCCTCATCATAGGCCCCGGCGGCCGGACACTAATCGGATTGAGTGTCTTTCATGGGTGTGCCCCAAGTCGTTATTGTCGGCCGACCGAATGTCGGGAAATCGAGCTTGTTCAACTGGCTGGTGAACAAGCGGGTGGCGATCGTTGACGATACCGCCGGAGTAACTCGAGATCGCCTGACCCACCTGATGTGCGTTGGAGACCGTTATTTCGAGCTGGTTGACACCGGCGGAATGGGGATCGAGGACGTCGACAACCTGACCAGCCACATCGAAGAGCAGATTACGGCCGCCGTCGACTCGGCCGACCTGCTGTTGTTTGTCGTCGACGCACGCGAGGGCCTCGTGCCGCTCGACGAAGAGGTGG
>JAICIG010000512.1 GCA_025924495.1 Pirellulales bacterium | reverse complement strand
AGAACTGCGCGAGCGCTATGGGGCGCAGAGCTTTGGGGCCCAGAGCATGCTCTTGGCGCGGCGACTGGTAGAAGCCGGGGCCCGCTTTGTCACCGTGCGCGTCGATGGCCAATGGGATTCGCACAAAGACAATTTCACCGCCCATCGCAGTCTGATTCCGCTCTGGGACCAGGCTTTGTCGGCCCTAATCGAAGACCTCGATCAGCGGGGCATGCTCGATACGACTTTGCTAGTGATCGGCGGCGAATTTGGTCGCACGCCTAAGGTCAACAAAGACGCCGGCCGCGACCACTGGCCGATGGTTTACACCACCGTTCTGGCGGGCGGCGGGGTGAAACAAGGCATCATCCTCGGCGAAAGCGACCCATTGGCCGAGACGCCGAAGACGCGGCCGATCAGTCATCAGGACGTGCTGGCCACGGTCTATCGCCAACTGGGCATCGATTATCGCAAGACCTACTTCAACGAGGCGAATCGCCCTGTCGAAATCCTGAACTACGGCCGAGCGATTGAAGAGATCTTGTGATGAAGGATGAAGTAGGAACTTGCAATCGCCTTCGAGTGGCGCGGCGCGGCCATTGGCGATTACGCTGCTTTCGCGGCTTCGTCCTTTCCTGCTTTCGAGGCTCGCTCTCGGTCGCGGCGCTGTGCGCCGCGACGGCGCTCCATGCTATGGAGGCTTCTATACCGCCAGCCGCGATTCCGATCGCTGACGTCCGTCGCACGCTACCTGTAAGCTTTACAGGAGAGATTCTGCCTGTCTTGCGCCAGAACTGTCTGGCCTGCCACAGTGCGGTGCAGGCGGAAGCGGATTTAGTGCTGGAAACGCCCGACGCTATGCGCAAAGGCGGCTCTCAAGGGCCCGCGATCGTGCCGGGCAAGGGGGCCGAAAGCCGATTGCTGCGATCCGCCGCGCATCAAGAATCGCCGGCCATGCCGCCGGCTGACAACAAAGTCGGCGCCAAGTCGCTCACTCCCGAACAACTCGGACTGCTCAAACTTTGGATCGATCAGGGCGCACAAGCCGATGCCGGGCCAATCAGCCAGACAATTCGCCGCCGGATGCTGCCACAAGGCTTGCGTCCCATTCTCGCGCTCGCCATCACGCCCGACGATGAGCTGATCGCCTGTAACCGCGGGCAGCAGCTATTCATCTATCGTACGTCCGACATGCAGTTGGCCGCCGAATTGGCCGATCCGGCGCTTGGCGACGCTGCACATCCCATCGCTCATGAAGACCTGATTCGCTCGCTCGCTTTCGATCGCTCAGGGCAGTGGCTGGCCGCAGGCGGCTTTCGTACGGTGAAACTGTGGCGTCGACCCCGTAGCCGTCTGGAGCGCGAAATCGTCCATAATCAACCCGCCATGGCGATGGCCGCGAGCCCAGACGGACGTCGGATAGCAATTGGACTGGCCAACGGTTCGATCGAATGCCACGACCTTGCCGGCCGTCCAGGCGAGAATCCGCCGCCGAAAACATTTGCCGGTCACGAAGGGGCAATTACAGGATTTGTTTTCTCGCCTGATGGGAGCAAGCTTTACTCTGCTGCCGTCGATAAGACGTTGCGGGTCTGGGATGCGACAAGCGGCTCGCAACTCAGCAAGCAAGCCGTCGGGGTTGAAGTTCGTGCGCTCGCGCTGGTCAGCCAGGCGTCGCAACTTGCCACCGGCGATGCCGACAGCGTGATCCACATCTGGCCGATCGCATCACTCTCCGCCGGCGAATCCGCGCCCATACGCGAGCTCAAAGGCCACTCGCAGCCGTTGTCGTCTCTCGCGCCGATTGCCGATGGCGACAAACTGCTTTCAGCAAGCGGCGATGGCCGGCTCAAGCTTTGGAATGTGACGACTGGCGAATTGTTGCGGGAATTCGATCATGGCGGCGCGCTCGCCGCTGTGGCTGTTCGGGCGGATGGCCGGCGATTTGCTTCTGCCGGAACGAATGGTGTAGCAAGGTTGTGGAACGCCGATGACGGCGCAATGTTAGCCGAGATTAAGGGGGACCCGCGCTTGATTCGCTCGGCCGTACGCGCTGAGGCGGCCGCCAACTACGCACGAGCGTGCATCGAGTATCGCAAGGAAGAGCATCGCGAGGCGGAAGAGCAATTAAAACGCGAAACGGCCGCCGCCGAAGGCGCCGTCAAGGCTAGGGAACAGGCCGAGAAAACGCTGACGCAGAAAACCGAGGCGGCTAACAAGGCGATCGAGGCGAGAACATCCGCCGAGGCCGCCGCTAATGCGATCGCCGTGGTTTTGCAAGAAGCGACGACTAAAAAAACCGCCGCTCAAACGGCCGCTGGAGAAGCGGACCAGGCGGTGAAGCAGGCGATGGCGGCGCTTGACGCGGCGAAGCAGGCTGCCGCTCAAGACAAAGAAAACAAAGATTTAGCGTCTGCTCGCGATGCGGCGGAGAAGGCGCTTTCCGAAACACGTCAGAAGAAGCAGGCCGCCGACGCTATGCTGCAGCAGGCGATGGCCGAGTTTCGCGAGGCGGAGCGCAAAAACCAAGAGGCCAAGCGCAGTGCATCGCAGGCGGCTGAGAAAGCCAAAGGCCCCGAGCGAGAGCTCCAGGAAGCCAAGAGCGCCCTGCAAGGGGCGACCAATTTCATCGCCACAGCGAACGCCGTCGTTGAGCGCGCCAAAATAGCGGTCCCCGCAGCGCAAACGCGAGTGACCGAGGCCGAAGCCGAGCATGTACGGCGCGAGATGGAGAAAAAAACGCTCGCCGAGGCTGTGCCAGGCGCCGTTAAACCGCTGCGAGCGATCTGCTTCTCACCCGATTCAGCACTGTTGGCAATTGCCGGAGAAGGCGGCGGGTTGAGGCTGTATGACTCCGATCGCGGCGCGCTGAAAGAACTTCTTGGAGATAACACCGATGTGCAAAGGCTGGCCTTTGTTGCCGGCGGGCGGTTGATTGCTGCCGGCGCCGATGGCAAAACACGAATTTTCCAGACGGAGAACCGCTGGAGGCTCGAACGGACGATCGGCCAGGTCGACTCGCCCGAGATCCTAGCCGACCGCGTCCTCGCGCTTGATTTCAGTCCGGATGGAAAGCTGCTGGCAATGGGCGCCGGACTGGCGGCGCGCAGCGGCCAAGTCAAGCTGTGGAACGTCGCCAACGGTCAATTGGTCCGCGAGATTTCCGCGGCGCACCGCGACACGGTCTTCGCCGTGAAGTTCTCGCCTGATGGCCAGCACCTGGCCACTGCTTCGGCCGACCGGCTAATGAAGGTGTTCCGCGTCGTGGACGGCGCCCTTGTGCGCACCTTTGAAGGACATGCCCACCATGTGCTTGGCGTAGCTTGGAAACCCGATGGCCGCCTGCTGGCCACTTGCGGCGGCGACCAGGTCGTAAAGCTGTGGGATTTCGAATCGGGCGCCACGCTCCGCACCATGCGAGGCGACACCTACCAGCTGGGAGATTATCGCCGAGAAGTAACATCGATCTCGTTCATTGGCGATACTGAGCACATGCTGGCCAGCTCCGGCGACCGCTCCGTGCGGCTGCATCGTACCAGCAGCCAGCGCGACGTACGCGCGTTTCGCGATGGCGCATCTTTCATGCACGCCGCGGTCGGAACAATCGATGGCAAATTGATCTTCGGCGGAGGCCGCGACGGCATCTTGCACGTTTGGAACGGCGAAAGCGGCTACCAGGTGCAGGCAATCGGGCCCGAAAATCAATCCGCGGGAACGTCCGACAAGTAAAGGTCGAACTTCCCCGCACGTTCGGACACGAACGTCAGCCGTCGCCCGTCAGGATGCCAGGCGGCGAAATCGTCCTGCTCGGGATTCTCGGTCAGCCGCACGATTCCGCTGCCGTCGACGTTGATGACATAGATCTCAGGGTTTCCGTCTCGCGCGCTGGTGAAGGCGAGTCGCCGCCCATCGGGCGACCAGGCCGGCCGCATGTCGCGGCCTGGACTGGCGACGATTCGGCTGACGTTGCTGCCATCGGCGTCCATCAAATAGAGATCGAAATCGCCGTCACGGCTGGAGCCGAAGGCAATCTGTCTTCCATTGGGCGAGAAAGCGGGCCAGCAATTAAGCGATTCGCCTTGGGTCAGCTCCTTGCCGCGCCGCCCGTCGAGCCCAATAGCAAGTAATTGTTGGCCGCCGCTGCCGGGGTTGCTGACGACCAGGCCGCTCGAATTGAGAGCAAACGTTGGATGACGCATTCCGGCAAACCCGCCGCCGGGATCGAATATCGACTCTTTATCATGCAGCAAGTCGCGGATGACGAGCCGCAGGCTGAGATTTCCGCGATTCTGCACGTAAGAACAGTAGCGTCCGTCACGCGAGAAGGCGGCTTCGAACTCTGAAGTCGTCGCCTTCGGATTGAATCGCTCTTGGGCGCCGTCCGGCAGACGCAGCTTAATCAGGCTGGTCTGATCGGCCTTCTCCAGCACGGTGAAAACCAGTTCCGTCCCGGCCGAAGTGAATACGGGATCCATCTTCAACCGCCCGTCGGTCGTCAGGCGAACCGGCTGCGAGCGAGCCGTCGTCGGTTCGGTCGCGTCGGCGGCGCAGGCGACTGCAGGAACAAGTAAATCTCCGACGATCGCGACCCATAGCAGCGTCGCGATGCTTAAGACGGCGCTGCCCCGCGCAGCGAGTGCAGGGTATTTTCGCTTTGATGCCGCGTCGCTCGGCAACTGACGATCAGAGCAATTCATGGATCACCTGGCCGCCGGGCAGCACTTTCATTTCGGCGCGAGTTTGCGAGCTGAGCCCCGCCAGTTCGCAAATTGTCGTCCCCACCATCGCGGGCGAAATCGGCGAAGTGACGGGTTCCTGGCCTAGCTTGTCGCTTTCGCCGATCACGCGTCCCGGCTGCACGCCGCCGCCCGCCCAGAGCGAAAAGTAACACTGCGGCCAGTGATCGCGAGCGGCCTGGGCGTTGATTCGCGGCGTGCGGCCGAACTCGCCCATCGCCACCACCAAGGTCGACCCGAGCAGGCCGCGCTGGCCCAGATCGTCGAGTAGCGCCGAGAAGGCGCGGTCAAAGATCGGTCCGTGGCGATCGGCCAGCAGTTCGAAGTTATAGATGTGCGTATCCCAGCCGAAATCGCAGTTCGGCGTCATGGCTTCGACGTACTGGCTCCAATTCACCTGGATATACGGGACTTGCGCTTCAACCAGTCGCCGGGCGAGCAGGCAACTT
>JAICIG010000511.1 GCA_025924495.1 Pirellulales bacterium | reverse complement strand
GATATGCATCTTTGTTTGCCACTAGCTTCAGCTAGTGGTAGCAATGCCGACAACGAAATGTCGTGCTACCGGTTTCAGCCGGCCTTGGAAGCTCCGACAATGCTCAAACGAAGAAGCCGGCTAAAGCCGGCTGAGGTTGACCGGCGCTTTTTGGTCCATGGCCAACGCAAGTTCCAGCGGACGGCACATGGAATGTACCTGCTCCTTTGCGGCTACCGCAAACAATGCCAGACAGAAACAGTATCATGCACTAGGCGCGACCAGGCGCCGGAACAAATCGGCTGACGACAGAAATATAGGTTTTGCGCCCCCGGCTGATGCCGGAGGCAAACATTGCCAGGTTCGTTCCCGACGAGCAGGCGACATCTTAATAGAACGCCGCCGCCGTGCTTTCCTTTTAGCAACCGCCCCGCTGCCGGCTATACTATCCGCCGGGATCCTTGCCTGGAGATGCTGCCATGATTCGCTTCCTTGCCGCCGCCGTAGTCTTGCTTTCGCTCTTCCATGCTGCGGGCAATGCCGCCATTGCCAAAGAACCGGCGCCAACGCCGTTGCCTGACCCGTCGAAGATCAAGCCCACGATGTACTGCACGGGCTTTGCCTTCGCTGAAGGGCCGGCGATCGATCGCGAGGGGAACCTGTATGTGGTCAACTATCGCGAGTGGGGCACCATCGGCAAGATCACGCCGGATGGCGCAGCGAGCGTTCTGGTCGCCCTGCGAAAGAAGCTGCCTGCTGATGGCGATCGGCTGCCGAGTTGCAATGGGCTAAAGATTGATGACGATGGCAACATCATCGGCGCCGAAACGGGCACGTCGCAGATCGTGCGAATCAGCAAGGACGGACAGAAGGTCGAAGTGCTGGCTCGCGAAGTCGATGGCGTGCGGCTCAATGGGCTCAACGATGTGGCCCTCGATCGGCAAGGCAATATCTACTTCGCCAATCCAGGGCAGAAGAACGTCTATCGGATTAACAAGGCCGGCGGTTCAATCGACCGGCTCAACCCGTCGCCGATCGGCTCGAACGGTATCGGCGTTACGCCCGATGGCAAGCACCTGGTAACAGCCGATTCCGAAGGACTGCGATTGATGATTCTCGATCTGGTCGATGGCCGCGGCCAGAACCAGCGGGAACTGATTTCGTTCAAGCCGGCTGGTTCGCCTGCCGAACTCTCGGCCGAAGATTTCCAAAAACTCGCGGCGAAGGTCGGCGTGCCCGATGGTTTCGTGTTCGATGAGTTCGGCCGGATGTATCTCGGCATGTGGACCGGGGAAGTCGTGCACGTGATCGAGGTCCCCAGCGGCAAACTGCTGACCACGTATCCGGCCGGCGGCAGTCAGGCGACCAACGTCCACTTCTTTAACGGCGATCTGTACGTCACGGTGGCGGCGAAAGAGGCCGTATTTAAGCTGCCGCTCGGCATTCGGGGTTGGCAATACAGCAAAGCTTGCGGCTATTAGTCAGGAGCATCTAACCATGTCGCAAAGCGAGCATGATCCCTGCCCATCGGGCAGCGCCTTTTCGCGCCGCTCGTTCCTCGGCGCCTCGACCGCGACGGCCGCCGTCTGGGCGGCAGGGCGTTTTGCGGTTTCTCACGCCTCAGCGGCGGAGAACGGCCGAAAACAGGTCGCGTCTATCAAGCCAGCGCATCCGCTCGATCCACTGACTCAAGCGGAAATCGAAACGGCCGTGGCGACGCTTCGTCAAGAAAAGCAGCTCGGCGATTCGTGGCGGTTTGTCACCGTCACGCTCGCGGAGCCGTCGCGCCCCGAGATGGCCGCCTACCGTCCCGGCAAACCATTGGCGCGCCGCGCTTCGGCGCTAGTGATGGATACCGCGACAGGAAAAGCCTTTGAAGCGACGATCGAGTTGGGCAAGGCGAAAATGTCTCGTTATGAACCGCTGGCCGCAGGTTTGCAGCCGCCGATCATGCTCGACGAGTTCGTCGAGTGCGAGGCCGCCATCAAGCGCTCGGCGGAGTTCCGCGCGGCACTGGAAAAGCGCGGCGTGCGCGACGTCGATCTGGTAATGGTCGATCCGTGGTCGGCCGGCATGTATGGTCAAGAGCCCTCTGAGGACAAAGGCAAGCGTTTGTCGCGCGCCTTGTGCTGGGTGCGCAGCGAGCCGCACGACAACGGCTACGCCCGCCCGCTCGAGGGAGTGGTGGCGGTCGTCGATCTCGCCAAGATGGAAGTCGTGCGCGTGGAAGACTATGGCGTCGTCCCCTTGCCGCCGACGGCCGGCAATTGGGCCCGCGAATATATCCGCGAAACTCGCGCCGACCTCAAGCCGCTGCAGATCTCGCAGCCCGAGGGGCCGAGCTTCACGCTGGAAGGACGCGAGGTCAAGTGGCAGAAGTGGCGGTTCCGCATCGGCTTCAACCCGCGCGAAGGGTTGGTGCTGCACACGGTCAGTTATCGTGACGGTAAGCGCGAGCGGCCGGTGCTCTATCGGGCGAGCGTCTGCGAGATGGTGGTTCCCTATGGCGACCCGAGCGAGCGCAGCTATCGCAAGAACGCTTTCGATATCGGCGAGTACGGCATCGGCATGATGGCCAACTCGCTGGTGCTGGGCTGCGACTGCCTGGGCGCCGTGCGATATCTCGATGCCGATCTGACCGACAGCCGCGGTCGGCCGATCACGATCAAGAACGCCATTTGCCTGCACGAAGAAGACGCCGGGTTGCTTTGGAAACATACCGATTGGCGCACCGGGCAAAGCGAATCGCGCCGCTCGCGACGGCTTTCCGTTTCGTTCATCGCCACCGTGGGCAATTACGAGTACGGCTTTTTCTGGCACTTCTACCAGGACGGCTCGATTCAGTGCGAGGTGAAGCTGACCGGCATCATGCACACGACGGCCCTCTCGCCCGGCGAGCCGCCACAGTTCGGCGTTGAAATTGCGCCACAGCTCAAGGCGCCGTTTCATCAGCATATTTTTGCCGCGCGGCTCGATACGGCAATCGATGGCGAAGCGAACTCGGTCTACGAAGTCAATATGGTCTCGCTGCCCCGCGGGCCAGAAAACCCGCACGGCAACGCCTTCCGGGCCGAATCGACGCTTCTGGCCAGCGAGCAAGCGGCGCAGCGGGCGACGAATAGCGCCTCGGCCCGCTTCTGGCGGATCGTGAATCGTGAGCGCAAGAACCGGCTGGCCCAGCCGGTTGGCTATCGGCTGATCGCCGGTGAGAATTGTCCTGCGCTCATCCAGCCCGACGCCGCAGTTATGAAACGGGCCGGCTTCATCGCACATCAACTTTGGGTGACGCCCTACGATGCCGCCGAGCGCTATCCAGCCGGCGATTATCCGAACCAGCATCCCACCGGCGACGGCCTGCCGAGCTGGACGAAAGCGAATCGCAGCATCGAGGGGACCTCGCTGGCGGTGTGGTACGTGTTCGGGCACGCCCACGCACCGCGCCCCGAAGACTGGCCCGTCATGCCCGTCGCCTCGCTCGGCTTCATGCTCAAGCCCGATGGTTTCTTCGAACAGAATCCGGCGATGGATCTGCCGCCGGAGGCGTGAGGGCTCGCATTCGGCGTAGAAATGGATGAGTGCCTGATGGCGCCGCGTTGCTATGAACAGAAACACCATCATTATAGATAACTGGTCCAACCATCGTTCGGCAGATCTGTACAAGCTTGGATGGCCCGACGAGCCGCATTTAAAGCTGCAAGCACAGGAGCTTGGCCAGCATTGCGGCGGTTGCTCATTCTTCGCGCCGTTCAATGAAGACTGGGGGCTGTGCTGCCATGGCAGGTCGCGCCATCACCTGGAAACCGTGTTTGAACACTTCACCTGCGATTCGTTTGTGAACGAGGGCTGGGGCCCGCACAGCTTTACCGAAGACAAAGAATTCCACTGCCGATGTGGCGGCGAGGTTTAACCGGCGGAATTCTGCGGTGTTCCTGTTGCTTGACGCTGAGCCATCGCCGAAGCTATTCCCCCAAGGCGCCCCGAGCGACTCAATTCGCCATGACGGAGCTTCCCTCCGTCGAGCGATGATCGACAGCTCGACACATCGCCCTTGATTTTTCCCTACGACAGCTCGTTCTTATCGAACAAAACTTCACGCCAGATAAACAACCGCTTATATTAAGAAGCATATTGACGTGACTCCCGCCGTTGCAGTTCGTTCCCCGCCGCACGAATCTTCTGAGTAGTCGCCATGCCCGGAGGCCGACCAGCCAAATTGCTGATAACGCTCGACATTGACCTGGGCAACGTCAAAGTCGCGACGGCCGCTTGGCTGATTTTCTTCGCGTGCCTAGCCATCTCATCAGTATCCGCCGCCGAAACAACCATCCCCACCTCCCCGCCTGATCCGGCGACTGTGGAATTCTTTGAGAAGAAAGTGCGTCCTCTGCTCGCGGCCCGCTGTTATGAATGCCATGGGGCCAAGCAGCAGAAAGGAGGGCTGAGGCTCGATTCTTTAGCTGCGATTTTGGCGGGCGGCGACTCGGGGCCGGCGCTGGAGCCTGGCAAGCCGGACAGCAGTCTGTTGATCGATGCGGTTCGCTATGGGCAGGTCTTTCAGATGCCGCCCAAAGGCAAGCTGCCTGAGAGCGAGGTCGCCGTACTCGCTGAATGGGTGCGGCGCGGAGCGCCTTGGCCGAATGCCGAACCTGCCGCTGCCGCCCCATCCGCTGCCGCCGGACCGGCGATCACTGACGAGCAGCGATCGTTCTGGGCTTTTCAACCGCCGGCCGAACCGCCTTTGCCGCACGTCAAGAACGTCGCCTGGCCGGCGTCGCCCCTCGATCGTTTCATCCTGGCCGGGCTCGAAGCTCAAGGGCTGGCGCCGGCGCCGCGAGCGGATAAGCGTACGCTCATCCGCCGGGCAAGCTATGACCTGACGGGCCTGCCGCCGACGCCCGAGGAGGTGACGGCGTTTCTGGCCGACGAGTCGCCCGATGCGTTTAAGACGGTCGTCGATCGATTGCTGGCCTCTCCTCATTACGGCGAGCGTTGGGCCCGGCATTGGCTCGACGTGGCGCGGTACGCTGACTCAAACGGGCTCGATGAAAACCTGGCCTACGTCAATGCCTTTCGTTACCGCGATTATGTGGTGTCGGCCTTCAACGAAGACAAGCCCTACGATCAGTTCGTGCGCGAGCAACTGGCAGGCGATGTGTTGAACGCAAACGAGGGCACGGGCTTTTTAGTG
>JAICIG010000510.1 GCA_025924495.1 Pirellulales bacterium | reverse complement strand
TTCGCTGGTGGTTTGTCAACGCGGTTGTGTCATCCGTGCCGGTTGATTATCTGGCCGGCACGCCGTTGCTGGCCTGGTTCTTTCGCCTGATGGGCGCCAAGATCGGCGCCAATGTCCACTTGGGCAGCAGCGATTGTGAGGCTTTCGACTTGCTTTCCATTGGCGCCGATTCGGCCATTGGCGCTGAAGCCAGCCTGGCCGGCTGTTCGGTCGAACGCGGCTGGCTCTCGATTGGACCGGTCGCGATCGGCGAGCGCTGTTTCATCGGCACGCGCGCCGTGGTCAGAGAGCATGCCACGCTCGAGGACGACGCCAAGCTCGAAGATCTTTCCCTGCTGTCCGTCGGCCGACGCTTGCCGGCCGGGGAGCATTGGGCGGGGTCGCCAGCGCGTCCCGTCGTTGCCGCCGACGCGCCAGCGCCTGTCGAGTTCGGACGTCCGTCCCTCTTACGGCGCTTTTTGTTCGGAGCCGCCGCGGCGCTGGGAGTGATGATCTTTCCGGTGCTGGTGATGGCCGCGATCTTTCCGGGCATGATTGTCATGAATCGGTTGAACTACCATGACGATTACTACTCGTATGTGATCGTTTCGCCGCTGGTCGCCACGTCGTTCATTGTGTTTCTCTGCTTGGAAATCGCCGCACTGAAATGGCTGCTGTTGGGCCGGATCAAGCCTGGAACTTATCGCCTCGATAGCTTCTTCTATTGGCGCAAATGGTTCTTCGACCAACTGATGGAGCTCAGCCTCGACGTGCTGGGGCCACTCTATGCCACCATCTATCTGAACCCATGGTACCGGCTGTTGGGCGCAAGGCTCGGTCGCCGAGCCGAAGTCTCCACCGCCTCGTCGATTTGCCCTGACCTGTTGGAAATTGGCGAAGAGAGCTTCATCGCTGACAGCGTTTCGCTGGGTGCGGCGCGCGTGGAAGGCGGACAGTTGACCATCGCCCGCACGAGGATTGGGAAGCGTTCGTTCATCGGCAATAGCGCGCTGCTGCCGCCGGGCGCGACAATCGGCGACGACTGTCTGATCGGTTGTTTGT
This sequence comes from Pirellulales bacterium, assembly GCA_025924495.1. Next base: position 4,129 of record JAICIG010000510.1, on the reverse strand, counting down.
CGGCGCCGCCGCTCGCGATGCCCGGCGCCGAACAAGACGGCACATCGTGGCTCGGTTCGCCGTCATTTTTCTTACCAGTGCGGCAACGCAGCACGGAGTTTTCGTTGGAACAAACGTTCCGCCCCGCGCGCAAGCTGTGGCTGTTGCGCGGGCTGATCGAATACTGCCGCGCCGTGTTGCCCTCAAGCTGCTTCATCGCCATCACCAGCGTGCTGCTGTCGGTCGTGCTATTGATTCACGAGGAGCTGCACGTTTGGGAACTGCTGCTCGTCTTCCCGTTGCTGTATGCCGCGGGAGGCATTGCGGCGGCGCTGTTCGTCGTGCTGACGAAATGGATGCTCGTCGGTCGTTACCAGCCGGGCGAACGTCCGCTGTGGAGCGCCTTCGTCTGGCGCACGGAACTCGTCGCGGCATTGCATGAGCACCTTGCCGATCTATTCCTCACCGGCAAGCTGGCTGGTACGCCCTTTTTGTGCTGGTTTTTCCGGCTGCTCGGGGCGAAGATTGGCGCACGCGTGTTTCTCAATACGAGCGACATGACGGAATATGACCTGGTCGAGATCGGCGACGATGCAGCGCTTAACAAGGATTGCACCCTGCAGACCCACTTGTTCGAAGATCGGGTCATGAAAATGTCGCACGTTCGCGTCGGCGGGCGCTCGTCGGTCGGGGAACTCTCGCTCGTGTTGTATGACACGATCATGGAGCCCGGCGCGACGCTGGGCGATTTGTCGCTGCTCGCGAAAGGCGAGCGGTTGCCGCCGGGCGGCCTCTGGGAAGGGAGCCCGGCGCGATTGCGCTCGACTTCGTGAAGGCTCATTTCGAAATGATCGAGCGTGGTGCGAGCAGCATCGTATGTTTTCGGACGAGTAACACTAGCCAGCACTGCTAGCATTCGCGCGGCAATTTCATAAAAATTTTCTGCTGGTCCGAATTCTGCTATTGACTCGCATTCCCCACCCGAATTACGCTTGGCCCCATCGACCTTGTTCATGGCGGACAAGTCAACTGGGTTGTGAATGCCCCTGCCGCGTAACTAATCGCTGCGGGGGTTTTTTTATGCTCCGAGCGCCTTGGCTGAAGGCATTCGGGCCGCCGGAATGGTTCGGCGCAGCCCTAGAGGACCCACGAAATCGTATTTCTACGCCAGCAAGGAGGTTTCAGGCATGTTGGTTCTATCTCGACTCAAAGGACAGCAAATTGTCATCGGCGGGACCATCACGGTCACCGTCTTGGAGGTTCGGGGCGATAAGGTGAAACTCGGCTTCAGCGGCCCCGCTGAAGTGCCGGTTCATCGCCAAGAAGTCTACGAACGCCTGATGCGCGAGCGATGCGCTCAGGAGGGCTCGGCTGAAATCGGTCCCGCACTCGAATTGATGGCCGCCCGGTAGCCAGCCGAATCGGCGGAACCCGCACCGCCGAGATGACGTTGCGACGACCCAGCGGCATGCCTGACAGCCGTGAATCGCGGCTGTTTCATGCCGCTGGGACTCGTCTGCCGGTGAAGCGGCAAGGTTGCCCGCTCGATGGCAGCGGTGAGATCGCGCAGCTGCACGGGCTTTGCCAGATACAGCGGCCGCAGGGCCGGTGGGCGCGCGGCGAACAATTGCGATTCGGGGACTCCACTGACAAGAATGGCCGGAATCCATTGCCGGTCCCAGATGCGATCAATGGCATCCAGACCCGTCATAACTGGCATTTGCATGTCAGTAATGATCAACTCGGGGGATTCTTGGAGACATCCTGCTACGAGTTCCTCGCCATTACCTGCTTGAACGGAGACCTGGTGTCCCAGCATCTTGAGCAGATGCGCAAAAAACGTCTGCAAGCGCGAATCATCGTCAGCCAGGGCGATCTTTAGCGTCCGGTCCATCGTATTCCTTCCTTCCTTTTCGTCCGCCAACGGCGAACAAACTGCCTCGCGTCCTCCGCCACTCGGACGCCTCCTGAGTAATCCTTTCTTCCAACGCTTTCCGGCCGCCCTGTGGCCGCAGAACTTCGCTGGCCGGCATCGCTGCTGAGCTGCGTTCGCCGCTTGAACAGCAAGAGTTCACAGCCCTTGCTCGGCCGACTCGAACTGTCGAGTTCGAAGTTCTATCGACTCAAAGCTTTTTGCAAATGCCATACCGGCCTGTTTTCGGGCTAAAAACGCTTTGACGCTCTCACATAGCCCTCGCAAGTCGAGGGGGCCGCGGTCAGCAATCCGCCCGTCTGAGCGCCTGGCGCCCAGCGGATCGGTTCCCCCCTGGGCGGTCTCGTCTCCTGCTTAATTCGCCGCAACCGGCCCTATCGAATGTGGTTAGCAAGCGCCCGGCGGGCCGGCAAGGCGGGAAAGGGAACTTCGTTAGCAAGCGGTGATGGCGCCCGAAACTTGTCCATGGTCGGGCCTCGATAACTCACAACCCGGCATGCCTTCTGTCTATCCGCCGGCCACACCGGGAGGCCTCTCTCATATAATGCAGGCAAAGAACTTGTTTGACCCGCCGGTGATTCGGGGGCCTGCGCGACGCATGCGCGAGTGGACTGCGGCGTTTGCGAGCTTCTCGCCCGGCAAGAACCTAGGCCCGCTCAGCATGTCATTGCCTGCTCGTTCCAGCCGTCTGCGTTTCCGCGAATATCGACGCGACCTTGTACGTCGCCGGCTGGCCGGCGAACTTAAATTCACGGGCTCGGTGCACGGCGTGACGCGCCCGGTTGCCCCGAAGAACCGCACGTTTGCCACCTTGCTGCGCCGATTCTGGGGCCTGCTCGACGGCCTGCGGTTGCAAATTTGCTTTGCATTGGGCACGTTGACCGTGTCGACGCTGTTAAAGCTGTTGCCTCCAGCGGCCACGAAGCTGGTGATTGATAACGTGCTGGGGGCCAAGCCGCTCACAGGCCCCTGGGCTGAACGGCTGCATCTGGATGGCAGCCAGGGCCGCTTGTTGTGGGCAGTTGCTGCCGGCGTGCTGGTAGTTTCCTTGGTGCAATCGATTGTTCACATTTGGGGTCGCTGGCACGCCACGCGCGCCGCCAAGCGAGTGCAAACTTCGGTCCGACGGCGGCTGTTCGACCATGCCTCCCGATTGCCGCTGCATCGCGTGTATCAACTCAAGTCGGGCGGCGTAGCCAGCGTGTTGCGCGAAGATGCCGGCGGCGTCGGCGATCTGGTGTTCAGCATGCTGTACAACCCGTGGCGGGCCATCATTCAGTTGCTGGGCAGCATGCTCGTGCTGGCCTGGGTAGATTGGCGCCTGCTTGTCGGCTCGCTGGTGCTGCTGCCCGCGGTTTATTTCAGCCATCGCACCTGGATCAATCGCATCCGACCGTTGCATCGCGACATTCGCAAGCAGCGACAGGAGATTGACAGCCACGCGACGGAGGCGTTCGGCGGCATGCGCGTGGTGCGCGCTTTCGGCCGCCAGCGCAGCGAGGCCGGCCGCTTTTCGCGCGGCAATCAGTTGATGGCGCGCCAGGAACTTGGCGCCTGGTGGTGGGCGCGCGGCGTAGAGATCGTTTGGGATGCGATCATTCCGCTGGCCTCGGCCGGTTTGCTCCTGTACGGCGGCAGCGAAGTGCTCGCCGGGCGACTGTCTCTCGGTGAGTTGATGATGTTCCTGGTCTATTTGACCATGCTGCTCGAACCGTTCGCGGTGTTGGCCGAAAGCGCCACCACGCTGCAAGGCGGTCTGGCCGGCCTCGACCGCGTGTTGGACTTGCTGGAAGAACCGCGCGAAATGCCGAACGTGCCCGGGGCGAAGTCCGTCCAGCCCGCTGAAGTGCGAGGGCGCATCCGTTTAGCTCACGTTTCCTTTCAATATCCCGGCGCGAACGAACTCGTCTTGAAGGATATTTGCTTGGAAGCCGAGCCAGGCCAGATGATCGCGCTCGTCGGACCGAGCGGCGCAGGCAAGACGACGCTTTGCAACCTGGTCGCGCGGTTTTACGATCCGAGTTCGGGTCGGATCGAACTCGATGGCGTCGACTTACGTGAAATCGAGGTCGATAGCTACCGCCGCTTGCTCGGAATTGTCGAGCAGGACATCTTTCTGTTCGACGGGACGATTTCCGAAAACATCGGCTACGCCGCCCGCCATGCGAGCCACGAAGAAATAGAGCAAGCGGCCACAGTCGCCCAAGCACACGACTT
>JAICIG010000509.1 GCA_025924495.1 Pirellulales bacterium | reverse complement strand
TGGATCTGCACGCACGGCGGCACGATCTACGCGGCCCGCAAGCGCTACAAATGGCCCGGTCTCGCCGCCGTAGTCGTCAGCGTCGTGCATGTCTACAGGGGCCAGATGCGACCGCCGTACCTGCTAGATGGCCGTGAGGTGCCGATGATCTCAGCATATCTGTTTCACGCTGGCGGACATGATGATCCCGAAAAGCTTCATGAAAATGAAGGCAAGAGCTTCCAGGGTAGCATCGTATTGGGTATGGGGTTCACGTTCGACGACACAGCCAACGACGGCGTTGCCAATACGCTCATCGAAATGCATCGACTGATCGAGAAAGACCCGCGCAATGCAGAGCGAATCTTTCCGTATATCGGTGGCGAGGAAGTCAACGACAGCCCGATTCAAGCCCATCATCGCTACGTTATTAACTTCGGCGGGATGTCCGAGCCTGAATCGCGGCGCTGGCCTGATCTGATGCGGATCGTCGAAACGAAGGTTAAGCCGAATCGGATGGCGCAAAAGGACGAGGGCGGCCGCGAAAAATGGTGGCAGTTTTTGCGCCCGCGAGCCGAGATGCTTGCGGCCATCGAGGGAATGCAGCGAATCATACTTATTCCGTTCGTTTCCAAGTGGCTTTCGCCCGTTTTTGTGCCGGCGACCACGATCGTCGCCGGCCCAGCAAATGTCGTTGCCTATGACCGCTACGATGTGATTGGCTGCCTTCAATCTCGGCCTCACGACGCCTGGGTTCACTTTTTCAGTTCGTCTCTTGAAGAAAGACAACGCTACACGCCAAGCGACTGCTTCGAGACAGTCCCGTTTCCCGCAGGCGTGCTCGAAGCGGCGGCTGGGTCCTCACTAACAACTAACAACCAGCAACTAGCAACTCTCCCCGCTCTCGAATCCGCCGGCCGCGACTACTACGAGTTCCGCGCCGCCTTGATGGTCCGCAACAACGAAGGTCTCACCAAGACCTACAACCGCTTTCACGATCACGACGAGCGCTCGCCTGACATTTTGAAGCTGCGGGAGCTGCACGCGGCGATGGACGGGGCGGTGCTGGAAGCCTACGGTTGGCACGACCTGGCGGCGACGGCCACCTGCGATTTTCTGCTCGACTACGAAGACGACGCGGACGACGACGAACCCGCCCCCGGCCGCCGCGCCCGCCGCAAGCCCTGGCGCTACCGCTGGCCCGACGACTTCCGCGACGAAGTCCTCGCCCGCCTGCTGGCCCTGAACGCCCAACGCGCCGAGCAAGAGCGGCTAGCAGGAATAGCGGCCGAAGCGGCAGGCACCGAGCGGCGCGGTCGCAAGAAGTCTCGCGCGAAAGGCAGAACGGGCAGTTCAGCCTCGCGTGGCGATTTATTTTAGGATTCCGTCGACAGGGACGGGGGCTTCGGTGGAGCAGCACCGCATCATCCGACCCCAAATTTGCGTGTCATAGGAGATCGATCCATATAGCCAGACGCACGTACAACCGGTACAAGGCGAAGCTTTGGCGCCGGAGGGGCTTGAAAAGCCACCGTCCGCCGATGACGATGTAGGCACGCGGGCGGAAACCTAACGCACGGACTTCAGGAGACCTAGGATGCTCGTTAACGCACTGGATCCCGATCTCTCTGCTCTCGCCTCGGACGCCGCCATCGAGTTGGACTTGCTCATCAATGGAGAGCCGACCTCCCTAGAAGCGGTACGTCAACTCGGCCAGCGCCTAACGCAATCTCTGGATAAACCGGCGCCAGACCAGCCCGCGTGCGGCCTGCAGGTCGACACGGAGACCGGGATGGTGCTTGCCCAGGCGTTCGCACGTGCGGGCGATGACCCTGCAACCATTTTGAGCCAACTTTTCCGGCGGACTGAGCAGATTGCCGAGCGGCTGTCGACCGCAAACGAGGGAGATGAGCGTGAGTCGCTCCATCGGTCGCTGGCCTTTTGCCTGGCCCTTTCCCAATCGGCCGCGGCTTTTCGGCAACTCGTTTTCGACGTTCGTCCACCGCATCCCTACCGGAGGTAATCGGTGAGGTTTGTCGAATACGCCAAGCGGCGATACGACGCGGCCATCGAGGAGATTGAGCGGCTGAAGCAGGCAGAGTTTCCGTACGCCCAGATTCGTGACGCGCTGTTGCAGTTGGAGAAGGTGTTCCGCCAGCAGCGTGGGTTGCTCGACAAACTGACCGTTAGGTCAAGCCTCCCGGTCGCCAAGAACGCCTGCAGCCAGTCATTAAGCGTCTTGTTTATCTACACGCCATTTCTTGGGTTCGTGCTGCGCGCGACCAACGTGCGAAACGCCTTTGAAACTTATGCCCCCGTGCTGCGCCTCGCGCGCCGGCTGCTCGGGCCGGACACGAAGCTGCTGCTCTCATCGGAGTGGGATTATTCGCCGTTCGTCTATCTGCCGACCGCGGACCTGCCGGATTTCGTCTTGATCGGCGTGCCCGCATTTGAATCGTCAAATCCGTTGTTGATTTCCCTGGCGGGGCACGAGCTTGGCCACAATGTCTGGAACCAGCAGGATCTTGGGAAGTCGTTCGACACAGTTCTGCGCGAGGAGGTGCTGAAGGCCCTGAAGAACAGGTTTTGGGGCGAATACCAGCAGGTTTACCCGAATACGTCGCAGAGCGACCTGCTCACGAACATGTTCGTCCAGCACACGTGGCTGCCGGCACACGTGTTCGCCAAGCGGCAGCTCGAAGAGATTTTCTGCGATGTGATGGGACTCCGATTATTCTCGGAGGCATACCTGCACGCCTTCGCCTATCTCCTTTCGCCGTGTATACCGGGCGAGCGATCGCCCATCTATCCGACCATCGAGGCGCGAGTAAAATACCTCCTTGAGGCGGCCCGAGCGATAGGCGTCGCCGTCCCACCGAATTACGCTGCTCTGTTCGACTCGCAACTCGATCCCTCGAATCCTGTGGTGAAGCTTCTTGCGTCGATCGCCGATGCAGCAGTGAGCGTCGTGGCACCGCAGGCGATCGACGCTGCCGTAAAGTTGGCCGACAGCAAGTCGGTTCCGAAGAAGTCGCCGGAAAACGTGGCCACCATCCGCAAGGATCTGCAAATGGTTATGCCAGGCGCTGATAACAAGCCGCTGACGGACATCGTTAATGCCGGATGGGAGTGCTCCCACGACGAAAAGCTCTGGGCGGATTGGCCGCAGATCGACCAAGCCGATCGCATTCGCGTCCTGAATGACCTGTTGCTAAAGAGCTTTGAAGTCGCGGAATATTGCGAAAGGATCGGCGTTCCATGATCCTGCGAGCTGATAAGATCGCGCAGCAACTCGAAAATCCGGACAACCCCAGCGACCCGTTAGCGTTTCGGCCTGCGCCTGACCTGTCAGCGTTGCGGACGTCGGGGGCGGCTTCGATTGACTTGCGGTTGGGCTGCTGGTTCCAAGTATTCCGGGGGAGCCGCCTTCCACACCTGGACATCTACGATCAGCAGGCCACACCACCCAGCGAATCGCAGCTTTCGAAATACCACTACGTGTCGTTTGGCGAGCCGTTCTTCCTGCACCCACGTGCCTTCGTGCTCGCGGTGACACTTGAATGGATACGGTTGCCGAGCAACATGGCGGGATACGTGGTAGGCCGATCGTCTTGGGGAAGGCATGGCTTAATCATCGCCACTGCCACCGGGGTTCACCCAGGCTTCACTGGCTGTTTGACGCTTGAGCTAACGAACGTCGGAGAGGTCCCCGTAACGATCAAGCCCGGCACGACGATCTGCCAACTGTTCCTGCACACGGTACAGAGCGGTGATCCGAGTCTCGTCGATCGGAGCGCGTTCATTGGAAATCGCAAGCCAACGATCGGCGCCATTCGGCTGGACGAGGTTGCCTTGAAGCTGTCGGCGAGCACACTCTGATACTGACTTGGTGCCTGTTTCGCCGTTGGAGCCAGCAGCGTTTCACGTCACGTATCCGCCATGGCGGCCCCAATGGAGCCAGGCGTCGATCATCGCCCTGACGTCGCCGCGGCGCTCCGCGGGCACCGGGTTCTCGCCCGTAATCGTTTCCAGGGCGTCGAACCATCGCCCTTCGCCTCTCTGCATCCGCGACAGAATTAACGGCACCGCGGCGAAACGGTACGCAAGGATCTGATGGTAGGCCGGGTGCAGCTTCATTTGCGACATGGCCGAATGGTACGCGGTCCCTTTCTTCCACGCAGACGCCAACTTGGCGAGCGTTCTCTTGATTGCCTCGGCGTCGCTCAAGCGCAACGTGGGATTGCGACCGTTGGAATCCATATGAATTATGGCGAGCCGCGGCCCCAAGGATAAAACGCCCCCGGCGGGCCTGCTTCCTCGAGATCGCGCTGGTGATTGGCATCCTGCACGGCGTCGGACTGCGCGATCTGCAAACTGGCAAGCTCCTTACTGACGCCGAACCGATGGGTGAGACTGTCGAGCGCCGCGGCCACGTCTCGCCACTGCCGGTACTCGGCCCCGGCTTCTCGACGCGGACAAAGCAACTCGGCCGCGAAGGCATTCGCACGTTGTTCCAGCCGGCGATCCATAGCCCCTCCCACGACCGCCGAAAGAGGCAGTGCCTCATGGCGGTCGACCAGCAAATGGCAGATCTCATGGGCGACGGTGGCGCGACGCGCGCCCTCGTTCGTTTGGTGCTTGTCGGATGTGTTCCAGAGCACAGCGGGCTGCCGGCCGTGCGCCCAGTAAGCGACCGCATCAAGCCGCCGTGTCGCGAAGTCGTGGCTGCCTAGGCTGACGTTCCAACTCGCCAACAATGAATCGGGGTCGACGCGCGCGCCTACCGTGCCAATCTGTATCCTAAGCCAGTTGGCCAAGGCATGCCCTTGCTGAAAAGGCCGCCGCAAAGCGTTCTCGACGTCGGCGAGTTGACGCAGAGCCTCCTCGGTAATCGCCTCAAGTTCACTCGAAACTCCAACCGGCGCCGAACGCACGGCATCGAGCAGAGTTCGCAGCGCGGCGGGAGGCATGGCCCCTTTACAGCGATACGCTAAATCGACGAAGGCATTCTCGTCGACCCAGGGACTCTCTGGATCGGCGAAAACAGCATCGAACGGTTGATCGCCACAGGCCTCGCGCAGGTACTCCGTGGAGAGGCCACTCGCCACGCTCGCCAAAACATCCAGCGGCTGTGATTCACGTTTAGACCAGCGCTCGGCCGCGAGTTCGGAACGGAGGTCGCTCGCCGCGGAGAGGCGCGCGGCGGC
>JAICIG010000508.1 GCA_025924495.1 Pirellulales bacterium | reverse complement strand
ACGCGACTGTCGGGCATTCCTGATCGCGAAGACAGCCCCGATTTCTACACGTTGATTCTCGGCGGCACGCTGGGCATGTGCATCATGGCCTCGGCCAATCACCTGCTAATGGTATTTCTCGGCGTCGAGATGGCCAGCGTTCCATCGTACGCCCTGGCGGGCATCCTCAAAGGCCGCCGCCAAAGCAGCGAGGCCGCGCTGAAATACTCGATTTATGGCGCCGGCGCCGCGGGCGTGATGTTGTATGGAATCAGCCTGTTGGCCGGCGCTTTGGGGACGTGCCACTTGCCGACCATGGCGCAGCTTTTGGCGAGCATGCCCGCCGAGGTGCTGGCCGAGCGGCACACGGCGTTGATGCTGGGCGGATTGATGGTCTCGGTCGGATTGGCTTTCAAGCTTTCGGCATTCCCCTTCCATTTCTGGTGCCCCGATGTGTTCGAAGGCGCGAGCGCCGAAGTGAACGCTTTTCTGTCGGTAGCCTCGAAAGCGGCAGCGTTGGGTTTGCTGGTCCGCGTCGCACTAGGCTTCGCCTATGTGCCTGGCGCTGTTGAGGCGCCGGCCCCCTCGGTTGCCGAGGCGCCGGCGGCAGCGGCTAAAACTCATCTGGCGTCTTATCGGGCCGCGGCGGCTGCCGCTGAACAAGCGGTCGCCGAACAGGAAGAAGAGCCGTTGGCCGATCCCGGCGCGACAAGCCCGGGTTTGGCGCCGGTACGGCGCTATCTGGTCGGTCTGATTAGCCTGTTTGCGGCAATCACCTGCACGTTCGGCAATTTGGCTGCTTACGGCCAGACGAATATTAAGCGGCTGCTGGCTTATTCCACGATTGCCCACGCTGGCTACATGATGATGCCGGTGGCCGCCGCGGTTTCGATGTTGGGCGATCGGCCTGCCGAAGCCGAGCAGGCGATCGCTTCGCTGGCTTTTTATGTCAGTGTGTACTTGTTTATGAATTTGGGGGCGTTTGCCATCGTCGCCTTCTTGCGAAATGCGATCCGTAGCGAGGAAATCGCCGATTACAGCGGGCTGATCCGTCGTTGCCCCGGCGTGGCCGTCTGCTTCACGTTGATTTTGATCAGCCTGATCGGCTTGCCGCCGCTGGCCGGCTTTGCGGCGAAATTCCTGGTCTTTGGTTACCTGGTCTCGGCTCATCAATATCTGTTGCTGGTGATCGGCGGCCTGAATACGGCGATTAGCCTGTTCTACTACTTGCGGGTCGTCAAAGTGATGACGATCGACCCGGAGCCCCAAGATCGGTTGCCGGCCCGGTTGCCCTTGGTTTCGCCGGCCGGGGTTTACATCGTGCTGATCACGCTTCCGGTCCTGGTGTTGGGCGTGTATTTTGACGACCTGAATCGATGGGCGCAAGCGGCGGCTCGTCACCTGCTCTCCTGAGATGTTAAGATCGATCAACCGTACAAGCGCCCAAGCGGCGCGCGTGCCAAGCAGAGCGTGGAATGCTGTGAGCGGTAAGGCGAACGTGATCGAAGAACTCAATCGGCTGTTGGAGATCGAGTATCGCTCGTTTCCAATGTATCTGGCCGATGCTGCTCCCTGGACCAGCCAACATGATGAAAGGGCGGTTGAGACGCTGAAGAACATTGTCGCCGACCAGCGCGTCATGTCGCAGCGGATTGGCGAACTGATTCTCGATCTCGGCGGACGGATCGAGCCAGGAGAGTATCCGTTGCAGTTCACGGATACGCACTTCCTCTCGCTCGACTACCTGCTGAAAGAGTTGCAGTGCTATCAACGGCAGGATATCGCGGACATCGAGCGGAGTGTTGCGCGGTTGGCGGGAGAGCGCGAGGCCAGGGAATTGGCTGAGGAAGCGCTCGGCGCCGAGCGCGCTCACCTCGAAGCGATCGAGGCATTGCATTCGCAGCCCGCGTGAACAGAGCAGCGGATCGGCTGCGCTGGTCGCCTGCTCGTGGTTGAGTTCAAGTTTGTACTCGGGCGTAGCTGTCGTGCCGGAATTGTTCGATACCCACGCCCATTTGGATCAAGACGAGTTTGCCGTCGACCGTGCCGAGACGATCGAGCGGGCGCGACAGGCGAACATTGGAACAATCTTGGCGGTAGGCGTGACCGCCGGCAGTAGTGCAGCCTGCGTGCAGTTAGCTGGGGATCACGCCGGCTTGTATGCGGCGGTCGGCATCCAACCGAACTATTGCGCCCAGGCGGCTGCGGGCGATTGGGACGCAATACTGGCCTTGGTCGATCGGCCAGAAGTTGTGGCACTGGGCGAGACGGGGCTCGATCGCTACTGGGATTACGCACCGCTCGAGCTGCAACAGGACTACTTTGACCGGCACTTGCGTCTGTCGCAAAAGACGGATTTGCCGTTCATCGTGCATACGCGCGACAGCGACGCCGAAGTTTTGTCGATGCTCCGCGAGGCTCGCTCGCGCGGCCCGCTGGCGGGCGTCATGCATTCCTTTACTGGCACAAGCGAAACGGCAGCCGAGTGCCTGGAACTGGGGCTTTTCATCAGCTTTGCTGGCATGGTCACTTTTAAAAAGTCCGACTCGTTGCGAGCGGTGGCCCGATCGATTCCCGACGATCGTATTCTGATCGAGACCGACAGCCCCTACCTCGCCCCGCACCCGCTGCGCGGCAAACGGAACGAGCCTGCCAACCTGATCCATACGGCATCATGCCTGGCTCGCGAGCGGGGACAATCGCTTGACGAATTCGCCCGGCTTACGACGGCGAACGCTCGCCGGTTATTGCGGTTGGACGCGAGTTGAAGCAAAACGCCGCCGGATTAGCAAACGTCGGCGTCGCGGATTCCGTCCGGCCTCGAATCGTCCTGTAGCTGGCCTCTCGCGCTTGCCGGAAACCTGATGTGTAGGCCAAAAGTAGTTGCTTTAGAAGAAAAAAATCGATAGAAAGACCGTCGGAAAATCGCGGCAAATGCGCCGCGCCGTCAACGCGTCGCTTCATGCCCGGACACTGTTTGCGCTTCCGGGTGTCATGTTTCCCACATCTCTCATTGAAGGGGCCGCGTATGGAAAACGGTCGCAAGCCCGGCAGCTTGTGCGTATTGGTAGCGGATAACGACGAACCGGCCGCAGCTCAAACGGCGCTGCAGTTTCGGTGGTGGGGCCACGAACCGCATCTTGCTTATGAGGGCGAGCAGGCGCTGCAAAAGGCGATGCTCGTCAAGCCCGACCTGATGTTGGTCGGCCTGTCGTTGCCGCAATGCAATGGATTTCGCCTGGTGCGCCAGTTGCGTCAACAGCCAGAACTGGCGGCGACCCGTTTCGTTGCCTTGGCCGCCGCCGGTGATGAAGCTCAGAAGCGACAAGCGCGGGCGGCGGGTTTTTTTGACTTTCTGGTCAAGCCGGTTCCGCCGATGGAACTGCTGCGGGTGTTTCTCAAAGCCCGGGATACTGTCTCCAGGTCGAGGTCGCAGTCGTTGAGCTCTCATGAAATCATTGCTCAAGGCCGGCAGTTGACGCACGCTTCGCGTGAAACTTTGGAGCTTTCCAGGCGGTTGATCGAGCGAACGCGGGAGACGCTGGATCAGTCGTGGACCCTCGGTCGCGATTTGGAATGAGTTTGCTGCGGATTGCGGCTGCCTTCGCCGAATAGCGGGCCGACGCTGTGGGACGGCTCGCCTGCTTTCGCCGACCCGGGAAGCCGTGAATCCCTTGCAGCCATGAAGGCAGATTGCCATGTTCTGTCCCTTTTGCGGTCGAGAGATGTCGTTGGCCGACGGCGTGTTCGCCTGCATCCCCGGCGATATGATGTTCAGCCCGGCGATGCACCAGACGATGAGAGAGCGATTTCCCGTCGACTCGCCCCGACGCGAGGCGGTTCAAATCGGGCGCCAGTTTGCGCGCTGGTTCTGCCCCGGGTGCGGAGTGCCGCTGGATGCCAAACAGCACTGCGTGAAATGCGGTCAATCGATTCGCGACCTGCTTGGCCAACTGGTCGAACTGCATCCGCACGGCGATGAAGAAAGGGCCTTGAAATATGAGCGAGACTTGGAGGACGTTCGCTGGCGTCTGCAGCCGCCGCCGAAGAAGCCGCGCCCAGGCAAATATGATTTCTTAACCGATCGCGCTCGAAAGGTCATGCAACTCGCCAATCAAGAGGCGCAAAGATTCAATCATCCATTTTTAGGTACGGAGCATGTCCTGCTCGGCTTGCTCAAAGAAGGCGCCGGGGTGGCGGGGAATATACTCAAAAACTTTGACCTCGACTTGCGCCAAGTCCGCATAGCCACGGAGAAGTTCGTGAAACCGAATGTCGAATTGGTAGTGCTTCGCGAATTGCCTCTGACGCCTCGCGCTCTGCGGATCATCGAACATTCACTGGATGAAGCAAGCAGCCTGGATCACAATTACGTCGGCACAGAACACCTGTTGCTCGCGTTGCTGCGCGATCCGGAGAATACGGCGGTTCAAATTCTGGGCACGTTCGGCCTGAAGCCCGCCGAGATCCGGCGAGAAGTCCTCAACCTCTTAGGGCACGACCTGTTTGAAGACTTGGGCGAAACTTAGAGCCGCGTTGTTGCAGTGGCGGCCGAAATCGCTGGACGGGTTCTGAAAGCATCGCCCGCGCGCCGCCCTTAGTTTCGCACAGCGGCCGTGCACGTGCTGCTATGATGGCGGCTTGCCTGTTAGATCCAGCCGTGACGATGCGTCGTCATGAAATACTTTTCGAAGGCCAGCTTGGCCCAATGGGCCTCGGGGCCGGGGATGAGCCAGGCGTGCTTGCGCGGCTCGAGGAAGTGATCGGCCGTCATGATGATGCCAGTGTTGCCCGCGTCGAGCACGCATTTAGCGTCGATGCTGCCGGGCGGCAAGCCGACCAGTTGATCGCCATGGATTAACGCGGCGATGTTGTGCGCCACGACTTCGGCCATCTGCTCGGAGAGGTAGCCGGTTTTTGGTACGCCGCACGGCACGGGCGTTTTATCGGGCGGGCTCATGGCCACCGCTACCCCGGCGGCGAAGACGTTGGGAAAAGGTTCCGTCTGATAGTAGTCGTTGACTTTGACGAAGCCGGCAGGCGTGACAATTTCGGTGCAGGCTCGCACGGCATCGACTCCCAGAAACGACGGCGCGAGCATGGCGTAGGCGAAGGGGAACGTGCGTCCGTCTTCGAGTACGATCTCGCCCGGCTTGATCTCGCGGACCATCGCATTGGTGACCGCGGTAATTCCTTCCTTCTGGAAGAAATACTCCGTCAGCTT
>JAICIG010000507.1 GCA_025924495.1 Pirellulales bacterium | reverse complement strand
CGGTCTTGCTGACAATCCAAAAGCATTTGCTCACATCCGATCATTACTCGGGCCTCAGCGTGCTGCGAACCGACGATCTAGGCGGGGTCTGGAACGGACCGACCGCCGTGCCGGAATTGGACTGGGTACACGATGGCGACGTCGATATCGCCGTCGCGGACGTCACACCCGATTGGCATCCACAAACCGGCAAGGTGATCGCCGTCGGCGCTCAGGTTCGTTACAGCGCGGCCGGCGCTCAACTTTCCGATCAACCGCGAGCCCATCAAACGGCCTATGCCGTGTTCGATCCCAAAACCAATCGCTGGACGAAGTGGCGGCGGCTGGAGATGCCCGCGGGCGAGGAATTCAATTTTGCCCGCAGCGCTTGCGCGCAATTCATCATTGAGGAGGACGGCTCACTACTGCTGCCGTTCTATATCGGCAAGTCGGCCGATGTGCCGTATTCAACCGTCGTCGCACGCTGCACGTTCGACGGCGATGCCTTGAAGTACGTCGCACATGGCAACGTGCTCGCTCTGAACGTCGCACGCGGACTTTATGAGCCCTCGCTGATTCGCTACGCCGGACGCTATTACTTGACTCTCCGCAACGACCTTAAGGGCTATGTGACTTTTGGGGAAGACGGCTTGCATTTTCGGCCGGTCAAGCCGTGGCTGTTCGACGATGGGCAGGAGTTGGGCAGCTATAACACGCAGCAGCACTGGCTGTCGGCTCGCGATGGGTTGTTCCTGGTTTACACTCGCCGCGGCGCCAATAACGATCATATCGTCCGGCATCGGGCGCCGCTGTTCATGGCTCAAGTCGACCCGGAGCGGTTGCATGTTCTGCGCGAGACGGAGCGCGTGGTCGTTCCCGAGCGTGGCGCGGAACTTGGCAATTTTGGCGCTGCCGCGATCAACGATCGCGAGTCGTGGATCACCGTGTCGGAAGGAATTTGGGACCAAGGGGCGCGCCAGCGCGGCGCAACGGGCGCTACCTTTGTCGCCCGCGTCATCTGGTCGCAACCGGAGCGCCCATCGCTCTTGCCGCGAACGCTATCGAAGCTGCAGGCGGGTGAGCCGGTCCGGATCGTGTGTTTCGGCGACAGCGTGACCGGCGTTTATTACCACACCGGCGGCCGGCGAGCCTATACCGACATGCTCGGCATTGCACTGAGCCTACAGTTTCCTAAGGCCGATGTCTCCATGATCAATGCCGGCATCAGCGGGCATACTACGGTCAATGCGCTGGCTCGTTTGGATAGCGATGTGCTGAAGCATCAACCCACACTGGTGACCGTAATGTTTGGGCTGAATGATATGGCTCGCGTGCCGCTCGAGCAGTACCGGGCGAACCTGTCGACGATCATCGATCGTTGCCGCGCCGCGGGCGCCGAAGCCCTGCTCTGCACGCCGAACAACGTAATCGCCACCGCGGGTCGCCCGTCGGAAACGCTGGTAAAGTACTGCGAGGCAGTCCGCGAAGTCGGCCGCGAAAAGCAGGCGCCGGTTTGCGACTGTTATGGCGAGTTGGAAACATTCCGCGTTCGCGATCCCGACGGCTGGTGTCTCTTGATGAGCGACGAAATCCACCCGAACATGGCTGGGCACAAGCGGATTGCTGAATTGTTGGCGCAATCAATTGCTGGCCGCGCCGTGAGCCTCAGCGATGTTCCTGCGCCCGCGCAACCGCTGGCCAGGACTGTGTCCCGGCTGAAAGCCGGTGAGCCGATCAAAATCTTGGCAATGCCCCCGCTCGATCAGTTAATCCCTCGAGCGATCACGCGAGCCATTCCCGACGCTAAGCTGGAAACCATCCCTTGGGCCGTGGCTGACAAATCGTTGAGCCAAATCGAACAGGACGCGCAAGCACGGGTGCGGGCGATGAAGCCTGACCTGGTCGTCATCGCCGTGCCTCGCCAGGCGGCGAGCCAGTCGCGCGAATCGTTCATTCGGAGTTACTCTTGGATCATGAACTGGTCGTTGAGTTTCGGCGTACAGGAATGGGACTGCGTGGCCGTCCATCCATCGCTGATCGACCCTGCCCACTCAGATGCAGAGCATGATGACTTGATTCGGCAGCTGGTTCGAGCGCAGGATTTATCGCTTATCGATCGGCGCGTCGGCGACCAGACGAGCGCCGAGCGACTGGTTGCAGATTGGTTCGATCAGCAACGGAAGTGAGCGGCGCCGCCCCCGGTGCTAAAGCTTGTCGGTTTTTCGTGCTGATGGGGAAAAGCCGAGGGCAACGGTCCCGCCTTAAATTCTCTTGGAACGGCGGAAAGCAGGCCGATCCGTATTTGCGGACGCTACGGCGCCATTGCGCCCGCAAAGTCTCAGCAATCGGAACGGTTTAATGCCAGCCGATATTAGGCCCGACGACCAGCCAACCAGGCGAATGACGAGCGTTAGCTAAGATGAATGCGCGCACGGGGACGGGGATACGAGTGTCGGTGGCTATCGCGCTAGTTGCTGCAAGTTCGCTTGCGGGGCTGGCGCGCGCCGAGATTCTGCCCGGCAACGGCGCAGCTATCGAGCGCTCCGCTGTTTCCAGCAGGCGTTTACCGCCCGTCGTCCAGCCGCGCCCGCAGCCCAGACGCGGGTTGTCCGCGGCTCCGTTGCGCGCGGAGGTTTTGGCTGGCGACGGCGTGGATCCGCAGCGCTCTGCCGTTTCCAGCAGGCGCCTGCCTTCAGAGACTGGACCTCGTCAGGAGAATAACGGCAAGTCGGCGCGCGCGCGCTCTGCTGTGGCTTCGGCAAGCGCCGAGTTCCTGCCCGGCGACACAAGTGAACGTTCCGCCGTTTCCAGCAGGCGGCTTGCGCAGGAGGTCAAGCCGCGTCAGGAGCGCGTTCTCGAACTAGCCGCGCCGATTCCAATCGACGAACCTCCCGATGCCGTCAAACCTTCCAACTGGCTGGCCGGATTCTCGCTCGAGCGTTTTCTTCCCGCGCCGCCGCAGTCAAGCCGCCGCAACCGTCCCGGCCTCGATCGGTTGCTCCCGATCTGCGACGACTGTCCGAGCCGCGGCATGGTCGGCTTCGTCGGCTACGATGCATGGCGCGGCATTTCCGACGGAAGCTGGGAAAACAACGGCATTCATGCCGGGCTGAACTACGGCACGCGGTTGGGGGAATTGAGCGATCTGACCGGCGTTGGGTTTCAAATGGGCGGCAGCGTGGGCGTATTCAACTGGTCGGGAACCGACTATCGACTGACGGATAACAACACGGCGCAGACGCAAGGGTTTCTTACCTACGGATTTTTTCGCAAGGCCAATGAGAACTCGCGCTGGAACGCAGCGCTCGTTCAAGACTGGATGTTTAATGATAATTTCGGCGTCTACGCTCAAAACCCGACATTGAGCCAGTTGCGCGTCCAGTTGGGCTATGCCCTAAACGCCAGCAACGAGCTGGGCATGTGGGGCGCCTGGCGCGTGATGGAAGACACGCGGCTCGTCGGCGGCGAAGGTTTGACGACCTGGCGCTCGATCAATCAACTCAATGCCTACTGGCATCGCAAATGGACGGCCGGCGGCGCCGACACGATGCTGTGGTTTGGCGTTCCGGAGCGAGATCGGCTAGGTGGAAGCGGCAGCCTGGGCGACTATCTGGCCGGGGCCTTGGCCAACGTACCGCTGAATGATCGCGTCGGCTTATACTCGCTGGTCACCTACATGCACCCGTCGGCGCGGCCGGGGCCCGCTGCCTCGCGCGAAGACGCCTGGAACTTTACGATCGGTCTCACGTTCTTCCCGCTTCGCAATGCTCGTTCGACGACCGTCGCCGGCCAATGCTGGATGCCGCAACTGCCGGTGGCCAACAACGGCCTGTTCCTGGTCGATACGAATCGCCAGTACTAGTCGCTGGTTGAGCGTCGCTCACCAAGCCGTGACATGGGCATATTTATAGTTCGGTTAACAGGCGATCGACCTCGCGCAACTGGCTTTCGACGCGGGACTGCAACTCGTTGCGGTCCAGCCAGCGCTCGAGAGCGGTGAAGCACTCGGGGTCGATGCCGGCGCCCGCATCTTTGGCCATGATCTGGCGGATCTTCTCCCACGGCATCGCATCGCGGTAGGGACGTTTCGCCGACATCGCTTCGCAGATATCGGCCACCGCCAGGATGCGAGCGACCCATGGCAATGCCGTGCCGTCGAGCCGCCGATGATAGCCGCGGCCATCGAGGCGCTCATGATGTGCGCTGGCCGCGTCAGCCAGTTTCTGGAACGCTCCGACCTGTTGCAGAATTTGCTGCGTGTAATCAGGGTGCCTGCGAATCTGTTCGAACTCTTCGTCGGTCGGCTTGCCAGGCTTGTCGAGAATCAAGTTGCTGACGCCCAGTTTGCCGATGTCGTGCAGCAGCGCGGCTCGCCGTATGTCGCGCTGCACTTCGGGCGTGCAGCCGAATTCTTGCGAGAGGCCTTCGGAGATTTCTGCAACTCGAGTCGAATGCTGAAAAGTCCATGGCGATTTGGCGTCGACCACGCTGGCGAATGCTTCGGCCACGCGGTCGAGGCACGCCTCGTCAGCCATTAATACGGCGTCTTCTGGCTCAACACGGCTGAGCTCATCGACCAGGTTCTCGCTCAACAGCCGGCTCCAAAAATTGGCATCGGATTTGAGCGTCGTCAACGCGTCGACCAGTTGCGGATCGAACCATTCGCCGCGCCGCTGGCGAGCGACGTCGATCGCCGCTTCGAGCCCATAGGTCGTATAAAACAGTTCGACGGTTTGCGCGAGGCAGCAGATGCGCCCCGGCAGCGAGATTTCTTCCCCTTTCAAACCGCGCGGGTGCCCTTGGCCGCTCCAGTGTTCATCCAGATCGCGAATTGCCTGCGAGGTCGCAGCAGGCAGTTGCAGCGCGCGTGCGATATCGGCGCCGCGTTCGCAACGGACTTCCGCAATCTTCTTCGCTCCAGCCGGCCCGCTCCGCGCCATCGCCGCCATTTTCAGTAGCTTTTCGATCACCGAGCCGCCCGGCGCGCAGTACTTCCAGCCGTGCTTAAGGGCCTCGCTCGGCCTGTGCCAATTCGTCATGCGAGCCGAGCGTTTCACTAAATGATCGTCGGCGCCGAACAGGTACGATATTTTGGCAGCGTTGCTCGAGCAACCGAGGTCCTTAAGCAACAGAGCATAAAACAGCGCCCAACGGTCGGCGCAAGGCAGTTGAAACCATTACGCCAGCCCCAACCCGAACAAAGCGAACATACTCTGCTGCAGGCCCTGATTG
>JAICIG010000506.1 GCA_025924495.1 Pirellulales bacterium | reverse complement strand
GTTTGGCTGGCCTCCCCCAGCGAACACCGACCGGCCGCAGCTGGCAGCGCCCAAATCGGCGGTCGCACCCCGGAAGCTCGCTTTCTTCCTACCGCCTTCATCTTCCAGCCTTTCATCAAGAGCGTCGTATGAAGCTGCAAATGCTGGGTTGCAGCCATCGACATTCTTCGGTGGCGATTCGCGAGATGCTGGCGTTCAGTCCGGCGCAGGCGCAGGCGGCGCTTGATGACTTGCGCTCGCGCTTTCCGGCGGCCGAAGCGGTGCTGCTCTCCACCTGCAATCGCGTGGAGGTGTACACCGCAACCGAAGACGACGATCGCAGCCCGACGCACCAGGAGTTGGCGGAATTCCTGGCGCGGTTTCATGGGCTGAACGTCTACGACATTTTCGACGAATTGTTCGAGCGGACGGGCGAGGACGCGATCCGACATCTGTTCACCGTAGCCGCCAGCCTCGACAGCATGGTGTTGGGCGAACCGCAGATCGTCAGCCAGGTCAAACAAGCCTACGATCTGGCGCTGGCGCGGCAGACCACAGGCCCGCTGACCAACCAGATCTTTCAAACCGCTTTGCGCGTCGGCAAGCGAGTGGCGAGCGAGACGTCGATCAACGAGAAGCGGGTCAGCATTCCCAGCGTGGCGGTTTCCGATTTCGCCCGCCAGATTTTCGAACGCTTCGACGATAAAAAGGTGCTGGTCATCGGGGCCGGCGAAATGGGCGAAGAAACCCTGCGTTATCTGCAGGACCAAGGCGCCCGCGACGTAACAGTGGCGAACCGCCATTTCGAACGCGCCGTCGATCTGGCTGAGCGTTGGAAAGGCGCCGCAGTGCCTTGGGATCAGCTCGGCGAAGCGCTGGCCGCCGCCGATCTGGTGATCTCGACCACCGGCGCCAGCCAACCGATCGTGACGCTCGAGGATTATCACCGCATTGAGGCGGCCCGCTTTCAGCGCGACCTGTTCGTGCTCGATCTCGCCATTCCTCGCGACTTCGATCCCGCCATCGGCGACTGCTTAGGCGTCTATCTCTACTCGATCGACGATCTGCAGGAGGCCTGCCGCCGGAACCGTCAGGAGCGCGACAAGGAACTGCCCGCCGCCATGAAAATCATCGAGGAAGAGACGACTCGATTCATGGCCGAGCTGAACCACTACGCCACCGGCCCGATCATTAAGCGCTTGCGGCAAGGATGGCAGCGGCTCAAGGAAGATGAATTGCGGCGATTGCTCAACCGTCTGCCTGATCTGTCCGATCGCCAACGTCTGGAAGTCGAGCAGTCGTTCGACCGCTTGATCAACAAGCTGCTGCATCCGCCGCTGGAATCGTTGCGTGACGAGGCGCGGCACGGAATTCCGCATACGCTGCTGGACGCGCTAAAGCGGCTATTCAAGCTGATGGATTGAATCGCCGCAGCGAGCGGCGGCGCCGGGCGCGAAACGCCGGCGCGACCTACGGGGCCAGAAGTGACAGTCCCGCGGCAGGACTCGTTCCAGAGGCGTCTCCTCGGCACGAGCCGCTCTCGTGCCGAGGCAGAAGGGCGCCGGGAGTCAGACCACGGAAAAGGGAACTACTCTTCGTCTTCCCAATCCTCCTCTTCGTCTTCATCCTCGTCGTCTTCGTCGTCCCAGTCGTCTTCATCTTCATCCTCTTCTTCATCCCACTCCTCGTCCTCGTCATCGACTTCTTCCCACTCGTCGTCTTCGAGGTCGTCGTCTTCGAGATCTTCTTCTTCGTCGTCGTCGTCTTCGAAGTCATCGTCGTCGTCATCTTCGTCATCGTCGTCTTCGAGGTCGTCGTCCTCTTCAACATCGTCCTCGTCGTCGCGGGCCTGGGCGAACAGCCCAGCCGCGCCGGCAAGCGCCGCGGCGGTGCGGGGGTTCAACAGGTCTTCGGGGGCCAACTCCGGCGTGACTGCCAGTTTCACTTCACACTCCTCATTCGAATCACTGTGGGGGGTTAATTCCTCGTCCCGCCGCGCGGCGGGTTGTGGTTCATCTGCGACGTTGGGCGGCCGATGGCCTCTTAGCAAATCGGCGCGCGGCAACTCGTCTAAACTCCGCAAGCCGAACACTTGCAGAAATCGTTTTGTGGTTCCATATAAAAACGGCCGGCCCAAATCGTTCGAGCGGCCGACAATTCGCACCAGGTCCCGTTCCATTAACTGCCGCAGCATCTCGCCGCACTGGACGCCCCGGATCGACTCAATCTCGGCGCGAATGACCCCTTGGCGATACGCAACGACGGCCAAAGTCTCCAGCGCCGGTCCCGACAAGCGAGTTTCCACCGAAGTTTGGTGCAACCGCCGTAGCCAGCCGCCAAATTTAGGCCGCGTCAGCAGTTGAAATCCGCCCGCGACTTCCTCGACGCGAAACGCGCTGCCCTGGACATCGTATAATCGGTTCAGCCGGCGGATTAATGTACGCGCTTCTGTGCCGTCCGCCAAGCTAGCAAATTGACCTATTCTTCGACTGCTGAGCGGTTCGCTGGCCAACAGCAACACCGCTTCGACTCTCGCGGTACGAGCGTCGCGAGCGCCAGGCGCCAACCGCGGCGCCGTGGTTGTCGCAAGGCCCTCTTGCAAAGCCGCTCGTTTATGTCCCGCCAAACGGCGCATTGGCGCCGGCTCGCGCGGCTCGGCAAGCGGGTGCCGGTCGCGCAACGCCACGCTTCCTAATCGTCGACTGACTGTGCCAAAGCGGTGTAACATAGCCGCCCAAACTAAGCGTAACCCGACGATCTAGCAAGTCCCAATGGCAAACCTGCGTAGAGTTTAGCGAAACTGATTCAATCCGGCTAACGCTGCCAGGCTCGCCACAGCCAAGCGGCAACCGATAAGAGCACGCTGATAATCAAGCACGTGACAACTGGCAAATAAACGCGAACATTTCCGCGCTCCACGATGACATCGCCCGGCAGCCGGCCGATGGGGAGCCAGCGTCCGCCAAGCTGCCACAACGCGCCGGCAACTACCAGCAAAACTCCTAATCCTATCAGAACACGTGCGACGGGATGCACTTGGTTGCAACTCGCGAGTTGGCAGCGGCTAAAGCCTAGCGGCAATTCCGCCGCCTGCCGCGCGAGCAATCGGCGCGCCGGCGACTGTGAATTCTTCCCGTGCCAGATGGCTGGATCAGCCTTCCTGTGGCAACGCTTCAGCGCTGGAATGCAGTCCAGCGATAACTGGCATATTTCGGCAGAACCAACTCCTGCCGCCAGTCCCCCCTCCAATGGCCGACAGTCCGGACATTCGAGATCCCGGCAGTTGCAGCAACCGCCTACGACGATGGCTCGGCGCCGACCATCTTGTCGCAGCTCGCGGTTAAACGCGCAATTCGATGTCCACGCTACGCGGCCCGTCGGTATGCGCTTCGTCCTGAGACGATTTGCTCGAGATAACTCGAGAGCTCGCGCTCGTAGCGCTGTGCGTTAAACTTCAATGCCTGCTGGCGAGCAAGGGCGCCCGAGAACTGCTCGGGATGTTGTTCGAGCCACTCGATGGCCGAGATGAGGGATTCGGGCGTCTGTTCGGCGAAGAAAACGCCCGAGCCAACATGGCGTTCATCGGCCGGTAAGATGGTCTCGGTGGCCCCGCCCTCGCCGTACGCCACCACCGCGGCGCCACAAGCTTGCGCCTCGACGGGCACAATGCCGAAATCTTCATTCCCAGGAAACAACAGGGCCCGGCAGCGCCGCAGATAATCGCGGATTTGTTCGTCGGAGCGCCAGCCGAGCAACTCAATGCCAGGTCCAGCCGCTTGTTCCAAACGCTTTCGTTCTGGTCCGGCGCCGATCACCACCAGTCGCCGCCCCAACTGACGGCAGGCCGCCGCGGCCAGTTCGATCTTTTTGTAAGGCGCGAGCGCAGAGACGCACAGATAAAAGTCTTCTCGCGCTACCCGCGCCGGCGTGTAAAAATCGGTATCGACCGGCGGATAGATGACCGTGCTCGATCGGCCATAACAGGCCTCAATCCGCTCGGCGATCGTCTGGCTAATGGCCAGGTAATGCGTGACGCGGTCGCTCGTCGCCCGATCCCAGTGGCGAATGCGATCCAATAGCACATCGCGCACCTTGGCCAGCGGCGCGGCGGGGGAAAGCCTGTTGCGCTCGGATCCGAAATAATCCTTGCGAAGTTGCCAGGCATATCGCATCGGAGTGAAGCAATAGCAAACGTGCGGCACGCCCGGCGGCGGCTGAATGCTCTTGGCCACGGCATGACTGAAGCTGACTACCAGATCGACGTCGGCCGGAATTTTCAGCGACTCGATCGCCCGCGGCATCAGTGGCAGCCAGTATCGATAATGCTTTGCAATGCCGGGCATGCGCTGCAAGAAACTGGTGGTGATCTGCATCCGCTCGATTGCCGGCGCCATCTTGCCCGGCTGGTGCAGCAGAGTGAACAATTCAGCATCGGGAAATCGGCGACAGAGAGCGACCAGGCATTTTTCGCCGCCGCGCATCCCGGTGAGCCAATCGTGAACCAAGGCCACTTTCAAGGCGGTTGCTTCCTTGCCGGCAAGAATTCTTGTTCGAGAACGGGCGCCATGGTTCGCCGACGAACGCAGCAGACGGCGGCGCGCAAGTTCTGCTACCATGACAGCGGTCGAGATGGTCGGTAATCTTTCTCCACGCGTCAAGACGACTCCCGCAAAGCGCCCATGGCAGCCTTTGAACCGATTCGCGGCGTCATTTTCGATCTGGACGGCACGCTAGTCGACTCCGGACTCGATTTCGACGAAATGCGGCGCGAGATGGAACTCGAACCGGGCCTGCCTCTGCTCGAGGCCCTGGCCACGCTGAGCGAGCCACGGGCCCAACGCTGCCGCGCCATCCTCGAACGGCACGAACGAGCGGGCGCCGAGCGGGCTCGATTGATGCCGGGGGCGAGCGAAATGCTCGCCGCACTGCACGAGCGCGGCATCCTGCGAGCGGTGTTTACGCGGAACGCGCGCGAGATCACGCTGGCGACGCTCGATCGGCTAAAACTCGACTTCGAAACCATCGTGGCCCGCGAAGACGCGCCGCCCAAGCCCGATCCCGCGGGAATTTGGCGAATCTGCGAAGCTTGGAATCTTTCTCGGCGCCAAGTCGCCATGGTCGGCGACTACGCCTTCGACATCGAAGCCGGCCGGCGCGCCGGCGTCTGGACCGTGCTGGTGCATGCCGGCTTGCAACGCCATTCCGTCGAGAGTTTTCCGCCTGCCGATCTCAACTTGCCAG
>JAICIG010000505.1 GCA_025924495.1 Pirellulales bacterium | reverse complement strand
TCCATTCGCGTCGTGCCGTTCCAAGCCAATCAAAAGGTGACGACGTTGGTAGGCACGGCCGGACTGAAGGGCAGCCGGCTATTCACATTTGGCAATGATGACGGACCGGCTGAGCGGGCCCGGTTCCAACATCCTCTCGGCGTGGCTTTCGCTGACGGCCGCTTGTATGTCGCCGACACCTATAACAACAAGATTCGCGTGATTGATTTGGCCGAACACACCGTTTCGACGATTGCTGGCACAGGCAAAGCAGGCAGCAATGACGAGCCGCCCGAGTTCGACGAGCCGGGCGGAATAAGCGCGTCTGCAGGCAAGCTATATATCGCCGATACCAACAACCATGCAATTCGGGTGCTCAACTTGGAAGATAAGACCGTCAGCACGCTCGCCATCGAAGGCTTGACGCCGCCGGTCAAAGTCCAAGCGGCTGCAAAGCCGGCGCTTGCTGATCCGAAGTTCGTGCAACTAAAAGCTGCAGACGTTAAACCACAAGGCGGTACGATCAAACTGCACATCTCCGTGAAATTGCCGAACGGGTACAAAATCAACGAGGCGGCGCCGACGCAGTACTGGATTGAATCCGAATCTTCGACAGGCCCCATCGACCGAGTCGCCTTAAACCGTCCGACCAAACTCGCTGCGCCCGCTGCCGACTTCAAGATTTCGCTGCCGCTTGCTTCCGAACAAGGGTCTGAAACGCTGAAATTCTCTTTTATGTACTATTATTGCGAAGAGTCTGGCTCCGGGTTGTGCAAGGTCGGCAGCGTCGTCTGGACCGCGCCCATCCGCCTGACTGACACAGTTGATTTCGATACGATCCAACTGACATACCGCACTCCTTGAGACTCATCCGCGTTGCAGCTCATCGCTGCTCCATCCCGCCTTCGCATCAACCATGCCGAACCATCACTGCCATCGCATCGTCGCGTTTTGCTGGCTCCATACTGTGTGGCTCTTCGTCGCGTTTTCCTCGTCACTTCATGCGGAGGATTGGCCGCGTTGGCGGGGACCGCGAGGCGACGGCAGTTGGCAAGGTCCCAAGTTAGCGGAGGCATTTCCCGTCGAAGGTTTGCGCGAGCGCTGGAAGCAGCCGGTGGGCGGCGGTTACTCGGGCGTGATCGTGGCCGACGGGCGAACTTTCATAATGGATCGTCAGCCAGAGCCCGAGGAACTCGAACGAATTCTCTGTTTCGACGCCGAGACCGGCAAGAAATTGTGGACGCATTCTTACGCTGTGCGCTATGGAACGCTCGACTATGGTTCGGGCCCGCGTGCGGCGCCGACTGTGTTTGACGGATGCGTATATGCCTTGGGAGCCGTGGGCCATGTACATTGCCTTGCGGCGCAAACCGGCGCCGTGATCTGGTCGCATGATTGCGTGGCGGAATATCAAGCCAAAATTCCCGAATGGGGATTTGCCGCTTCGCCGCTGGTCTGGAATGACCTGGTTGTGATTCATGTAGCCGCCCAGCCGGATGGTTGTTACATCGCCTTCGACCGTCGCGATGGCCGGGAGTGCTGGCGCTCAGCGAGCGATCCGGCCGGCTATGCGACGCCCATCATCGCCGAACACGGCGGGAGTCCGCAGTTGGTTGGTTGGACGCCCGAGCATGTCTTGGGAATAGCTCTCGAGACAGGCCGCGTTGAATGGGCGGTTCCCTACAAAGTCACTTACGGCGTCTCGATTGCCACGCCGATCTTTCAAAAAGGGCTCTTGTTTGTTTCGGGCTACTGGGAAGGTTCTAAAGCGATTCGGTTCGGCGCAATGCCAGGCCAAGTTGAACTCGCCTGGGAAAACAGCGACACGTTGCGCGGGCTGATGTCGCAGCCTCTGTACCGCGACGGCTACGGATACCTGCTCGACAAGCGATTCGGGCTCACCTGTTTTGAACTTGAGACCGGCCGCAAATTGTGGGACGACGGCAACCGCATGACGCCCCGCGGCCGCAATCCTCAGGCGACGTTGGTCTGGATCGGCGACCGCGATCGTAGCCTAGTCCTAAATTCCGACGGGGAACTGATCATGGCGAATCTAAACCGGTCAGGTTATCAAGAAACGTCGCGCACCAAGCTGATCGACCCCACCTGGGCGCATCCCGCCTATGCCGGTTCCTCGATTTACGCAAGAGACGACCAACAAGTGATTTGCGCCGAACTACCGCTGGCAGATCGCTGATTTGCCAGGGATGAAGCGCGGTCACTTCACCCGCGGTCGTAGAGCATGTTTGCCCCGGGGTGCGGGCATCTATTGGGCTGAAGTCGAGGTCCGCTGCGGGAAGGCCGCTTCGGCAGGGCCGATTGCCGGCATTCCCAGGAAAACGCACCACCGGCCGCCAGATTTCCTTGGACTTCTCTCGCCGTTTGATTAGTCTAGAGCAAAGGTTAGCGGCGTTTTTTCATCTCTTCGATACGGAACGTTTCAGGCCAGAGTCTGGGAGGAAGTTGGAGCATGACTTCGCTCAATCGAGTTCGTTACACGCGGCATTCAGCGTCAGCGGCGCTGGTTCCCCTCGTGTTGATTGCCGCAGTCTTGTCGAGCTCTCTTTCGCTCTCGATGGCTGCCGGACGTCCAAAGACGTCTACGAAAAAGCCCTCGGCCGACGATAGCTCGTCTGCCGCGCCTGCCAAGAGCCGGCCGAAAAAGGTCGGCAGTTTCGATCCCTCGAATGAAACCGTGGAATTGTTCGATGCTGTAAATGCTGGACAAGTGGAAGTAAAGCTAATTCCGAAAGACTCGACCCAAGGTCGAGTGTTCATCAAGAACAAAACCAAGAAGCCGCTGAACGTCAAACTGCCCGAAGCCTTTGCCGCCTCTCCGGTGTTGGCACAAATGGGTGGCGGAGGCGGGCAAGGGATGGGCGGCGGCATGGGCGGCATGGGGGGCGGCGGCATGGGCATGGGCGGCGGTTTCTTTAACGTCCCCGCCGAAAAAGAAGGGAACTTTAAAGTCCCCTGCATGTGCCTCGAGCATGGCAAGCCCGAGCCGCGTCCTGCAATGACTTACAAGCTAGCGCCGATCGAAACGCTCAGCAAAAAGCCGGGCGTCGAAGAACTCTGCCGCCAGCTTGGTTACGGCAAGATCAACCAGCGCGCGGCTCAGGTTGCCGCCTGGCATTTGAATAATGAAATGAGCTGGCAAACCCTAACTGCCAAGCGCATCGAGCATGCCGATGGCAGCAGCGAACCTTATTTCACCGAGGATGAGCTGCGCGAGGGCATGCTTCTCGCTCATCAGGCCGTGACCGAATATGAGAACCACAAGTTCGACCACGAAGACAAAAAGCCTGCCGCCAGTCCTGGCGAGACCGCTCAATCCGAATCGCCGGCATTTCGCAGCGCTCGCTAATCTCCGGCTAAGGCCGAAGCCATACTTTTGACCCATTGAACCGCGGATTGTGTCTGGTTATCCAGGGTAATCCGCGGTTTTTTATTGCCCAAGTAAGTCCATCAGATTTCCAGTTGCAACAATTGGGACGACGCCTGCACAGGCGAGCGCGTGGGCAGTCCGTTTGCTTGGTTTACGCGGTTTCCTCTGCTCTTGCCGCAAGCGCTGGCTTATCTACCTTCCATTGATGGCATTGGGTCCGTGAGGAGCGCAGGGCGCACTCCACCGCCTGCTTGACCCAATCCGACCTGGCTTTAGGATTCTAGCGGGGCCGTGAGCCGGTTATCCGCGCCGCGCCCAATCCGCCTATCCTTAGCTCCCTCGTTGCCTTGAAGGCAGCTCCGATCGAATTGGAAGTCGAGATTCGCCGCCAGTGCAGGACGACATCAGGCCACCCGACGACTTCAGTCCTCAATCGCTCGCCAAAATCGAGGCGATCACGCGCGAAATCGGTCAGACGATCTTCGATCGTATTTCCCATCGACAGCCGAGCATTCTCGAGCGTCGTTGGTGGGACGACCGAGTGATGTCTTGGGCGATGCAGGACGAGTCGGTCAAGGTCCAGATGTTTCGCTTTATCGACGTCTTGCCGATGCTCGATTCTAGCGAATCGACCATTCGCCATCTGCACGAATACTTCCACGAAGTTGATCGGCATCTGCCCGGCGCCGTCCGTTTGGGGCTGGGCATTGCCACTCCCCACTCGATTGCCGGCCGCGCGCTGGCGCTAGCCGCGCGCCGCCAAGCCATGGGACATGCGCGCCGCTTCATTGCCGGCACGACGACAGCGGAAGTGCTCGCCGCCGCCATGCGCGAGCGAAAGCTCCGGCGCGCCTTTACCATCGATGTCTTGGGCGAGGCGGTGACCAGCGAAGTCGAAGCGGATCGTTATCTGCAACAATATCTCGATCTGCTCGACCAGTTGGCGCCGACGGCTAACTCCTGGTCTGAGATTCCGCAGATCGACCGCGACGGGTTCAACGCGTTGCCGCGAGTGAACGTCTCCATCAAGCTCTCGGCGCTCGACAGTCAATTCGATCCGATTGACCCGCGAGGCGCTTTGCACCGCGTGGGCGAAAGATTGCGGCCATTGCTGCGCAAGGCGCGCCAGCGCAACGCGCAGGTCCACGTCGACATGGAATCGTATCAGACCAAGGACCTGACGCTGGCTATCTTCCAGCAAATCATGCTGGAGGACGAGTTCCGCGATTGGCCCAACATCGGAATCGTGATCCAGGCTTATTTACAAGACTCCGAGCAGGACCTGAAGATATTGGCCGAGTGGGCGCGAAAGCGTGGCACGCCGGTCTGGATTCGGCTTGTCAAAGGCGCTTATTGGGATTACGAAACGGTTCATGCCCAGCAACATGGCTGGCCTGTGCCGGTCTTCCAGCAGAAATGGCAGTCGGACGCCAATTTCGAACGGCTGGCCCGCTTCTTGATGCTCAATCATCAGACATTGCGGCCGGCCTTGGGTAGTCACAATATCCGTTCGCTTGCGCATGGGCTAGCCGCGGCGAGGCAACTCGGCTTGCCGCCAACGGCCTTTGAATTGCAGATGCTGTACGGCATGGGCGACCTGGAAAAGCAGGTTCTGGTCGACATGGGTTACCGGATGCGGATCTACATGCCCTATGGCGAGTTAATTCCCGGCATGGCGTATCTCGTCCGCCGGCTGCTTGAAAACACTTCAAACGATTCGTTCCTCAAGGCGAGTTTCACGGATCTTGTCTCGACGGAGAAATTGCTGATGAATCCTCTCGATCACGTAGACAAGAATAATGCCGACTCGACCTCGGTCCACGCCACGCCAGCTCGGCGGATCGGGCCGTTTCGCAAT
>JAICIG010000504.1 GCA_025924495.1 Pirellulales bacterium | reverse complement strand
GAGAGCCGCATGCAAACCGTTCAAGTCGTAAAACATGCCGGGCCGGATCGTGTCATCCACTTGTCGATACCCGTTGATGAGGCGGAACAAGATTATCGGCTGACGGTCACGATCGAGTCTGAGAATACAGGCGCCGACTTCGTCCAAAATCACGGGAGTGGTTGCAACGCGGTGCTCTGCCTGGCGTAGCCGATCAAAGAGACGAGTTGAACGGCTCGCGGGAAGGACGAGTGGAATCAGAACGTCGGAATCAAAGAGAATCAAAGACGACGACCATCGCATCATTCGTCTTGTAAAATGCGGTCCAGCTCGTCCTCCGACTTATCTTGGGCTCGTAAGCGTTCACCGATGCGCTGTTGCAGATCAGCCAGGCGAGCGCGCGAGAGAGTTTGCTCCTCTGGCGGAGCTTCTTGGTAAGGAATCACACCGAAGCACACGCGGCCTCGCTCGTCCTCGACAAGCATCCCTCCAGTCTGGGGAACTTGACTGAGAAATAACTTTACCGGCTCGCTAAGCTGATCCAAAGTGACCTTTTGCATGGCATTCTCTCCACCGTTCTTGCTCGTTCTAGCATAGCACCGAATGCGCGATATTCGATAGTCCAGCAATAATGGAGTCGTATTCTATACCTGCAAAGCACATAGCGGGTTGTCAAGGCGGCGAAGGTTTTCACGACGCTCGCCAGCGGCCCGCGCCGCTCGACGTACTTGCGCGAATGCTTTGAATTGTCGCGGGTACACTGCCGGAACACGCGGCATGCTGCTAGCGACTCGCCGGCGAGGGAAGTTCCGTGGCGGCCTGCACCTGATTGGCTAGCGCAGCGACGGCTGTCAGCAGTCGCTCTGCAACAGCACGATCCGCACCCATCCTTGTCGAAAACTCGCGAATATCAAGCGCGTGGCAAACTTCATTCAGCGCGTTGTTGATAAGTAAAAGGTCGTCTTCGCTCAATTGAACAAGCGCGCCACTGTGAGAGACTGCTTGAACGTGCATGTTGGAGCCTCTAATTTAGGTTATCGAAGTACAATTTGCCCAGAGCGGGCCGGAATGCTGTTCCGCCGTCGGGGTCGTTTTGGTTTTTGATGACCACGGTTCGGGACGCGTCGTGCCAGAATGCCTCACGACCTCCGCGCAACGCTTTCGAGGCCGATGGCGCCGCGAAAATGCAGTCGATATGGTGAGCGAATTCGGTAGCCGTGCTAAGCTCTGGAAACTCACCAGCGTGCTTTAACCACGCATGCCCGTTTGCTATTCGGCTCGCCTCCGGCGATGGCGATTGCTGCGACATCCGCAACTTTTCCTACCGCCCCGTGATTTCTATTTCATTCTATCAGCAACTAGAATTGACGACCATACAGTCCGCGGGCCGCTACTGATATAATTCATGGTCGGCAATGCACCCACTACACCAGATAACAGTTAATCAGGTTCTCGAGCATCTCTTGGCGGCCGCTCTTGTTGGGCGCGATCTCGCCCTTGTCGAGCATGTACTTCTCCAGCGAGGCAAAGCTGTGCTTGCCCGCCTCAATCTCCGCGCCAATGCCTGAATCCCACGTGCTGTAGCGCTCGTTCAGGAGCTTGTCGAGCTGACCATCGGCGCGAATGGCCGCGGCGATCTTCAGCCCGCGAGCGAATGCGTCCATGCCGCCAATGTGCGCGTAAAACAGGTCGATTGGCTCAAAACTTTCGCGACGCACTTTGGCGTCAAAATTGACGCCGCCCGGCGCCAGCCCTCCATACTTCAAGATCGAAAGCATGCACTGCGTGGTCAGGTAGATGTCGGTCGGAAATTGATCGGTGTCCCAGCCGAGCAAGAGGTCGCCGGTGTTGGCGTCGATCGAGCCCAAAAAGCCCTGATGGCCGGCGTATTCCAATTCGTGCTGCATGGTGTGGCCAGCCAGCGTGGCGTGGTTCGTCTCAATGTTCAGCTTCACGTGGTCGGCCAGGTCGTAAGCGCGCAAAAAGTTGATGCACGCCGCCGCGTCGAAATCGTATTGATGCTTCGTCGGCTCCTTGGGCTTCGGTTCAAACAGAAACTGCCCGCTGAAGCCGATTTGCTTCGCGTAATCGACCGCCATGTGCATGAAACGGGCAAGATGATCGATCTCGCGTTTCATGTCGGTGTTCAGCAAGTTCTGATACCCTTCGCGGCCGCCCCAAAAGACATAGTTGACGCCGCCCAGCTCCTTTGTCACCTCGATGGCCTTCTTGACCTGTGCCGCGGCATAAGCGAAGGCGTCGGCGTGGCTGCTGGTGGCCGCGCCGTGCATGTAACGCGGGTTGCTGAACATGTTGGCCGTACCCCACAGCAACTTGATGCCCGTCCGCTGTTGCTCCTCTTTAAGAACCTTCACCACCGCGTCGAGATTCTTGTTCGACTCGGCCAGCGTCTTTCCTTCAGGGGCAACGTCGCGATCGTGAAAGCAATAGAAGCCGGCGCCCAGCTTCTCCATAAACTCAAAGGCCACGCGCGCGCGGTTCTGGGCGTTCTCGACCGAATCGGCGGCGGCTTCCCAGGGACGCGACATCGTGCCGGGTCCGAACGGATCGCTGCCCGTGCCGCGGAAGGTGTGCCAGTAGGCCACACTGAAGCGCAAGTGGTCTTTCATGGGCTTGCCTTCCACTACTTCCTCGGGATTGTAGTGGTGGAACGCCAGCGGGTTCTTGCTTTTCGGGCCTTTGAAGGGGATCTTTTGTACGTCGGCAAAGGCGGGCATGACGGTTCTCCTACGGGTTTTGCGATGGTCCTATCGTGCCAGATCGCGTGGCCGCAAGCAACCGGTTTGCGTCAACTTTGGGCTTTTCGCGACAATCGCCAGCGAGGTGCCGCCCTTACGGCGCGACAAGCCAGCGTCGTGCTCGAAGCAGCGAGTTCTTCCGACGCGAGCAAGGCACGAGCAAAACCGTTGAAGCCATTAATGAATTGCCACTCTGCGAGTCGCCGGCATCAAAGGAGTCCCTCCTGGCTTCACAAAACTTGTCGCATTGCTCTGGTCGGGATAATCTATACGCTTGGTGAATGGTGCGACAAAAGAATAAGTTCGTGGAAAGGATGGCGGGCGATGCGGGTTCGATTGCAATGGTTGCTGGTAGCAGTTATTGTGGCCGGCGGCTCAGTCGCGGCTGCCGATGATTCGACCACAGTGAAGCTCAATCTGCGGCGGCGAATCGAAACCTCAGCCGGATCGGGACGTTATCACACGCTGACCGATCGCGACGTCGTTTGGGACTCGCGAGAGACGGCGATCATTGTCTGCGATATGTGGGACGCCCATCACTGCCTGAATGCGGTGCGACGGGCAAAAGAGCTGGCGCCGCGCATGAACCACGTTCTGCGTGCCGCCCGTGATCGCGGCGCTCTTATCATTCATGCCCCCAGCGGTTGCATGGGGGCCTACACGGACCGCGCGGGGCGGCAGTTGGCCAAGAATGCACCGAGCGCCGCGAACTTGCCCGGTGAAATCGGCCAGTGGTGCCGGCAAATTCCCAGCGAAGAGCGATCCGCCTATCCGCTCGATCAGCGAGAAGGCGGCGAAGATGACGACCTGGTCGAACATCGGCAGTGGCACGACTATCTCGTCTCGATCGGCCGCAACCCTAAGGCCCCGTGGAAGGCGCAGCTCGCGGCGCTGGAAATCGACGACGCCAAAGACGCCATCAGTGATTCGGGCATCGAAATCTGGAACCTGCTCGAGCAGCGCGGGATCCAGAATGTGATCTTGCTTGGCGTCCACACCAACATGTGCGTCCTGGGCCGGCCGTTCGGTCTGCGCCAATTGTCGAAGAACGGCAAGAACGTCGTACTGATGCGCGACATGACCGACACGATGTACGATCCGACGAAGTGGCCCTACGTGAGCCACTTCAGCGGCACCGATCTAATCGTCGACCATATTGAAAAATTCGTTTGCCCGACCGTCACAAGCGGCGATTTGCTGGGCGACCAGCTTGAGTTTCGCTTTTCGCGCGATCGCCGGCCGCAGCTTGCTTTGCTGGTGGCCGAAGACGAATACAAGACGGAAGAATCGCTGCCAAAATTCGCGGCACAGTACCTGGGGCGCGATTATCGCGTGAGCTTCATCTTCGGTAGCGACACCGACCGCGCTGATATTCCTGGAATCGACATGCTCGACCAGGCCGACGCGCTTTTGGTCAGCGTGCGGCGCCGCCCTCTACGGTCTGAGCAACTTGAGCATGTGCGCCGCTTCGTAGCGGCCGGTAAGCCGGTGATCGGCATCCGCACCGCTAACCATGCCTTTGCCCCGTCGAAAGGCAAGCCACTCGCTGAAGGGCTTGCTCAATGGTCCGACTTCGACCAACAGGTTTGGGGCGGCAACTATACCAATCATCACGCCAACGATTTGCACCCACGTGTGACGATTGCCGCCGGCAGTGAACAGCACGCGGTGCTGACCAATATTGCACTGAACGAATACGTTAGTCCGGGTTCACTTTACAAGGCAAGTCCGCTGTTGCCCGGCACGCAGCCGCTGTTGCTGGGAACGGTGCCCGGCTTTGCGAGCGAACCGGTCGCTTGGACACGTGTGCGTGCCGACGGTGGCCGCTCGTTCTACACTTCACTGGGCCACGTCGGCGATTTCAGCCAGCCCGCGTTTTGCCAGCTTCTTTCCAACGGCGTCAACTGGGCCTGCAATGTCAAAGGCACGCCGCCCATGAAAGAATGGACCACAACCATGCCCGAGTTGGCGGAGAAGCGATAGCTCTACCAACGGCGACTCGTCGCTGCGTCAAACATTCGGCGATCGGATCGAGAAGGCGATCGAGCATACCCGGCAAAGTGGTGCTCATAACCGTATTATAGTCACACGCTCTTTGCGGTCCGAGGTTACGTTCAGCCAATCCTTGCCTCCTGCTGTGATATGCAGCAACCACGAGCCGACATTCTGTTCCCGCTATGAAAGCTCGTAAGTTTCATACGGATGCTCACACGGTGTTCCACGGCTGACGTGCATGCGCTGCTGATCGGGTTCGATGATCACCGAAAAAACGGTTTGCCAATAGCCCGTCTGCGGGTCGTCGTTGGGATGACGGCAGATCGAATGTGGATGGCCTTCATGGTCCTTGAGCGCCGTTTTCACTGCTTCCAAACTATGCGGCCCGCCGGCCGCGGCGAGCAGTTTGTCAATTCGCCGCTGCCGAGGATACGACTCAATCAGTTCGCCAAACGCATCGTTGACCGCGAGCAGCTCCGGATGCTTGCAGTGGTT
>JAICIG010000503.1 GCA_025924495.1 Pirellulales bacterium | reverse complement strand
GGTCGCGCTGATTGCCGCCGGAGTGGCGCTGGGCGGCTGGGCGCTGTGGCGACTGACCGCGGGAAAAGGCCGAACGAAAACCAAGCTCTTGTCCGCGATGGGAAGCAGGAAATGAGCGGCTTTGTCGGTCAAACCTCAGTTGGCGGCTTTGAAATCCGGACTGCTTGACGGCGGACATTCCTGCCTGCCCCTAACAAACGCACCAAGGGGGACATTCCTGTTCCGGTCTGTCTGAGATGGAAACCAGGGAGCAGACAAGGAAGTCTGCCTTACTATAGAAAAGAGAACCCAACTCATGTCCCAACATAATGGACGCCCGCAAGTCGTCGTCATTACGGGCGCCTCGGCGGGCGTCGGTCGCGCCACCGTGCGAGAATTCGCCAAGCGTCGCGCCAGAATCGGCCTGGTGGCCCGCGGCGAAGAGGGGCTGGATGCGGCCAAGCGCGAAGTCGAGCAGGCGGGCGGCAAAGCCATCGTGTTGCCAACCGACGTGGCCGACGCGGATGCCGTCGAACGCGCAGCCAACGCGGTCGAAGAGCATTTCGGACCAATCGACGTCTGGGTCAACGATGCGATGGTCTCGGTCTTCTCGCCTTTCAAGGAAATCACCGCCGAAGAGTTCCGCCGCGTGACCGAGGTCAGCTATCTGGGTTTCGTCTACGGCACCATGGCGGCGCTCAAACGAATGCTGCCGCGCGATCGCGGCACGATCGTGCAGGTCGGCTCGGCGCTGGCCTATCGCGGCATTCCCTTACAATCGGCCTATTGCGGGGCGAAGCACGCGATCCAAGGTTTCACGGAATCGGTGCGCTGCGAGCTGATGCACGACAAGAGCAATGTCTGGCTGACGATGGTCCAGATGCCGGCGCTCAACACGCCGCAGTTCGGCTGGGTGAAAAGCCGATTGCCGCGCCAGCCCCAGCCCGTGCCGCCGATCTACGAGCCGGAAGTGGCCGCCGAGGCAATCTATTTCGCGGCCCACGCCCGCCGCCGCGAGGTATATGTCGGGCTGTCGACGGTGGTGGCCATCGAAGGCAATAAAGTACTGCCTGGCCTCGGTGACAAATACCTGGCAGCGACGGGCTACGACAGCCAAATGACGAACGAGCCGGCCGACCCCAATCGGCCGAACAATCTTTGGGCCCCGCTGCCCGGCGACCGCGGGGCCCACGGCGCCTTCGACGGGCGGGCGCACAAACGCAGTCTGCAACTTTGGGCCGTCATGCATCGGCCCTGGATGTTGCTGGCCGGGCTAAGCATCATCGGCGCCGCGATCGGCGGCGTCGCCCGGATGCAACGGCTCGCGCCAAAAATGAGCGATTCTCGCCGCCGATGAAATATGGATCGAATACGGAAGACAGACAGCCTTAGAAACCCGTAGCAAGGCAGCCTATGCCGCCCGATCGGCGTTTCATCCGCGGCTCAAGCGACCGCGTTGAAATTGATGCAGCGCAATCTGACGGAGCACTCGACATGTACCAATCGAAGCAGGCGTCCTCGCCGAAAACGCGCCCGCATTGGGCATCCGCCGCCAAAACGGGCGTCGGGACCGCGCTTGGCGCCGACAGCGAGGTCTGGTTCACTCTCAGTCACGGCATTGTGACGGAAGTCTTCTATCACTTCATCGATAGCGCCTGCCTGCGCGGCATGGGCTTCATCGTCACCGACCGCAAGGACTTCTTTTCCGACGAGTTGCACGACGCCGATTCGAAGGTCAGCTACGTGGCCGAAGGCGTGCCCGCGTTCCGCTTGGCAAACCGAGCCCGAGACGGCCGCTACGAGATCGAGAAAACCGTGCTCGCCGATCCGCGCCGCTCGACGCTGTTACAACAAACGCGCTTCACCGCCTTGCAAGGCGGGATCTCCGACTACTCGCTCTATGTGCTTGCCGAGCCCCATTTGGGTAATCAGGGTGCGGGCAACACAGGTTGGTTGGGCGAGTACAAGGGCACGCCGATGCTATTCGCGGCGCGGGGTGGATATGCACTGGCGCTAGCCTGCTCGGCGCCCTGGGCGGCGCGCTCGGCGGGGTTGCTTGGCGCCTCGGACGGCCGCTTGGATCTTGAGCGGCACAAACGCATGGAGTGGCAGAACGACCGCGCTGAGCAGGGCGATGTTATCCTGACCGCCGAGGTCGATTTGGCCGCCTGCCAGGGCCGGTTCGTGCTCGCCCTGGGTTTCGGCCGCGACGAGTACGACGCCGGACATCGCGCCCGAGCCAGCTTACTGCAGGGTTTCGACTCGGCCTGTGAACTATATGTCGAGAAGTGGCAGCAGTGGCAACAAGAATTGCGGCCGCTCAAAGGCTCCCAGCGGCAAGGACAGAACATGTACCAGATCAGCGCCGCCGTGATGCGGACGCACGAGTCGAAGGCGTTCCCCGGGGGCATCATCGCCAGCCTGGCGACCCCTTGGGGCTGCTCCAAGGGCGATGAAGACCGCGGATATCACCTGGTCTGGGCGCGCGACATGATCCAAACTGTCGGCGGTCTACTGGCCGTCCGAGGGCATCTCGACGCGCGTCGGATTCTGTTTTATCTGCACGCCGCCCAAGAGGCGGACGGGCACTGGCCGCAGAACATGCTCTCCAACGGACGGCCGAACTGGAACGGCATCCAACTCGATGAGACGGCATTCGTGATTCTGCTCGTCGATCTCGCCGACCGCGAAGGCGCCTTGGACGACCGGGACTCCGATACGCTGTGGGAGATGGTTCGCAAGGCGGCCGGCTACGTGGTGCGCAACGGCCCGCTTACGCCGCTGGACCGATGGGAGGAAGAAGCGGGTTATTTCGCTTCGACGATGCCGGTCGAAATCGCGGCGCTGCTTAGCGCGGCGACTTCGGCCGAGAAGCACGGCGAACCGAAACTCGCCGAGTTCCTCCGCGAAACGGCCGACGTCTGGAACGCCGAGATTGAGTCGCTGATCTATGTGACCGACACGGCGCTGGCCCGTGAAGCGGGCGTCGACGGCTATTACGTTCGCTTCGCTCGTCCCGATCAACGCCGCGCGGGCACGCCCGCCGCGGGTTCTGTGAAGCTCAAGAACCATCGCAACGGAGCCGGACACTTGCCGGTCGCCGGGATTGTCAGTCCCGACGCTTTGGCCCTCGTGCGATTTGGATTGCGCGCGGCCGACGATCCGAGGATCGTCAATACTGTTCGCGTCATAGATCGGTTGCTCAAAGTGGACACCCCCTCCGGCGCCGCGTGGCATCGCTACAACGAAGATGGGTACGGCGAGCACGCAGACGGCGCTCCGTACGATGGCGCCGGGATCGGGCGGATCTGGCCGTTGCTCGCCGGCGAGCGCGCCCACTACGAACTTGCGGCCGGCCGGAAAGACGAAGCCGAAAAGCTGCTGCGGTCGATGGAAGGCTTTGCGAATGAGAGCGGGCTGATCTCGGAGCAAGTTTGGGACGTGGCCGATATTCCAGAACGCCAGTTGTATTTTGGTCGCCCGTCGGGTTCCGCCATGCCGCTGGTCTGGGCGCATGCCGAGTACGTTAAGCTGCGTCGTTCGCTCGACGAGGGCCGAGTCTTCGACGTCCCCGCATCCTCGTCCGAACGCTACCTGAACAAGGACCAAGCATGCGCTCGCACCTACTGGCGCTTCGGTCAGGAGTGCGCGGCGATTACGACCGGCCACGTTCTGCGAATCGAGGTTCTTGCTCCGGCCCAAGTACGTTGGAGCGACGACGGATGGCAGACGTCTCACGACCTTCCGACCGTCGACAGCGGCCTGGGGTTATATTACGTCGATCTGCCGAGCAAGAAACTGCGGCAGGGAGACGCCTTGCAGTTCACCTTCCATTGGCAGGACTCAGATCGTTGGGAAGGCGCGAACTTTGAAGTTAAGGTGCAAAACCGCGAGACGATCTGAATGGTCGGCTGCAACCTGTTTAACTCGTTCTGTGCTGCGGAGGGCGATCGACCGTCAGCGGAGAACTGTTGGCGATCGGCGGTGCGCTTCGGTTGGAGAGCGAGGACCTACCAAGGCTTCCGAACAAGGCCGCGACCGGCGTGCGGTAATTGGTCCCCAAAGACGGTATGTGAACCGGTTGCGAGCCATCATGGCTCATTGGTTGCGTCCGTTGCTTCAACAACCGGTTAAGTCACTCACAAGCCTGGGTTAGCATGGACAGTATTTCATTTCTGCTTACTGGCTTGCTTAGATGATAGTTGATGCCAGCCTCTTGCGACTTTCGTCGATCCTCGGACGTTTGATATGCGGTTACTGCGATAATCTTCGGATCGCTCAAGCCTGGAGATTGTCGCAGCTCCTGGGCAAGCTCCCATCCATTCATATCGGGCAGTCCGATGTCCAGCAAAACGACCTGAGGCTGGAACTTCGGCGCGGCTTGCAGGGCCTGAAATCCTGTGCGACTCAGGTGAAACTGGTGACCGGCGGATTCCACCCACTTGCAAAGCAATTCAGCCGTTGCAGGATGATCTTCAACAATCAAGACACGAAGGACGTTCACGGTTCCCGATACCTATCTCGCCCCGGCCTTTTATCGCAATATCACGTCGTCATAGCTCTCCAAGAGTTCCCGAATGGTCGGCAGCCCCGCGCGCTCCTTGACACGAAACCAGAAGAACTGTTCGTTTGGATTCGGTGCATAGACTGTTTCGCTGACCTCGCAGCCGCGCTGCTCCAGACGTTTTCTAATTGTTTCGGCTTGAGCCTTAACCAATTCTTCTGACCCGGTCCGGCTCATGAACCCAAGCTTAACCCCTTGCGTTCCCTGCTGAACGCAGTTCACGAAAATGTGCGGCAGCCGTTCGAGCGGGTCAGTGATCGGCAAGCCGAGCTGCTCGCAAACCCGAAGTTCAATCGTCCGTACGGACGACGGATCGAGCCCGCCGTCTAGCAACCACTGCAACGACTTGTGCAGCTTCTGAAGGCGTTCTTGCGGAGGGAGGTTCCCCAAGAGCTGCGTCAATGACTTTGCCTGAAACTCAATTTCATCCATGACAATTAAGCAGAAGAAGCCACGGTCAGAGCGATCGGCGTGGCTCTCACAGCCCAGAATGCCCCGCGCCCTTCCCGGTGGACGCTCGATGCGCCACAGTCTAG
Source organism: Pirellulales bacterium (assembly GCA_025924495.1). The sequence continues at coordinate 162 of JAICIG010000503.1, read as the reverse complement.
TCAGGCCACTCTGGTCTGACAAGTCACCGTGACCCGACTCGCTAAGACCATTGGTGATCTTCAACGACTGCGAGTGGTCGGTGATGCCGATGTATTCGTAGCCACGCTCCTTTCCTGCCGGAGCCATTTCAGCCAATGAATTGGCGCCGTCGCTGGCCGTGC
>JAICIG010000502.1 GCA_025924495.1 Pirellulales bacterium | reverse complement strand
TCAACCTTCGCCTTGGAGGCGAACTTCTTGGCTTCCGCTTCGAGCGCTTCCTGATCGTCGCCCAGCAAATTCACAAAGGCGGCCAGTTTGGCGTCGGTATTGTGGGCCACGGCCGAGTCGAGCTTCTGGACCAAACCCGCCAACTTGTCATTCGTCTTGCGAGTAAAGACCATGACCATGGGACGGCCGCCGTACTTGCAACGGTAGCAGAGCTTGGCGCCCGTATCGACGCCATCATCGGCGGCGCCAGCGCACTTCACGACGTCGAAGGCGCCGATCGGATCGCCCGGCTGAACGCCGCTCTTCAGTTCCGCTGCGGCGGCGAAAGACACGCCAGCCAGCATCAAAGCCATGCAAGAGAAAGATGTCAGCAATTTCATGGGGTTCCTCATTTTCCTGGTTAACAAAACGCTGTCAAAAAACAACGCACGCGGCTCCAACGAAGACTCATCTCCTCATCCGCTCCGGCTTGCCCGGACTTGGCGTTATTGCCGTTATCACCTGGCGGCACAGCCACTCAGTACGGCAGATCGCCTTCCGTGGTTCGCGATCAAGCTGGAGAAATTCGAAGTCGTCCGTGGTAGTGCTGCTCCAGACCGGCAAGTTACACCGGGACATTATGCGAGATTTGCCCTCCTCCGCAAGCATTTCCGCGCCCTGGGAAAAAGATTGTGATCCCGCAAAAGGCGGATTACTCGCTTGCCAGGCATGTAGCTCACGGGCTGCAAGAGATTACACATTGCGGCTTTGCGAGAAGCGTTGCGTCGCCTTAATCCAACGAGCTGCTCTATCGCGTGGTCGTTGAACGACCAACGTCGTCGCTCGGGGAGAGGCTCAAGTACCGGTCACTTTGGAGCCAACTGTCGATAACCGGGGTCCGCCAGTCCAAACGCATCGGCCACGCGATTGAAGAAAGCGAACAGCGCCGTAATGTAAACCGCCTCGGCGATCTGCGGATCGCTCCAACCTGCTTGCCGAAGCGCGGCTGTATGCTCCGGCGTCGTGCGATAAGCATGTCGTGTGACTAGTTCCACAAACTCCATGAGCGCGCGTTCCGGCGAACTCAAAGCAGCAGCGGCAACATCGCTGCGCCCTAAAGCTTCGATGACCTCGTCCGTGCCGCCCTGCAACTGCAGGAAATATGCATGCGAGCCCAGTCAGTAAGGGCACTGGTTCAGGCCGGACACCAACGTGGCGATCATTTCTTTCGTTCGCCGCGTTAGGTGCCCTTCGGAAAAATGAATTGTGTTGCCAAAATCGATGACCTGCTTCAGAAAGTCGGGCCGCTGACTGAAGCATTTCAAGATGCCAGGCATTTGTGCTCGTCCCGGATTCGCTTTCTTCCAGGCCGCGTAGACTTCGGCGGCCTGGCCTGTTGCATCGTCGTCTTCGATCCATTCAATGTTTGGCATGAGCAGGCGCCTCAGTCTTATTGTGGGCAGATTGCGCTGCCGCGCTGGATTGTTCAATCGTCAATACTTGATCGACCGGTGGAGATTCAAGGTCCTCGTCGTCGCCGCCGGGCCAGTGCACGATGAGACGATCGATCTTGTTCGCCTCTCCAAGGCCGAATGTTACTGGCAACTCAACTTGCGATAAGTAACTTCGGGTGGGCATTACCTGTCGGCTGAGAATGTGTTCGCCGAGATGAGCTTCGATCCAGGCGCCAATAGCATCGCGGTTGCATTTGCCGCCAATCAATTTGACGCGCAGCCAATGACGCCCCAATTGCTGGTCGTTCCGCAGCAGCCGCGGCGCGCCATGGACCGCCGTGACCAGCACATCCAGGTCGCCATCACCGTCGATGTCGGAGAACGCAGCGCCGCGACCGACCATTGGCTTGCTGAAATCGGACCCGCAAAGCTCGGGGGGAACAAGGCGGAATTCGGAATCCGCATCGGGGCCGCAATTCCAGTACAGGTGCGGCGGTTGTTCGTAATGTTGGCTCTGCTGCACTTTTTGAATGTCTTCTTCGAGGTGGCCGTTGGCGGTGAGCACGTCGAGTCGCCCATCGAGATCGCAGTCGAAAAAGAATAAGCCAAATTTGAGCATCAACCTCGATGGCGGGCCCAGGCCTGTGGCGACGGCGTCGTCGGCAAACTGCAGCGGAGCGCCTTGCGTCACATACAGGGCAGTCATTTCGTTGGAAAAGTTGCCGATCGCCAGCCCGAGCGTTTCATCGTTGCGGAAGCGCCCGGAATCAATTCCCATCGCGCCGCGCGCACGACCTTCGGCGTCGAAGGCCACGCCCGAGATGGCCCCCAACTCCTCGAAAGTGCCGTCGCCTCGGTTGTGAAACAGCAGGTTCTGCACCGTGTCGTTGGCGACGACCAGGTCCATCCAGCCGTCGAGGTCCAGGTCGATCGGAGCGACCCCCAACGATTTGGCTAGCGGCACGCCCGTATCGGGATTGCGGATTTGCACGCCGGCCGATTCCGAGACATCGGCGAACTTCCCTGCTCCATCGTTGCGATAGAGGTAAGGGAACGTGCCGGCGAAGGCATCGGGTCGGCAATAGGCGCGGCCTTCTCCCTTGAGGGTGCAATGCAGCGCCAGATCGATGGCCTGGGACCAGCGCACATAATTTCCGACGAACAAATCGAGATCGCCATCGTTGTCGTAATCGAACCAGGCGGAGCAAGTGCTCCAGTCGTCGTCCGTTCCGCCCACGCCAGCTTCATCCGTGATTTCGGAGAAATGCCCTTCCTGATTGCGGAACAGCCGGTTCTTGCCAACGGCAGTAATGAAGACGTCGACCCAGCCATCGTTGTCGAAATCGCCCACCGCGCAACCCATCCCGTAGCAATTGACGCCTAACCCTGAGATGGCCGTCACGTTGTCGAAATGGCCATGGCCGTCGTTGCGATAAAGGGCCGACACGGATTGCTCGCGATCGTCCGGTTCATGGCCCGGCCAATAGGTCGAATTCACGAGCAACAGATCCTGATCGCCATCGTTATCGAAATCGAAGAAGGCGCAGCCGCCCCCCATCGTCTCGGGCAACAGCTTGTCCCCATACGCGCCGTTCTCGTGGATGAACGTGATGCCGCTTTGCCGCGTGATGTCGCTAAACAACATCCGGGGCAACTCGATTTCGGCGACCTTTCGCCTCTCGGGCAAAGGCGCTGGGCCCGATTTTACCGTCTGGGGTTTCACAGGACGCAGATACCAGTAAGCCGCACCCCCGGCGGATATCGCGACGACTGCAATTGCGATCAGCGACGCGCGCATCGCTTGAGCGATGACCGCATCGTCGCGTTCCAATTCGTCGCCGGAATCCTGAGTTTCCACGGTTTCGCTCAAAACAGTGCTCCTGGTCGCTGCCGCTACAAATCAATGCCCGCCGCCTGCAGGGCCGACGCCGTTGGGTTGCGGCAGCTCGGGCGCGCCCGCCCGATGTAGCGAATAGATCACGATTGCCTCGGCGGCGTGATTGGCTGCCGGATATTTCTGTCTGGCCAAAGCCATTGCGCGATCGCTCGCATTGTCGTCGGGCTTATAACGTGCATGCGCGTGGCGATGCTCTGCGGCTTTCTCTTTATCGCCAAGTTGAGCGTAGAGCAACTGCAAGTTGTAGTGCGCCGTGACGTTTTCCGAGTCAATCTTAAGCGTCTTTTCGAACTGTTCCACAGCCTGGCGCAAGTAAGCTTCGCGTTCTTCCAGGCGGTTGGCCCCTCGCGATTGTTTCGCCAGGTCGAACAACGTTTGCCCATGCAAGTTGACGATTTCATAATCGAGACTGAAATCGAAGCCCCGCTCGATCATCGCTTCGGTTCGGTCTTCGAGGATGTTGCGAAAATTTCTTTCGGCCTCGGTCAGACGCCCCTGCTGCCGGTTCACGAGTCCGCTGAGCCAGTTCAACGTCCAGGCCGGAGCCGGCGGGTTTTTGTGCTCAGCCGCTCGGCGAACCGCCTCAACCGCCTCATCGAGTCGGCCTTCCGCATAGTAAACGCGGGCCAGATTGAGCGGACCGTCGAAACGACCCAACTCTTCGACCTTCGCAAACGCTTCGGCGGCTTGCAGCAGCTCGCCTTTCGCGCCGCTTTGCCCCTCGAGTAACAGCCCGATACCATAGTCGTTCCAACGCTGCCAAGGCTCGATCGGCGACTTGGGGTTGTCCGGCGTACCCTCGACGCCGGCCACGGGAAACGTGATGCGATCGCTCGCCAGGGTAGTGATCGGCAATTCGTTGAGGTACGGCTTGTCCGCCTGCTGCCCTCGCAGTACCTGGCCTTTCTCCGCCGCCGATTTGGCCACGAAGTCCATATAGCGTTTGTCGAATTTGCGGTATTGCAACTTCGCTTCCACGGTGACCGGCGCCGTTAAGTCCTCGGGCAATTCCAACCCGAAGTGCACGACCTGGCCTGCGCCAGGCGGAATTTGGTGATTGTAAAGCGGCACGAAAATATCTTCGGGATTGCGGCGATCGATCCGGTTACCGTCTTTGTCGAGCATGAACACATTGACAAAGTGCGACCAAGGATCGACTTCGCGATCTTCGCTCATTCCGCCCGAACGTCCGATGACTGTATCGCCGCTGGTTACGGTCACATCGACCCACACCTCATTCGAATCAACGGTTCCCTGCGTGAACAGATGCCCCATCTTCATGGTCCGCAGCACCGTTTCCAGCAGATATTTCTGCCCTGGCTTCAGCACGGGAACCTCGGGCCGCAGTGGCGCCGTCAACCGCCCATCAATACCGCTTCCGTCGCGCACGCCGAAGATATCCAGACGCATGGCTCCGGAGAGGAAATCCTGGTGCGCTTTGATGGTCTCGGGTGAATCTTTAAGCCAGGCAAGGCCCGTATTGGCCGCGGGGAAAAGATGGTTGTGGATGCTCAATTGCTTGGCGTCAGCGAACAGCCTGGCGCCGAAATCGTCGGACGCCTTCTGCGGCATGTGGCATTCGGCGCAATTCTGCTTGGCTTTCTCCGGATAGTAAAAGCTGCGGGCGCCATGTCCGGATACCCCGCTCAGCAAGTATGGATCGTAATGGTTTTGGCCCCGCAGGAATTCACGGTATTTGTTAAGCGCAAAGGGCAAATGGACCTTGTGGCAGGTAGAGCAGAATTCGGCCGTCTTGTGCTCAGCCTTCAGAAATGTCCTTTTGTGGAGCGAGGGCTTGGCCTTGACGAGCTGCTGGTTCACGTATTGCAGCAACTTGTTCTCGCTCTGGGCGAACGGGTAGTGGATTGGCTCTTCGATCGTGTAATCGGCGTTCCCTTTCGTGCTGTTCACATG
>JAICIG010000501.1 GCA_025924495.1 Pirellulales bacterium | reverse complement strand
TCGAGCAGTTCGGCGCCGCGGCAGAGTTGTTGACGCTCGAACGCCGCCAGATCGGTCGGCCGTCCGCCGAAATGGTTGCACTCGGTGAAGATCGAGCCGACGGCGATCGTCGAGCTGCACGTCATGACCGCTCCACGTACGGTCCCGCCGGTTTGAACCAGCTCCCGCCGAACACCATGTCTGAGTAATGGCCGTCGGGAATCATCTGCGGATCGCGGAGGCGATAACGATCGAGCACGGCCTGGTTCAGCTCAAAACCTAAGCCGGGCCGCTCGCTCAGTTGCAGCATGCCGTCGACGACTTTGAGCGGCTCGACCAATAGTTCTTCGACGAACGGATTGCCGGTCTGGTCGACTTCGACGGTCAGTCCGTGCGGCAATCCGGCCACGACGTGCGCGTTGGCCAAAATTGCGACGGCATCGCTCCAGGAGTGGGGCGCCACCTTCAGTCCTGTTTCGGCCGCCAGCTTTGCGACTCCCAGCACTTCGCTGATGCCGCCGCAGCGCGAGGCGTCGGGCTGGACGATATCCACGGCTCGAGCGCGGATCAGTTCGCGAAAACCCTGCATGCCGAATTCGTTCTCGCCAGCGGCGATGCGCACTCCTACGCTGCCGCGCAGCGCGGCATAAGCGTCGATCTCCTCGGGCTGAAACGGTTCTTCGAACCAGAATACGCGGTTTTCGGCAAACACTTTGCCCAGGCGCCGAGCCAATTCCACGTGGTAGCGCATCGAGGCGTCGACCATTACATCGTTTTTCGGACCGATGGCAGCGCGCACCGCGCGAACCGCCTCGACGTCATACTCTTCGTTGCGGCCGAGCCGCATCTTCATGCGGCGGAAGCCCCGTTCCAAGTGCCGCCCCGCCTCGGAGGCCAACTCGCTGGGTTCTCGCCATAACAGCGCACTGGCATAAGCCGGGCAAGCCGGTCGCTCGGCGCCCAGAAGCTTCCAGAGCGGCTTCTGCTGCGATTGCGCGCGCAAATCCCAAAAGGCCGTATCGAGCCCACCCACAGTCGACATTGCAGCGCCTTTGCGGCCGTACCAGCGCGTCCAGCGATACATCTTATTCCACAGCGTCTCGACCTCTCGCGGGTCTTCGCCGACCAACAGTGGCGCGAGCTGACGAGAGATAATCAGTTCGACCAAACCCGGATGCGAATAGATCGAGCCGACGCCCGTTTGACCTCGATCCGTGTGGACCATCACCAGCGAGGTCAAGCGGCCGCTTGTGACGCCGCCGGCGCTAGTAAAGCCGGCGCGGTCGGGATAGTCGAAGTGGAGATGGACGGTTTCGATGCGGTCGATTTTCATCGCTAGTCCTCAGCCGAAAGTCCAAGGTGCGGTTTCACGGTCACGTTCAAGCGAGCAGATCTTGGACGATCGTTCCGTGGACGTCGGTCAGACGGAAATCCCGACCGGCATGTCGATAGGTCAGCTTCGTGTGTTCGAGGCCGAGTAGATGGAGCATGGTGGCATGCAAGTCATGGAAGTGGACCTTGTTCTCGACGGAGTAATAGCCATAGTCGTCGGTGGCGCCATGCCGATAGCCGGCCTTTACGCCGCCACCCGCCAGCCACATCGTAAAACCTTGCGGGTTGTGATCGCGGCCGTCGTCCCCCTGAGCGGTCGGCGTGCGGCCGAATTCGCCGCCCCACAACACGAGCGTGTCGGCAAGCAGCCCACGGGCTTTAAGATCGCGAATCAAACCGGCAATTGGCAGATCGACCTCCAGGGCATTGCGAGCATGGGCCTTCTTCAGATCGCCGTGCTGGTCCCATTTATAGCTGTGCGTAACCTGCACAAAGCGAACGCCGAGCTCGGCAAACCGTCGAGCCATCAGGCACTGTCGGCCGAAGTTGCGCGTCACATCGTTGTCGAGTCCGTAGAGCTTGTGCGTGGCTTCGGTCTCATCCGAAATATCTTGCAGCTCGGGCGCCGCCGCCTGCATGCGGAAGGCCAACTCGAACGACTCGATGCGTCCTTCCAGCGCCTGGTCGGGTCCGGTCGAGGCGAGTTGCTGCTGGTTGATTTCGCGAATCAAATCGAGTTCGGCCCGCTGCACTTCGCGCGGCATCTCGCGGTTCTCGATGAACGGGATCTTCGCCTGGTCGGACGCAACGCTGGCGTTGCCCAATGGCGTGCCTTGATAAACGGCAGGCAGAAATGCAGAGCTCCAATTGTTCACCCCGCCGTGCGTCAACGTCGGGCAGACCGTAATAAAGCCCGGCAGATCGGCATTCTCGGTCCCTAGGCCGTAGGTGATCCACGAGCCCATGCTCGGCCGCACGAACGTGTCGCTGCCAGTATGCAGTTCCAGCAAAGCCCCGCCGTGCCGCGAATTCGACCCGTGCATCGAGTGGATCATGCACAGATCGTCGGCGATGCCGCCGACGTGCGGAAACAACTCGCTGACCCACGCGCCGCACTCGCCATACTGCTTGAACTTCCAGGGGCTCTTGAGCAGATTGCCCGTCGGCGCCGAGACGACGCGAGGCTTGGCGAACGGAAGCGGCTTGCCGTGGTCACGCTCCAGTAGGGGCTTGTAATCGAATGTATCGACCTGCGACGGGCCGCCATGCATAAACAAGAAGATGACTCGCTTGGCTCGCGCTGGATAATGGGGCGGCCGAGGCGCCAGGGGATTGGACTCGGCCGCCGAATCGCCCGCCGCTTGTTCGGCCAGCAATCCCGCCAATGCCATGCTGCCGAAACCCGCGGCGGAAACTCGCAGCAGGTCGCGGCGGCTGAGCACCGGTGTGAAGCGGTTGCAATTGCAGTTCATAATGGTCTTTCAACGCAGCGGCGCGGCCGCGAGATGCACGATCGCCTTCGTCATTCAATGTAAATAAATTCGCTCGAAGAAATTGCCACGCGGCATAAACTCTGCCACGCCTTGCTGCGGCGCTCGGCGGGTGCTAGTGCCTGCCAGGCGGGATTGGTCTGGAGTTTCTCTACGAATTCTAACGCCCTCGATTGCTCGGTTTCCGTCGGCGAGCGGCTGAAGGCTCTCGCATAGAGAATTTCCAACCGGCCGGCATCGACAAGCTCGGAGCGGCCCAGCAGTTCATCGGCCAGATGTTTCGTCTCGGCGGCTACCAGCGGGCTATTCATCATGAATAGCGCCTGGGGCGCCACGGTCGTGGTCGCGCGGCTGCCGTTGGGGACGCTTGGCTCGGCGAAGTCGAAGGCCTGAAACGTTTCATATAAAGCGCTGCGGATCACCGGCAGATAGAGGCTGCGGCGAAAGCCTTCGTACTGAGCGATATCGACCGATGTGGTGCTCGCCACATACTGCCTGGGATTGGCTTTCAATAGTCGGCCCCCGAGCGCTCGGTCGAGTCGTCCGCTGGTTGCCAGAATTGCGTCGCGAACCGCTTCCGCTTCCAGTCGCCGCCGGTTCATCCGCCACCAGAGCCGGTTCTCCGGATCTACCGCTGCCGCGTTCACGTTCCAGGCTGTGCTCATTTGATACGTCGACGAGAGCATGATCAGCCGATGCAAGGCTTTGAGCGACCAGCCGCTCTCGACGAACCGCCGAGAAAGCCAGTCGAGCAACTCCGGATGCGTGGGCCGCTCGCCGAGCCGTCCGAAGTTGTCGGGGCTGCGCACGAGCCCTTCGCCAAAATGTCCTCGCCAAACACGGTTGACCATCACGCGGGCCGTCAGGGGATGACTCGGCTCAACGAGCCACCTGGCCAACTCGAGCCGCCCGCTGCTGGCGGACGACAACTGAGCCTGGTGCTCGCCCGCAAGAATGCGCGGGAAGCGCCGCGGCGCCTCCTCGCCTTGCGTCAAATGGTTGCCGCGAATGTGAACCTTGACATTCACGACTTCCCGATCTTCGACGGCCATCGCCTGCGGCAACGGAGGCGGCGCCGTTTGTTCGAGTTGAGCTAGCTCGGCCCGTAACTGCGCCAACTCGTCTCTGGCAGCGCCGGTAAAATAATGCTCCGGTTCGGCGGGAACCATGCAAGGGCCGACCGGATCGTAGAGCAGTTGCCGGATCGCCTCGATGGCGGCATCGCCGGACGTCTCATTCTTTGATGCCGTGGCAATCGCCTGGCGGAAGAGTTCTCCATAGCGCTCCGCAAGTTGCGATGCCGTGTTCGGCAGCGGCTCGCGCAGCACCACGGCTGCCACCGGAGCCGCTTGCGCGTCGAACTTTGCCGTCTGGTTTTGGGCCAAGGCGGAGCGCCATGCGTGCCACGCGGCAAGCGGCGCTTTGGGATCTTGCTCGGCGGCCAGAAACGCTTGACGCCACCGCTTCAGTACGACGGGGTTCAGCCCGCCGACGCCGGTCGTTTCCGACGTCGACGGCTGAAATGCCGCCGGATCGATTTCTTCAGGCAGCGTTCGCGGAACCAGGGCCAGTCGATCGAGATGGGGAAACGGCTCTTTGCGTTCCAAACGTAGCGTATGCTTGCCGACCGATAATGTGACCAAAGCTTCGGCGAACCAGGTTTGCGTGTCGGGGTTCCACGAGCCGGTGCGCTGATTGGCGGCGTCGAGCTTGACCATTGCGCCGTCGACAAGCAACTTGACAGGCCGCGAATCGGCGGCGGCATAGCGTAGCTCAATTTGGTACGTCGCTGCCGTGGGCACTTCGACATCATATTCGGCGAAGCTCGGCTCCGGCCCGAAGCTGGCGATCACGCCAATGCCGGCGCCGTAGCCGTCGAAGAGTTTGGTCGCCTGGCCCCGCTGGAAATTCTCGGCTTCGATCACGATCGCGCCGGCGGGCTGCTCGGCAGCTGGTTTGGCCAAGAGCGGCTGCAAGTCGATGCGATGATGTGCAAGCTGCGCAGTGACAAGTAAATAACTCGCGGCATCGTTGCGGAAGCCGGCCGTCAGGCTGTCGCTGGCGGACTTAATACGCGCGTCGACGGCGTTCTTCCTTTCTGCCACCAGCTTGCGGTTGCTCTCAACGGCCTCGATCTCCTCTTTCGAACCCAGCGGACGTTCGTGCCAGACCGCGACAACATTAAAGTTGTCCATCGTCTTCGTGCTTTTGAAGATGCCGGCCAGCGAGTAATAGTCGGCCGTGGGGATCGGGTCGAACTTGTGATCGTGGCAGCGGGCGCAACCTAGCGTGAGCCCCATGAACGTGGCGCCGAGCGTGTCGAGCTGCTCGTCGATGATGTCCATCTCCATTTTCACCGGGTCGTCTTCGGCCAACATCTTGGCGCCGAGCGAGAGAAACCCGGTGGCTACGATCCGCTGCTGATCGATCGCTGGATCGCCGCTGGGAGGAAGCAGATCGCCGGCCAACTGTTCG
>JAICIG010000500.1 GCA_025924495.1 Pirellulales bacterium | reverse complement strand
CGAAACCCGCAGCTCTTCGAGGTGCTCCCCGAAGGTCATTGTGGTTTCTTGAAACAAATCTTCGTCGCGTTTGGCAGGCATGGCCGGCGGGAAAGACGAATTGGACGTCTAAGGCGGGATCAAAACGGCAGGCTCCCCAGGAGCGATCATAGCACCGCCCTATTGCACCAGCAACCGAATTGGCCAAGCATTCTGAAGTTGCAAAATCGACCGAAATCGAGATGATGACGGCGGTTAGTGGCGCCACGCGCGCTCGAATGAAAGTAAAGTGATCGCGGAGTCCGCGCCAGTTTCGCCGAAACGTGAAAGCCCATTCGATGGCTCCTTTATATCCGCTCCGATTTCGCCCCCTTCTGAAACGATACCTATGGGGCGGTCGACGCCTGGAAAGCGCGCTCGGCAAATCGCTCGGCGAGGGCAACGACTATGCCGAGAGCTGGGAAGTCTGCGATCATGACACAGATCAAACCGTCGTCGACGTCGGACCGCTGGCCGGCATGGCCCTGGGCGACTTAGTACACCAGCGCGGCGAAGAGCTGCTCGGGCGTCATGCCCCCATGGCCAGGTTTCCTCTGTTATTCAAGTTTCTCGATGCGCAAAAGACGCTGTCGGTGCAGGTTCATCCCGACAATGCTCGCGCCGCCATGCTCAACCCGCCCGACTTAGGCAAAACCGAGGCCTGGGTCGTGCTCCACGCCGAACCGGGCAGCTTAATCTACGCGGGACTGAAACGCGGTTTCGACCGCCCAGCCCTTGAGCGCGAAGTCGCTCGAGGAACTTGCGAATTATGTCTGCACCAATTCCAGCCTCAACCAGGAGATTGTATCTTTCTGCCCGCCGGCGTCGTGCACGCGATCGGAGCCGGACTGCTCATTGCCGAAATCCAGCAGGCCAGCGACACGACCTATCGGCTTTACGACTGGAACCGCGTAGGCGCCGACGGAATACCGCGAAAGCTGCACTTGCAGCAGGCGCTTGAGGCTATCGATTATGGGTACGGCCCCGCTCGGCCGCAGCAACCGCAGCCCGCTGAGCGGGCCCACGCTGTGCGATTGGTTGAATGCGAGGAATTCATTCTCGATCGTTGGCGTTTCGATAGTCCTCAGGCGGCTGCTGGCGATGAGCGTTTCCACCTTCTCGCCGTTTTGTCGGGCGAGGTCACAGTCGCAGGCGACGCCAGCGGCAGGCCGCTCGCGACAGGCGATACGATCCTGCTGCCTGCGGTTCTTGGACCCGTATTACTCACACCGTCCAGGGGCCAAGCCGTCGTGCTCGATGCGTATCTGCCTTAAGACGAGCAGTCCCCAAACAAATATCAAATTCCCGGCATTAGCCGACGCACCGTCCTGCGAATGTTGCTGTGCGTGCCACACATGGCGTCTGACCGCAGCCCTACAAACGGCGCCGTCGTCATGAGCTGACTGTCGGCAACAGAAACTCTTGCCTATCAGGCACTTAAGGAATGCGTTCAGACCATCTCTTTCAAGTGCTATCACCCTCGCGACGATGCTATAGCTAGCAGGCGGCAGATGAGGTCCGCTTGTGGCGAACTCGCCTTCTTTCGAGCTAGGCTTCCGCCTACAATGCGAGGCCATTTCGGGTCAGACTCGCGGAGGAAACCATATCGTGCGACAACTGCAACTGCTTGTGGTCGGGACATTGTTCGCGGCGTCGGCAGTCAGTTGTGCAGGACGCGAACCGCTGGGCCAAAAGATCTTCTCGCCTGGCCCCGCCCCTTATCAGCGACAGAAGGCACAGCGTTTTGATCCATACAACGAGGTGCAGGTCGGACCTCGAGATGACACAAGTCGTCCGCCCGACTATCTAGAGCCGAATCCCGAGCCCTCGCGCGGGCGGTGGCTCGAGTGGGGCCTGCCTCGGTTCGGCCATCCATAGAGCGGATCTGGGCGCAGATCGAAGTTAAATCTGCGCCGGGCGGCGGCAAGCATCAGGCAGAGCACCCCATCTATCGCTCTCGCTTGCAATCGCACGTGCATAGAATTCGCTACATACAGGGTGCGCAGGCACGTCAGCCCCTCCCACCCCCTCCATAAGAAGGGTATATCCTGGTCAATTTGCGCGAACCGTGCGGATAATTCGCTTGCCAAACGTTAGCGTGGAACATACCTTTAGTTTTTGGAGTTCTCTGCATTACGAAGCCGTGAGGCCGGCTGCGTTTTGCTATCCGCGGTGGCGTTGATGACGCCCAGCGGGGGAATTGCCGCAACTTTAGGAACACGAGAGGCCGCGCCGTCGGCGCCCCGCCAGACCGTCCCACCTTACCGGAACAGCACCATTATACGCCGTCCCCGCCTTCAGCGGCATGGTGACGTTCTACGCCCATTCTGAGAGAGTTTTACATGTCGCCGTTTAGTTCGCGCTCCGTGAAACGTGGATTTACGCTTGTTGAATTGCTGGTGGTGATTGCCATCATCGGCATATTGATCGCGTTATTGCTGCCCGCCGTGCAGGCCGCTCGCGAGGCAGCCCGCCGCTCGCAATGCACTAACAACATGAAGCAGCTTGGCCTGGGTCTGCAGAACTACCACGACATCAATCGAGCATTGCCGATTCGCCAGGGCGGTACGAACTGCTATGGCTCCCCATACACAAATGGCAACTGTATCCGAGCAAGTGCGTTCGTCGGCTTACTGCCATTTGTCGAGCAGCAGGCTGCCTACGACGTCATCCGAGCTGGCGGCTACGGCGCCCCGTCCTACGGTCCGGCAACCAACATTCTGTGGTACGGGTGGGAGTTCCAAGTCCCGAGCTTTGTCTGCCCTTCCGATACTCGGCAGGTGCCCTCCCCGGTTCCGAACCCGGCGATCGGCGGATCTAGCCAGTTCGGTGAACACAACTATGCCTTCAGCCAGGGCGACACAATTACCGCGAACGGACAGTCGACGACCAATCGCGGGATGTTTCCCTACGGCACGTCTGTGCGTCTGAACCAGATCACCGATGGCCTGAGCAATACCATCGCGATGAGCGAACGGGTGCGCGTAAGCTTTGGCGCCGGCGCCTCCCCCAACGGCAGTGTGAAGTATGGCGATGCCACGGCGTCATTCATTACGGGAACCTTCCCGCAGGCCAGCCCCGGACAGTGCTTGGCAGTGGCCAATGGCGCAAACTATGCCACACCGTCGCAAGTCAACGGGTTGTTCGGCACGATGTGGTGCGACGGGCCAGTGCGGCGAGTCGGATTCACGACGGTGTTGCCGCCAAACGCGCCCTCGTGCGTCAGTTCGGACAACAATGGCAACTACAACGGCTCGGGCGTGCTCTCGCCCAGCAGCAATCATCCTGGCGGAGTCAATGGGGTGATGGCCGACGGCTCGGTCCGCTTCATCAGCGAATCGATTAATACCGGCAATCTTGGGGCGTCGGAGGTCGCATCAGGCCCGAGTCCCTATGGCGTGTGGGGCGCAATGGGCACCAAGGACGGCGGCGAAAGCGCGGTCGACGCAGGCTAAATCGTCGCCGCAACCATTTGCCCGGCTGCACGATTATTAGAACCGTGTCGCTGCCCGTTCGGCGGCGGCACGGTTATTTTTTGCTCTGCCCGCCTGAACCATTTGGGTTGGAGAAGGCCTGGCCAACGGGCTATGATGAATCCTGTTCATTGCGACGGCACTGCGAATGAAGCGAATTTGAAGCCGGCACTTTGCTCAGTAAACTGGGCCGCCCCGCCCTGAAATCCAGTCCCTCACTCGCGAGCCTTCATGGCAGCTCCTCGACGTTCTTTTTCGCCCCGCTCGGCTCGTTCCGGTCGCAAGCCGGCGAAGTTCTCTGCCTCGCGCCCGACGCCGGTCAGCGCCCCGGAAGCCGGCGGCGAACGGCTGCAAAAAGTGATGGCGGCCGCAGGAATTGGCAGCCGCAGGCACTGCGAAGAGTTGATCGTGGCCGGCCGCGTCGAGGTCGATCGCCAGGTGGTGCGCGCCCTGGGAGCCAAAGTTGATCCCGACGCTCAGGAAGTTCGCGTTGACGGTCAGCCCCTTAAGAGATCCAAGCGAGTCTACTTCCTCGTGAATAAACCGGTCGGCATCGTCTCGACGAACTTCGATCCCTCGGGCAGGCCGCGAGTCATCGATCTTTTCCCGAATATCAAAGAGCGCCTCTTCACCGTCGGCCGACTCGATTTGTCGAGCGAAGGCTTAATGTTGGTGACGAACGACGGGCAGCTGGCGAACGAGTTGGCGCACCCGCGGTACGGCGTTGAAAAGACCTATCATGTGCTCGTCGCCGGTCAGCCTGCCCCTGAAGTGTTGAAGCAGTTACGGCAGGGCGTTCGCTTGGCGGAAGGCGTCGCGCGCGTTGTAAGTGCGAAAGTAAAAACGTCCTTGAAGAAAAGCACTCTGCTGGAAATTGTGCTGAACGAAGGACGAAATCGCGAGATCCGTCGGCTGCTGGCCAAGGTAGGCCACAAGGTGCTTCGATTGAAACGCGTCGCCCTGGGAGGCGTGCGAATGAAAGACCTGGGGCCTGGCGACTTTCGCCGGTTGAGCAGCGACGAATTACGCCTGTTGCGGCAGCGCTCTAAGCCCTCCCCACGGCCGCAACGCTCGTCTTCATCAGAGGATGAAGCCTCCGCGCCGGCGCCGCCGAAGGCGGCCTCTTCGCGCGAGTTGCGCACGTCGGACCGCCGTCGCGCCAGCCAACTGGCTGAACGAGCGCGCCCGGCTAAACAAGGACGCCCGCCCTTTAAGAAGTCCCCGAGCGGCAAACGCCTTGGCGATTCGACAGAGCGCCGCGGCCGTCGGCCGAAGGGGCGTCGCGAGTGAACGACAGCCCATCTCCGCCGCCCGACCACATCCACACGGCTTCGTTTGCCGACCACGCCTGGTTCGGCGCCGTGCGAGTCACGGAAAACGTCCAGCTCGCCCGCGATACCTATCGCTTGCGTTTTCAATGTCCTGAAATCGCCGCGCGGATCCTCCCGGGCCAATTTGTCATGCTGCGTCTTGCCGGCTGCGATGACCCGCTTTTAGGTCGTCCGTTGGCACTCTACGACACAGTTCTTGACGACCACGGTCGTCCCTGCGGCATTGACGTCGTCTATCTCGTTGTCGGCAAACTGACGGGAAAATTAGCCGGGCTGGCCCCGGGTCAGCCGCTGGAAGTCTGGGGGCCGCTCGGCAACGGCTTTCCGCCGCAGGCAACCGAACATCTAATCATGGTCGCCGGCGGCATCGGCCAGACTCCCTTCGTCGCCCTAGCCCAAGAGTATCTGGGGCTCCGCCGTTATGGCTTGCCTGCCCGCCATGTCCCGACGGCGGGCCGCGTCACGCTTTGTTATGGGGCCCGCACTCGCGACTTTCTTGCCGGCGTGGCCGATTTTGAGCGGCTCGCAGT
>JAICIG010000499.1 GCA_025924495.1 Pirellulales bacterium | reverse complement strand
GGCTGTTGGCCGGCTATCATCGCGCTGGCTTCGCCGACGCATCGATCGAGGCCGGCGCCGATCTGCAGCGGCGTCGGGTCGTGGTCACCATCTCCGAGGGCCGGCGCTATCTGGCCGGGCCGATTCGGCTTGTGGGCCATACTTCCGTTCCGCAAGCTTCGCTGGCGCGCTGGCTGACGACTTCGCATCCGGCGCCCGCCGCGGAACAACGCACGGGCTGGGAATTGGCCGATGGAGTGCGAATCACCGACGCCTTCGGCGAAGAACCAATCTGGGAGCCGGGCAAGCCTGCTCATTTTAATGCCTGGGCTCGCGGCCACTTGGCTAAACAGGTGCGGCTGGCATTCGCCGAGCATGGTTACTTCTTTCCACAGTTGGAAGTGAAGGTGGCGCCTGTGCCGGCCAACGGCAGCGCTGAACTGATCATTGAACTGGTCGATGAAGGGCCGCCGGGAATCATTGGCGAGATCGAGATTCTTTCGACGGGCAAGAATTCGCGTGAAGCGATCTTGAAGCTGCTGGAACTGTCTCCCGGCATGCCGTTGACGCACGCTCGACTGGCGCAGATGAAGAAGCGTCTGTACGATTCGGCCCGCTTTGCCCGCTTCGAAGTGCGCCCCTTGCCGCCCGCGGATCCGAACGGCTCGCTCAAGCTCCGGCTGGAACTGGTTGAAGCCGAATTTTCGCCGTTGCTGAGTCAACCTTTTTCACCCGAAGAAAAGGCGCTGCTCAAATTTCGCCAATGGCTGCTCGACGAGGTGATTGCTGGCGAGCAGGATCTGATATTCAGTCTGCGCAATCCGGCGGGTCGGCTCAGGCTGTTGCGCGGCGTCATGTCGGCCCAAGGCGGCGCGCTACGGGTCGACGTGCTCGATCCGGAAATGTCCCTGGGCGGCCGCGTGCTCCACAACGTGCAAGAGTGGACCGGGTTGGGCGCCAATTCCAAAACGTCAGAAGACAGCCGGTGCCTGCTGGCCATGGAAGCAGGACCGGAACTGGTCGGCATTTATTCGCCGCTGCGCCAGCGTAAGTATGCCGTGCCTCCCAACCGTAAACAACTAACGGCCAAGTTGAAGTTGGAGCCCTCGCTCGACGCCAATCGCAGCGTCGACGCAAATGTGGGCGCCGTTACTCGCAAGCAGGCCGATGCAGAACCGCCCCGACCGTTTGCCTTGAACGTCGAATTGGCCCCCGCTGCTTTTGTGGCGCTTGCCCACAATAAAAACCTGTCGTATGCAATCGAAGAGCGGCTGCTGCGGATCAAAACTGGATCGCTGGTCGTTGAAATTGATACGGCCACCGGCCGACTGATCAAAGCCTCGATCTCGGCGGGCTTGAACTCTGAAATAGCCAGCCTTGCCGTCCGGCCTGACGCCCTGCGCACGGAGATCGCCGAAATTCGCAGCTTAGGCAAGGGTGGCGCCAACGATGCCGACGCCAAGCGGCCGATCAACTCGCTCGCCGCTTTCAGCAGTTGCGAAATGCTGTTCTTTCAGCGCGGACTTGCCGGGCTGGCCACGCCGTCCGACGCCCTAGGGCTGGCCGTGTGGCAGAAGCTGCTCGCGCGCCATCTGTTGCCGCCGCTCGACGAATGGTTGCCCGACACGGATGGCGCCCAGGACGACTTTTTCCTGCCGAACGAACCGGCGCGTCCTGGCGAGCCGCCGCGCAATCATGCCGCGCTGGCCACGGCCGGTTTTTCCTTATGGTTGTGTCGCGACCTGTTTCCGTCCGACTCCTGGCCGTGCAACATGGCTCGCGCCGCCGCCTATCATTACAACGGCGATGCGAAGCGCAGCCGCAAAGAACTGACTCGCATTGGCACGTCCGAGGCGACCGGTCCGGTGGGATTGTTGCTGGCGGCTTTCCTCACGAGCGGCGTCGAGCCCGGCGTTTCGCAGCGCCTGGCGACCGTCGGGTTGGAGCGGTTGACAGCGGCCGACTTCCGTCGCGACTATCAACTGCTGCTTTCGAGCCGCTCGCCATGGGTTAAGTCGGCGCTCGTCGGCCTGAACCGTTTGCGCGAGCTGCCGCCGGAGGAAGCCGAGGCTGCGGTCAGCGTGATGTCCGGTCAGCTACGTTATTTCGTGCGCGACGTAATTCAGGCCGCGCGCAAGCATCCCGAGGCTTCGATCGAGGCGGTGCTCGCCGACGTGCTCGACAAGTATTGGGACAGCCGACTGCAATGGTATGCCAAGTTGCTGCTTCGCGCCCTGGCCGAGCCCCCCGCGCAAGAAACGGTGCGAGCTGCGAAAAAGGCGTCGGCCCGCTGAAGTATTCTGCCGTCGCCGAGCAGGCAAAATGAACCTGCCGGCTAGTCTATCCCGCCCCATTGGGCCAATGCTAAAGGCTCCAGCCCCGGCATTTCTTGGCGAGTGACCGCGTAAGTCTTTCCACATATGGGAAGTGCGCCAACAAAGAGCGGTCAAAACTCCTGCTTTCATCGACGACCATCCTGCCGGTTGCAAGGATTTTGACCAGATTCCGCTTGGCACGCTGAAGACGTCCTGCTTGTGGCCGTTGCTCGCGACAGTTAGGCTAGGTGCCTTACCGTCTCTGCGAGCGATGGCGCCGCGGAGCATTTTCGTGGCGGTTCCGCAAGGCGGACAGGAGGCTGAATTGATCCGAGAGGACTCGGAAATCTTCACGAAGGCGGGCGTTGAACTGACGGAAGAGACCTCTCTCGTCGACTTCTTGCGAGCGCGCGACGGCGGCCTGAAATTGCATGCAGCCGCGGCCGCGTTCAAGAGCGGTCTCGCCGATTTTGCAGCGAGCGGCCGCAATCTCTATGGCCGCATGCTGATGGGCCCCAGCGATGCCGAGGGCGTCGTCGATTATCCGCTGGAGGGCGGCCAACGCCAGATGATTATTCTGGCGTCGAACAATTATCTCGGTCTGACCACGCATCCGCGCGTTATCGCCGCCGCTCAAGACGCGGCCGCCCGTTACGGCACCGGCGCCGGCAGTTCGCCGCTGCTGGTCGGAACCTTTACCGTCACCAAAGAGTTGGAGGCGAATCTCGCCAAATTCAAGGGTTGCGAAGAAGCCTGCCTGTTTCCTACCGGCTATTCAGCCAACATCGGCGTGATCTCCGCCGTCGCCGGCAAAAACGACCTCGTCGTCCTGGACCGCTTGGCTCATGCCAGCCTGGTCGATGGCGCCAAACTGTCGGGTGCGCGAACGAAGGTTTTTCGCCACAACGACGCCGACCATCTCGATCATGTGCTCCGCCGCAATGCGCACGCCGGGCTGAAGTTGGTCTGCATCGAAGGCATTTACAGCATGGACGGCGATGCGGCGCCGCTCGATGAGATTTTCGAAGTGGCGCGGCGCCATGAGGCGCTGCTGCTTGTCGACGAAGCGCACTCCACGGGCGTAATGGGGGCCGAGGGACGCGGCATCGCCGAGCACTACGGCTTGGAAGGCCAGATCGATCTGCACGTCGGCACGCTGAGCAAAGCGCTGGGCGCCTGCGGCGGTTTTGTCGCCGGCTCCAGCGAGCTGGTGACTTACTTGCGGTACTTCGCCCGTTCGGGCAAGTTCTCCACCGCCGCGTCGCCCATGGTGACCGCTGCGGCGAACGCGGCGCTAGAAGTCATTCGCGACGAACCGCAGTTGCGAGAGCGGCTCTGGGAGAACTGCCGCTACATGCACTCGGCATTGAAGGACCTGGGCTTTAAGCTCAACGACGAGCCGAGCCCGATTATTCCGGTCATCGTCGGCACGATGAAAGGCCTGCGTGAAATGACGCTGGAACTACATCGCAGCGATGTTTGCGTCAACTCAGTTCCCTTCCCGGCAGTGCCGCACGGCAGCGAACGGTTGCGCGTCAGTCTGACGGCGAACCACACGCACGAGCAGTTGCAGACCGCCGTCAATCGGATCGCACAGGCGGGCCGCAATGCCGGCGTGATTTGAGCGCGGAGCAGGACAGGTAATATCCTGTGTGCCAGGCCTTCGTCGGCGCCTCGCCGACGAAGACAAGCTCGCGGACAAATTCAATTTCAATCGTCTAGCGCCGTCGCCGTGATCGACTTGATCTTGATGTAGTCGCCATTTTGCCCGCTGGGCGCCGGGTCGAAGCGCAATCCGGTGATCACGCCTTGATAGCCGGGCGCGGCTGACAATGGCACGGCATAAGTGCGATACTCCCCATCGCCTGTAATTTCAAATTGCAGGCTGTTCCGCTCGGAAAAGCCGGGCTCCGCAAATGTCTGCCAGAACAGTTGGGCTCGCTTGGCGGCGCCGCGATAGGCGGCGCGAACATAGAGCGTGGGCGCCTCGCCTGCCCGCCAGAATCCGTCCGGGCTGACGAGTTGCGGGTCGTCGTCTTCAAGCAGTACGTGCCATTCGCCCCGCAGCGGCCAGCCCGCGTCACGCCCGTTGACGAAATGCCAGTGCTGGCGATCGTGCTCGAATCGAAAATTGGGTGTTGCGCCTTTGTCTGCGTGCAGATAAACGTAATGGCGAATCTCGTCGAGCGATCCGAGGATCAAGACGTATCGGTATTCGTGTTCGATGTTGTGATCGATCACCTCGTTGTAGCCGGGGCTGATATAGCCGGTCGGCGAGTCCTTCGGCCCACCGCCGCCCGGTTCGCCCGCAAAGCCGCCGCCGAAGGAATAGCAGCCGGGATGCCAGACCCCCAAGCCCCAATCGTCGTCTCGCACCAGCGCCGACCAATTCTCCGTGGCGTTCCAATGCGTCCAAGGGCCTGGCTCTTCGGCGGGCTTGATGATGCGCGTGAGCGAATCTCCCTTGAAAGGTTTATCGCCGGTATATGCCATCAGGCGATAGTAGGGGCCGTTCGTGTACACGGCGGGCAACTCCTGCCGGCGTGCCGGGTACTGGGTTTTATCGGAGCGCGCGTTGTTCAGCCGGCAGCGCACCTGCGCCGCAGGGCCTTCGAGTTCGATCCAGCATTCGAACGTGCATTCGCCCGGCACATTATCGAGCGGCCATTGCATGGGAATGCATTTGACGTAAATCGATGATCCGTCGTTGCGGTGTTCCAGCACGCGCGAAGCGTGTCCGAAATCGTCCCCCACCTGAATCGGGTTCCAGCCGATGTCGCGCCAGTGTTCGGCCGGTCGTTTCTCGCCCACGACGAAAGGAACCGGCCCGGAGTAGTACGACATCTGGATTTGCCGTCCATAGTCGAAACTGTTGACGACATTCTCATTGCTGCCCGAGGCAGACAGGTGGGTAATCGCTCCTCCCTGGTCGAGGTCGACGCCCAGGCGTATTGTGCCGTTGTCGAGATAGCTCATGCCGTGGCCAACCGCTTCGCCTTCACTTGCAAGCAGATGCAGTTGATCCGGGCGCCACGCCAGGCAAGCTGGCAAGACGATGATG
>JAICIG010000498.1 GCA_025924495.1 Pirellulales bacterium | reverse complement strand
TTCGACGGTCTTGGCGTCGACGTGCAATCCAATGCCGTCGACCGTCGGATGCTTCAGCGTATGCCGCAGTTCAGAATGCTCGAGGATTGCTCCCTTCCGTCCCGTGTCGTCCGGTTTAGTATCGATGAGCACGGCCATCTGTTCGTTGCCCGAGCGTTCGTCGGCTCGCAATTCGGCAAAATGGCCAAGTCCCATGGAATGCCCGAGAATGCCGATCACCTGGCGATGCTTCGGGTCGTCGCTATCCCAGATCGGCGTCGACAAGGCCACGCTCCGCTCGCCGGTGGCTTCGCTGACGAAGACGATCGACAGATGCGGCGCCTTGATCGCCTCGACGTCAGACGCGCCGGGGGGCAGATCGTATCCGCGGCCATGGAAGTAGTCTCGATGGGCGTAGTTCTGATCGAGCGTATGCAACTGGATTGGGCTGCGCGCCAGTTGGCGTCCGTGCGCGTCGACGATGAACCAACTATCGGTGTCGATGACCGGATGCTCGCGATGCGCCGTGGCGAGCCACTGCTGCAGCGCTTCGCGCGCCGCCGAACCGCGCGGCTCGCCGCCGGCTTGCACGAGCAATTCGCGCAGTTCGGGATCGTCGGCCGCGTGCTCGAGAACTTGCCAACGGCGGTCGATGGCTCGGGCCACGGTGGCCGCGACGAACTGCGCGGCGAAGCGATCGCTTTCCAGCGCGCGGCGCATCAGCGCCTGGCTGGAATCTCCCAGCGACGTTTCGAAGGCGTCCCAACCGAAAAAGGCCATCACCGACAACAGCACCGCGGGTCCCAGCGCCCCCAGCACGAGTAAGGGACGACGAGCACGGCGGGTTTCGCGGGCGCGCAGCGCACTGAGCACGGCCTGCGGATTGGCGTAACGTTTGTGCGGATCCACGGCCAGGCAGCGGCTGACAATGTCTGCCAGCTCGCGATCGACGCCGGGCTGCAAGCGGTGTTCGCGCGGCGGAGGTGAGTGCTCGATCAACTGCCGATAACGCGCCAAGTGTTCCTCAAGCGTGCCCGGCTGTTGGAGCTGAGCGGCGGCTGTCGCGTCGCGATAAGGGGGTCGGCCGGTGAGCATGCAAAATAGTAGCGCTCCGAGCGCGTACACGTCCCACCGCGCGTCGGGGCTGGACTGCATGTCCGCTTGCTCAGGCGCCATATAAAACAGGGTGCCGAGCGAAGGCGACTGTTCTGACGAGAGCCGGGCCTGGCCGAAATCGGCGAGACGCGGCTTGCCATCCTGGTCGAGCAAGACGTTGGCCGGCTTCAAGTCGCAGTGCAGCACGCCCTTGCCGTGCGTATGGACCAGCCCGACGGCCACTTCGCGAAACAGTTCCACGGCGTCGTCCACCGGCAGCGGTCCTTGGCTGAGGCGATCGGCCAACGAGCCGTGTTCGAGGTACTCCATGACGAAGTACGGCGGGTCCGCGTCCCAGCCGACGTCGATCAGTTGCACCACATAGCGATCGGCGAACAGCAGCGCCAGTCGTTCGACTTCGCGCGAGAGCAGCGACCAGTCGAGACCGCCGCGGTGCATATAGAATTTGATCGCGACGCGGCGGCCCGTGTTGGCGTCGACCGCCACCCACACCTGACCGTAGGCGCCCGAGCCTAAAAATCGCTCGGCGCGGTACCCCGGCACTTCCAAGGGGGGGCGAGTGGGTTGCAGACTGCGTTCCAGCGCGCGGAATCGCTCCGCATGGCTCTGCGCCAAGGTGTGTTCGATGTTGGCGGGATCGCTGGTCACTTGGCTAATGCCCGGTCGAATAGCCCTCCGAGATGCCGGGCGGGCGCGCCGCTCGACTTCAACCTACTATACCAATCGAGCCTGGTTTCTGCATGGCTTGCCGTGTGCGTAAAGGGAATCGCGGCCATCACTTGCCAATTCTGGGGCCGAGTTTTAGCCTAAACGAGATTGAAGCAATTGCTGCGGCATCGTAGGCTGATTAGCCCTTATTTCCCCGACGCGAACGAGTGAAAGATGAGCGACGATCCTTGGCTGCAATTGCAGCGTGAGGCGGCCGAAATTCAAGCCCTGGCGCCCTGGTTGTCATTGACGCCTCGGCGCGATGAGCAGGGCCGCCTGCATGTCGATGTGCGGCTGGTCGGAGGGTTTGAGGCCGACGCCAAGGATCTCGCCGGCAGCATCGTGCGCGAAATCCACCGTCGGATCACGGAATTCGAGGTAAACCTGGAATAGGCTCGCGCGACTAGATTGCATGCGGCGAATCGCGACAGCCGCACCAAAATCTCCGAGCATCGAAATCCCGGAGCATGACCGATGAGCGCCAACGACGAAATCGAACCGTACCTGGCTTATCGTCTCGACGGCGACAAGATGGCGTTTGCTCTCTGGCCGCTGGACGACGGCACCCGGGCGCTGGCGCTGTTTGTTTCAGCCGAGTTGGCCAACCAGCATCTGCGTAACGATGAACATGCTGACGCCTGGCGGATCGTGCGGCCGGCGAAGAAGGATTTGCTCAAGGTGCTGGAAGAATGTTTCGAAGCTGGCATCTTGCATGCCGTGCTGGAAACGGGCCAGGCCGAGCAGCACCTGATCTTCGACATTGTCGAGGTACTCCAGGCCGAACGGCGCGCCGAGAACTGACGGAAGTTCGGCCGCGGGGGCGCATTCTGCCATCCGGCGGCACGGCCTTGGTAGAATGAGATGACAGAAACTCATCCCTTGCCGCGCAGGAGCTGCCATGGCGCAAAAAGGAAAAGCGACGGTGCGAATGCCGGCGCTGAAATTCGCTCACTTGCAAAAAAGGTTTAACCTGAACCGCTACCGGGCCCGTCCGATCAAGAAGAAACAAGGCTGAGGCGGATAGGCTAACGGCGCTTTTGGCGCGCGAATCTTCGCCATGCCTACGTTGGCGTAGGCATGGCGCCATGAACTGCGCGGCCCTGGATCAGGACGGTCTGAGTCGGCCGAGCTGGGTCGGCCGAGCGAGAATGGACCGTGCGGCAGTTACAGCTCGACTTTAGGCGGCTGTTTGCCGTATTTGGCTTCGTACTCGGCGGCAAACTTGGCTTGCAAGTCGGGGTTGCAGATAAAACACTGCGACTCGGGCCGATCGTGCTCGTCGCACCAGTCGCCTTTCTTCTGAAACTCGGCGGCCAGCTTGGCATTGCACTGGCCGCAGACTTCTTCCGGAACGCCGTGTTCGTCGCACCACCAGCCGGAATGATCATGGCCGCTGGCCGCATGATCATGGTCGGCGTGATCGTGGCCTTCGTGATCGTGGCCTTCGTGATCGTGCCCCTCATGATCATGCCCATCATGGTCTGCGCTGGAGTTCGCCGCGGCGTCGGATTTTGCCTGACCGGCTGTGTTGCCGCAGCCGAGCGAGGCCCACATCAATCCACTGGCCAGCGCCAGCAGGTAACCAAGTTTCTGCTCCTTCAAACGCATGTTCTTTACTCCTGTTGAAATAAGTTACCAGGCTGCAGATTGTGATACCGGCTCGGCGCCAGATCGAAGATTTACATGGGGCGCGTTCATGGCGTCGTCAGGGTTTTTGGAACCGGGCGCCTTGAAAACCAAATAAAGCACGCGCACGACGAGTAGCGACATGACCATCGCTCCGATCACGCCGCCGATCACCACGGTAGCCAGCGGCCGTTGGACTTCGGCGCCGATGCCTGTGCTGAACGCCATGGGCAAGAAGCCCAGGCTCGCTACGAGCGTAGTCATTAACACCGGTCGCAATCGCGTAATGGCGGCTTGCGTCACGGCCTGATCGAGCGGCAGTCCTTGTTTGCGAAGCTGCCGGATGTAAGACACCAGGATCATATCGTCCAGGACGGCGACGCCCGACAGGGCGATAAAGCCGATCGCCGCCGACAGCGAAAACGGCATGCCGCGCAGCCAGAGTGCGAAGATGCCGCCGACCCAAGCGAACGGGATTCCGGTAAATACGCGCAACGCGTCAACCAGATTGTGGTAAGTCAAGTACAGCAGTGTGAAGATTAAAGCGAGCGCGAGGGGAACGACGATCGTCAACCGCTGGCGGGCTCGGATCAAATGCTCGAACTGGCCGCCCCATTCCAGATGGTAGCGGCCGGCGGGCAACTGAATTTTGGTTGCGATGCGGCGCTGGGCCTCGGCGACGAAACTGCCGATGTCGCGGCCTCGTACGTTGCACGAAACGGTAATGCGGCGCTGGCCCCATTCGCGCGTGATGGTCGAAGGGCCTTCCACGACGTCGATCGACGCCAGACGCTCGAGCGGAATACGCTCGCCGGAAGGAGTCGCAACGAGAATCGAACCGATCGCCTGGGGATCCGATCGCAAACGCTCAGGCAATCGCACCACGAGCGGAAATCGCAGTTGGCCTTCGACGACTTCGCCCAAGGGCAGACTGCCGATCGATTCCACCAGGTCAAGCACGGCCTTGGCTGGCACGCCATAGCGCGCGATTTCGTCTTGTTTGATTTTGATCTGCAGCATGGGCTGCCCGGTAATCTGCTCGGTGTTGACGTCGGCGGCGCCAGGAATGGTTCGCAGCGCCTGCTCGATTTCGTTTGCCTTTTCCACCAGGGTGTCGAAGTCGTCGCCGAACAGTTTGACGGCGAGATCGGACCTCACGCCGGTGGCCATCTCATTCAGACGCAGATCAATGGGCTGCGAGAAGCTCAGCTTCTGGCCTGGCAAGTCGCGCAAAGTGCGCGAGAGCAACGCAGTGAACTCGTCCTGAGTACGGGCCTTGGTCCACGCGGCTCGCGGCTTGAGCACGATAAACATATCGGTCAGTTCGACGCCCATCGGGTCGGTAGCCACTTCCGCCATGCCCACGCGGCTCCAGACGTGCTCTACTTCGTCGGGGAACTCCTTCAAGATCGTGCGTTCCATCTGCGTGTTGTAGCGGATCGATTCATCGAGATCGGTTCCGGCCAGCCGCACCACGTTGATGGCCAGTGCGCCCTCGGACAAGCGGGGAATGAACTCGGAGCCCAGCCGCGGAGCCACCACGCCGAAGGCGGCAAATAGCACCGCGGCGGCAAACAACAGCACGGCGAATTTATGACGCATGGCAATATTCAGCACCGGCGCATGCAAGCGGTGCGCCCAACGCATCAAGAGCGGCTCGCGATCTTCGATCCGCTTGGGCAACAGCAGGCTGGCCAGCACGGGCATCAACGTGAGCGAGAGAATCATCGAGCCGGCCAAGGCGAAAATTACGGTCAAAGCCATCGGACGGAAGAGCTTGCCTTCGATGCCTTCCAGCGAGAGGATCGGCAAATAGACGATCATGATGATCAGTTCGCCGAATAACGTCGGCTTGCGGACTTCGACGGCAGCGTCGCGAATGATATCGAGGTGACTGCGTCGTCGCGAATCGCCATGGGCGATGTGCCGCACACAGTTTTCCACCA
>JAICIG010000497.1 GCA_025924495.1 Pirellulales bacterium | reverse complement strand
TATCTGGTGCCGATCGGCGACACCACCAGCAGCTGGTACACGCTGTTCAAGAAGATCCATGACCAGTACATCCCGAAGCTGCCGCTGGACGGCAACGTCGGATACGGGATGGCCTCCGCGTACACCTTCGTGCAGGCCCTGCAGGCGGCGGGCAAGAACCCGACCAGGGCGAGCCTCGTCGCCGCGGTGAACAACCAGCACTTCACGTTGCAGCCCGGTTATCACCAGGCGCTGCCCGCCGGCACGACCTGGAACGTGGCCTACGACAAAGGGGGCGATGCGGGCGTCGGCCGCTTCGCGCTGACGACCGGCACGTACGCCTTCATGCTCAACGACAAAGGTTGGGATTTGTTTCAGAAGACTTACAAGGCCGTGCTCGACAACAGCACGAACTCTCAGCCGTTCAATTACCTAGTCGGCACCCAGCAACAGACGTTGGCCGCCGGCCAGTCGCAGGAATTGAGCTCGAGCTATCCGCTCGTCGTACGGTTCGATAACGGCGCCGGCCAGACGATCTCCCGGCGGCTCGAGAAAGGCACGGTCAAAGTCGCCCTCACGCCCGACGGCGCCTCCGTCGACCTGTTCGCCGACGATGGCGGCGGCCAGGGCGATGGATCGAACGATGATTCGGTGCGCGTCGCCAACGTCACGCCGAGCCGGCTCAGTCTGTTCGGCCGCGCCGTCGGCAACCGCAGCAGCAGCGTGCAACTGTTCGGTAGCCGCAGATCGAACGCCCCGGCGGGCGGCGGCGGCAATTAAAACCGGCCGCTTTCTCGCAGTGCGATTCCCGCAGGTCGCGCCGCAAAGATGGCGTTACGTTGCGTGCCATGCCTCGTCGGCGACCGGCCGACGGAGGCATGTTACTTGCCGAATAGCTTTACCAGCAGTCGCTTCGACTCTTCAAGCCCCTCGTCGGTAAAGATCACCGATTTTGCCTTGTTCCGCGGATCGCAAATCATGCCGCGCTCATAAAGGCGATCCATCGCATCCCAATCAAAACCTTTCCAGGCCCGCGCCCCCTGATGCAAGCCCAGGTACAACAAGGCCAGCACGGCTTCGTCGATTTTGTCGGTATCAAGTTCCATCATTGGCGCGCCTTTCATATTTCTTCTGCTTCGAGCGACCGCAAATAGTCGATGGCGTCTCGGTTGCCGCTTTCGAGCGCGACGGCCAGCGGCGTGCGGCGATTCGGATAGCGACGATCGTTCCTATCGGCGCCGGCATCGATCAGTAGCTTGAGGGCGCCCGCATAGTCGCGCTCTTGGTCCTGGCCGCGCGAGGAACCGCCCCAGGCGGCTGCATGCAACGCATCCAGGGATGCGGCCCGGGCGCCGCGGGCCAGCAGCAACTGGATCGCCTCGAGCCGCGCGTTATTCGCCGCCCAAGCGAGGACCGATCGATACCAGCAGGCATGGGCCGCGTTCACGTCGGCGCCGCATTCGACGAGCTTCTCCATCAACCGCAGCTTGCCGTCGTTCGCCGCATAATGCAGTGCGGTGCTCCCTTTCACAAACGGCTGCCCATGCAGGTCGGGCCCCGGCCATTCGAGCCGCGCGATCTCCGGCGATTGCTCGAGAATTTCGATCGCTTCCTGCTCGCGCGCGGCATCGTACCTGGTCGCCAGCAAGCGGTAGAACGGGCTGTCTTCCGCGTACTGCATACGATACGGCCCTCTATTTCGCCGGCACAATTTCGATCATCCAATCGCCGGCGAAGTCGCAGGCTTTCGACTCCATGCCAGGCAGGCCGATCCGCGACCGCTTGCCGTCGCTGCCGCTGTCGTAGCTGACATAGACCCCTTTGGTGCGGCCCGGGCGAAAATCGATTGCCAGCCAGAACTTCTGAGGGACCTGGACCGGCTTGCTGAATTTCACTTCCACCCATTTCTCCGGGCCGCGATCGAACAGCGCATACGGCGCCAATTCGGTGCGGACGACCTCCGACTCGTCGGCGCTGAGGAAGTAGATCAAAAAGCTCTCATTCGGCGCCTGCGGCAGGCCATAGCGGGCGCCATGGATGCGGATGCCGCTGACCTCGCTCTGCTCGTCCGGCATCACAAACTCGATCATCTCGCCCGAACCGCCCAGACTCTTCTTGCCATCGGGCTGGCCATCGCCCGATTTCAACGCCGGCGAATCCCCCAGCGCCGTTCCGACCGACGCGACGCTGGCAAAAACGATCAACGCAACGCAACAGGCAACTTTCATCGCAGCAATCCCCTTTCATGAAAACAGCAAGTCACCCGCAATCGAAGCACAGCGAGCTGCCAATGCGGCAAAGCGACACGACACTCGATTCACGCCGTCTACCGTCTACTGCCTACTGTCTACTCTTCTTCCGCCTCCCCCCACCTACCACCTACTACCTGCCATCTACCCCTACCTATCGCTCCCCAGCGCAATCTGCTTCCCATCGGGCGAAAAAACGGCGTCGCTATTGTGGCTGCCAGCCGGGCCGCCCAGCGGCATCGGCGCTTTGTTTCCTTCGACGTCGAACAGATGCAAGTGAGTTTGCCCGCCGGTCGAGATCCAGCCGAGCAAATGCTTGCCGTCGGGCGACCAGTCGGGATGCCAGCCGACGCGATCTTGCTTGATCACCTTCGGCGTCTGGTTGGCGGCGGCGTCGACAATGGCCAGTTCGCCCCGACCGCCATTGAAGGCGCCGCCCCCTTTGTATCCGATCAAGGCCAGCCGCTTGCCGTCGGGCGACCAGCAGGCGCCGGTGAGCTGATCGTAGCCGCGCTCGAGCACGCGCGTGAGCTCCTGCTCGAAAATATCGTACAGGTACAGACTCTCGAAACCTTCATGCCGGCTGACGACGACGATCTTCTCGCCGTCGGGCGACCAGCGCGGGCGCAGGCCGTCGCAGATCCGTTCGCGGCCGGCGCCATCGGCGTTCATGATGTATACGCCCGGCGTTTCGCCGTTGGAGTTTCCCGGCCGGACGTGAAACGTCAGTTGCTTGTCGTCCGGCGACCAGCACGGCGCGCAGCCATAACCCAGATCGTCGACCTTGGCATTCTTTTCCTCGCCTGGGTTCAGCATCTCCACGCAGATGCGGCACTCGTTATAGTCCCGGGTCGCCGGCGCCGAATCGTAGGCCATTCGTTTGCCATCGTGCGACCAGGAGGGGGAGCCCAGCCAGCGCCCATCCGAGTGGCTGACCTTTCGCGCGTCGCTCCCATCGACGTTCATTACATAGATCGCCGACGGCGACTGCCCATACGCCGGCGCGCCGGCCGCAACCAAAACGGTTGCCAGCAACAACCGCCGCTGCCACGCACGATCCCCAATGAATAACCTCATCGGCCCGCCTCCTTCGAGAGTGGTTTGGCAAGCAATGCAATGCGTTAGCATAGCAAAGCAGAGGCGAGAAGAGAGAGTCGATTCGAGTTGCGAGCACGAAAACCGCCGCGTGCGGGTCGCGCCACTCTTCAGCACCAAAGGTGCGAAACTCATCAGCCTAGGGGCGCAGCCCTAGGACCCGCCACGCCAACCATTCGTCGTAAAAGCCCCAACGGGGCGCCATCGCCGCCGCCGTTTCGCCCTTTCAGGGCTCGAAGGTTTTGTTACGGGTGAAAATCCTATGGCTGCGCCATAGGCTGATGAATCGTGCGCCCTCGGTGCTGAGCAACAAGTGGCGCTGATCTTAACAACCGAGTTTGCACTGCGTCTGCCGCGCGTGCGTATGCTATGCTGAGAGGCGATTGGTACGCTCCGAGACCCCGACATGATCGCAAATCTGCAGCCCGTCGCAACGCCCCGAGAGTACCAGCTGACGGTCTGGCGCTGAGCGGTCATGAGATGCGCAACCTGTTTGTCATTCGGGAAGGATGATCGAGGGCCGACTTCGTCTCAGAGCAATTTCCAACTCGCGGAACGGAGGGCTTCCCGAAATGCCACGAATTCGGGCCACGGCGCTTCTCGCTTTCTCTGCCTTGCTGTTGAGCGCTTTGACGGGCGTCTCGAATTTGCTGGATGCCGCCGACCCCGCCCCTGCCGCGCCTTGCAATGAAGGGCCGGCAGAGCCCAAGTGGCCGAGCCTGACGAGCGACGACAGCGCCTACCTGGCCGATCTGCGTCAATTGCAAGTCGAGCTCGACCGCTTTCGAGACGATCAGGAACAACGCGACGCGATCGTGCAATTCCTCGGCACGCAACAATCCTTCGTCGGGCGGTACCGCGATGCGCTGGCAAGCTTTGACGACCGCCCGGACGCCAACGCGCCGCAAAAGGCCGTCGACCTGGCGGAGTATGAAGCGCGCGACGCCGTGGAGACGATCCTGGAACTGGCGAATCGCCATCAGGTGATCATGATCAATGAGGCGCATCATGTGCCGCTGCACCGGGCCTTCACGATCTCGCTGCTCGCAGGGCTTTATAAACAGGGCTTTCGCTATTTCGCGGCCGAAGCGCTCACAGCCGGCGACACGGCGCTCGCCGAACGCGGCTACCCGACCTTGTGCACCGGCTATTACTTGCACGAACCGCTCTGCGCGGATCTGGTCCGCATCGCCTTCAAGTTGGGCTATCAGGTCGTGCCCTATGAGTTCGAAGGGCCTGAACAGCGAAAGGACGATGACGCGATCGACCGGCAGAACGCCCGCGAGGAAGGCCAGGCGAGACACTTACAAGAGCGTATTCTCGCCAAAGATCCGCAGGCCAAGATTCTTGTCCACGCGGGGTATGGCCATATCCAAAAGCTCGCCACCGGATTTGAACTCGGCGGCAAGGAGGGCGAGGTTCGTCTGATGGCTCAATGCTTTCAGCGGCTGACGGGCATCGAGCCGTTGTGCATCGACCAGACGCATTTCACTGAACACAGCGCACCAAAGTTCGAATCGCCCGTCTATCAGCAGGCCATTGAACGAGGGTTGTTGAAAGACGCGCCCATCGTGCTTCACTTGCGCGGCAGCGAGACGTTTCTCACCTCCCTCGGCGGCACGGACCTCTCCATTTTCCATCCGCGCACTCGATACGATCGCGGCCGACCGACGTGGCTCTCGCTCGGCGGCCGGCGCCAACCTCACGCCGTCCAAACCGAACTACACCCCGCCGCCGGCGCTCCCTATCTCGCGCAGGCCTTTTATGCCCACGAGCAAGACCCCGACGCCGTCCCCATCGATCAGATCGCCTACAGCGCCGACGAGCCCCTGCCGACGCTCTGGCTGCCCGAGGGGAAGTTTCGAATTCGCGTTGTCGACGAGAGTGGCAAGACGCTGCGCGAGTATTCGACTGTGCGCGAATGAGTTGCGAGAGCTTATGTCGGTTCAGTTTCAGCCTAGCGCGGCGGAGCCGCAACCAAACAGGCGAGATACGAAAGAGCGCATTGACGACAGACTTGGGCGCCATGGCTTCGTCGGCGACCCTCCGACGTAGGCATGTTGCGG
>JAICIG010000496.1 GCA_025924495.1 Pirellulales bacterium | reverse complement strand
TTACCTTCTGCATTCAACGCTTGCCAGCAGTTGTGAGTAGAGTAGCGGGACGGCATCGCGTAGCGTATCGTAGAGCTGCAGCCTCGGCGAGCGCGTCAAAGGAGCAGGCATGCTCCGCATGCCGTCGCTGGCATCTAATGGCAGATGGCCCCGCAACGGCGGCACGAATGGAACGTGTTGCGTAGGCGCCTGCGGACGGCACATGGAATGTGCCTGCTCCTTTGGAGTAGGCATCCTCCGTATGCAGTCGCTGGCGTCCGTTCAAAGAAAGACGCTGCGGGGGCGGCACGAAGGGACGGTGTAGCGTAGGCGCCTGCGGACGGCACATGGAATGTGCCTGCTCCTTTGACGGGCGCTCAAGACAAATATTGGGAATCCTGCGCCATGCGAAGGCTAAGTCTTTCTTTGCTCTGCGTGTTAGCGCTTGCAACGTTCGTCGGCGCGCCGACTTCTCTGGCAAGAGCCGCAGATGCCGCGCCGGCGGATTTTGTGTTGCTCGATGGTCGCGTGCATGCGCTCGACAAAAGCGACACCGTTGCGCAGGCGGTTGCCGTTCGCGATGAGAAGATCGTCTACGTCGGCGATGATAACGGCGCGAAGGCCTATGTCGGCCCTAAGACGGAGGTTTATCGGGCAAGCGGCCGGACGGTGATCCCCGGCATCAACGAGACGCATGTCCATGCCTACGGCGCAGCTCAGGGCGAGGCCGTGCAGCCTTTCCGGCAACTTGGCTCGATTGCTGAGATCCAGAACTGGGTGCGCGAGCAAGCAAAGATAACCCCAGAAAACGAATGGATTCGTTTGCCCCGCGTCGATGTCACGCGGATCGCCGAGCGCCGCATTCCCACGCGAGCTGATCTCGACGAGGCCGCGCCCGACCGGCCGACCGTCTACATCTGGCAGTACGCCAACCGGCAGGTGCAAGTGCTGAATAGCGCCGCGCTAAAAGCAGCAGGAATTACGCGCGAGACTCCGCAACCCGAGCGAGGACGCATCGTCGTCGACTCGGCCGGCGAGCTGACCGGCGTGATCGAAGACGCCCCGATGCTCACCGCCAAGTTCCTGCCGAACAAGCGAGCAACGCCCGACGAATCGCTCGATAGTCTCGAAAAGCTGCTGCACATCTATACCACGCTAGGCATTACCAGCATCACCGAACGCGGGTCGAACGTCGAAGGCTGGAACATTTACAAGGCGATGCGCGCCGCAGGCCGGCTGCCCGTGCGTACGACGCTCACCATTCGCATCGGTTCCGACGGCACTCTGGCAGGCGCCGAGCGCGCTATCCGCGCGCTGCCGTTTCGCTTCGGTGAAGGAGACGATTGGGTCAAGATCGGCCCTTTGAAGATCGGCGTCGATGGTGGCGTGCTATACGGCACCGCGTACATGCGCGAGCCGTA
Organism: Pirellulales bacterium; assembly: GCA_025924495.1. The sequence goes on along the minus strand of JAICIG010000496.1, from coordinate 3,991 downwards.
CGGACCGGATTCATTCAGCCTGTATGGCTTGAACGATCCGCTTTATCGCGGGCTGTTGCAAATGGAAGCCGACAAGGTGAAGAACGTCATTCGTGCTGGCAATCGGCTCGGCTGGCAGATGAGTTCGCACGTGACGGGCGATGCGGGAGTCGATCTCGTGCTCGACGCCGTCGAGGCCGCCAATGCCGACTCCCCAATCGCCGAGCGCCGCTACACGCTGATTCATGCCTACTTTGCCAATCCGGATACCGCCGCGCGTGCGGCGCGGCTCGGCGTGTGCGTCGATACGCAGCCCGCCTGGTTTTACAAAGATGGCGACGCCTTGCTGGCGGCGTTCGGCCGCAAGCGCATTGAGCCTTTCATCGGCGCAGCCACTTGGCGCGCCGCGGGCGTGAAGGTGGCGCTGAACTCCGATCACATGCAAGGCTTCGATCCCGACGGCTCGCTCAACCCGTTCAATCCATTCCTGACCATGTATGCCGCCATCACGCGCAAGACAGAGTCGGGCGAACTGATCGGACCGCGGGAGCGCGTCTCGCGCCAGGATGCCTTGAAGATGATGACCTCCGAGGCCGCCTGGCTGCACTTCGACGAACAGCGCAAAGGAACGCTCGAAGTCGGCAAGCTCGGCGATCTGGCCGTGCTCACCGACGACTTCTTCACTTGCGACGAAGCACAGATTCCCAAGCTGCGTTCGATGCTGACGGTCGTGGGCGGCAAGGTGGTTTACCGCGCGAAGTAAACAGCCATAAAACAGCGTCGTTCGACCACCAAGCGGCGCCGCACACCTCTGCAGATCTCCGCGATTTTGGGCTCATCCGGCGGGCCATCGGCACTCCGCGGCCTGCTGGCATGTCGCAGTTTGCTTGCTTCTCGCGTTCTCATCGGCGATCATGGATCGCACCGCCTCCTACCGCCCGCCATCCTGCCGGAGTTCCTCTGATGTTGCATCGTCCCTGGCTATTGCTTGTCGTCGCCGCCGTCGTTCTCGCCGCTGGTCCTGTTCTCGCCGAACCGCTCAATTCGCCGCCGGAAGGCTTCGTGGCGCTCTTCAATGGCCGCGATCTGGAGGGTTGGCGCGGCGCTGCGACGGAGAATCCGCAGGACCGGTTGAAGCTCGATCCCAAAGAGCGGGCGGAAAAAGATCGGGCGTCGATCGACAATATCCATATGCACTGGACCGTGGAAAACGGCGAACTGGTCAACGACGGCACAGGTTTGTATCTGACGACGATCAAGGACTTTGGCGATTTCGAACTGCGGTTGGAATACAAGACGGTCGCCAAGGCCGACTCGGGCATTTACCTGCGCGGCATCCCGCAAGTGCAGATTTGGGATTACACCAAGGAAGGGGGCAAGTGGGACCGCAACGCCGACAAAGGCTCCGGCGGATTGTTCAACAACCCCAAAGGCTCTCCTGGTCAACTGCCGCTGGTGCTGGCCGACAAACCATTCGGCGAGTGGAACCAGTTCCGCATCACCATGATCGGCGACAAGGTCACCGTTTATCTCAATGACAAACTGGTGGTCGACAATGCGCCGTTGGCCAACTATTTCGAGAAAGGCCAGCCGCCGTTTTCCGAGGGGCCGATTCAACTACAGACGCACGGCGGCGAGATTCGCTGGCGGAACATCTTCTTACGCGAGATCCCCCGGCCGGCGCCTGAAGGCAAAAAAGCCACGGACTGAATCCAATCCCGTTAACTATCGTGGCATGCCGCAGTCGTAGTCGTAGGTTATGCTTTAGCATATCGCCAAATCGCAATTGCCCCGCTTCGCTCGCGCGATTGTTTTTGGCAGTGCTGCGAGACGCACTTCTGATCGGGCTCCCCCATAACGCCTCTACATTGTTCGTCGCCATGATCATGATGAATCGGCTTCTGAAAATCTGTTTGCTGAACGGTGTATTGGCGACCGGGTTACAATCCCCATCTCGTCAAGCGGCTGGCGCCGAGTTTCCCCAGCCATTTGACAGCGAGACCGATTTGTCGGCGGTGCGGCTCGCGCCGGCCGAGGCGGCGGCGAAGTTCCGCACACCGCCGGGCTTTCATGTCGGCGTATTTGCGGCCGAGCCCGACGTCGCCAATCCGATTGCCGTCGCTTGGGACGGGCGCGGCCGGTTATGGGTGGCCGAGAACTATACGTATGCCGAGCGGCCGAAGAAGTTCGAGCAGGCGCTCCGCGATCGCGTGCTGATCTTCACCGACCGCGACGGGGATGGTCGCTTCGACGAGCGCCGCGTGTTTCTTGACGACGCGCAACGGCTGACGAGCATCGAGGTCGGTCGCGGCGGCGTGTGGCTGATGTGCCCGCCGCAATTATTGTTTGTTCCCGATCGTGATGGCGACGACAGACCCGATGGCCCGGCCGAAGCGGTCTTGGAGGGATTCGATGTGCCGCCGGAAAACTTTCATAACTTTGCGAACGGTTTGCGGTGGGGCCCCGACGGCTGGCTTTACGGACGCTGCGGCGCTTCGGCGCCTGGGATGATTCGCCGCGCCGATGCGCCCGATGCTTATCATGTGCCGCTGCGCGGCGGCATCTGGCGCTACCACCGCAACAGCAAACAATTCGAAGCACTCTGTCATGGCACCACGAATCCGTGGGGGCACGATTGGGATCAACACGGCGAAGGGTTCTTCATCAATACGGTCAACGGCCACCTGTGGCATCTGATTGCCGGTGCGCATCTGCGCCGGCCGCACACGATCAACGCCAACGCGCTCGTTTACGAGCCGATCGAAATGCACGCCGACCATTGGCACTGGGACACCGGCAAGGACTGGGTCGATTCGCGCAAGGCCAGCGGCGAACATGATCGCCGCGGCGGCGGGCACGCTCACGTTGGCATGACGATCTATCTGGGCCAGCAATGGCCCGAGGCTTATCGAGGCCGGTTGTTCACGCTCAATCAGCATGGCCGGCGGATGAACGTCGAACGGCTCGAGCGCGAAGGGAGCGGCTACATTGGGCGGCACGAACCGGACATGCTGCACGCCGGCGATCCGTGGTTTCGCGGCGTGGAGGTCACGTACGGACCCGATGGCGGCGTGTACCTGATTGACTGGAGCGACACGGGCGAATGCCACGAGGCGACGGGCGTACATCGCAACTCGGGCCGCATCTATAAGGTCACTTACGGTCAGCCCGCGCGGCAGCCAGCGCCCGACCTGATGCGGGCCAGCGCGGCGCAGTTAGTGGAACTGCACGCAAGCGCGAACGAATGGCTCGCCCGCGCGGCGCGGAGAGAATTGACCGATCGCGTTGCTCGCGGCGACGACATCCAACCGGCGATCATGGCGCTCGGTGAGCATTTGAAATCTTCCGACAACTCGCTCCTGCGACTGCGCGCGGTTTGGACGCTGTATGCCTGCGGCGCCGTATCAGAGCCCCAACTCTCTGGTTTGCTGAGTGATCCCGACGAGCATGTGCGCACTTGGGCGGTGCGTCTGTCGGTTGATCATCTGCCGCTCGACACGGCGCTCGGCGAACCGCGCGTCGAACCCGGCGCCATCGATGCCATGCTGCTTGATACGCTGGTCGGGATGGCGCGCGAGGATTCTTCGGCGCTCGTGCGGCTGGCCTTGGCTTCCACCTTGCAGCGCGTGCCGATTGCGGAGCGGCCCAAACTTGCCGCTGCCTTGCTTGCGCGCGAGGAAGACGCAGGCGACCATAACTTGCCGCCGCTCGTGTGGTACGGGCTGATTCCTCTGGCCGAGCGCGAACCGCAAGCATTGATTCCGCTCGCGGTCGAAGCTCGTTGGCCGTCGGTTCGGGCGTGGATTGCCCGTCGTTGCGGAGAACTGGCGACGAAACAGCCGAAACTCATTGCGGAGCTCTTGAAACAAGCACAGGACAAATCTGTCGAAGTGCGTCGCGATATCGCGCAGGGCATGGTCGTCGGCCTGGCCGGGCAGCGCAAGGCGCCCGCGCCCGCTAGTTGGCCCGCCTTCCTGGCATCGTTCAATCGGCCTCCCGCTGAAGTGCAGGA
>JAICIG010000495.1 GCA_025924495.1 Pirellulales bacterium | reverse complement strand
TTGGAAGCCGATCTCGTGTTCGAACTCTACGAGCTCGACATTGGCGGCGGCGACTGAACTGGAACCATTGAGATAGGGCGGCCCAGGCTGTTCTCCGCGCATTACCTGCCGGCTCAACTGCCTCCACAGGCGGGTTGCTGATCTTGTTTCATAGCGGCAGCGCCGTCGCGGCGGTACAATCGCTGTTCGGCCCGACGGCCTTCGGGCGCGAGTCATTCCGCCGACCGGCACGCCTGGGGTGTGGAAGTCCGATTTTCCGAGGAGAACGCAATCATGCTTGTTCGACCAACGAACATCGCGGGCAGGAATGCGTCTCCCACTCGCCGCCAGGCCATGAAGCTCTTCGCCAGCGGCTCGTTGAGCCTGGCGACGCCATGGCTTTTACGCGCGACCAGTGCTCAGGCCGCAAGCGCCGCGGCCCGGCCGGCTCGCATCAAGTCGTGTATCCTGATCTTCTATTATGGCGGCCCCAGCCATCTTGATACTTATGACATGAAGCCTCAGGCGCCGGCTGAGGTTCGCGGCTCATTCGCGGGCATCGCCACCAGCGCGCCGGGAGTGCGCGTTTGCGAACATTTGCCGCAAACCGCGCGGATTATGGACAAGGTGGCCGTGGTGCGCAGCTTCCATCATCCGATGCGCAACCATAACTCCGCGGCCGTCGAGGCGCTGTGCGGGCGCACGCCGCTCAAGGGCGATCTGGAACTGCTGGCCAACGATCCGACGATCGATTTTCCCTGCTACGGCGCCGCGCTGAGCCGCCTGTCGCCGGCGTCGCGCTCGGTTCCCGCGCATGTGGCGTTGCCGCACGTGATGTACAACGTGGTCATGCTTCCCGGGCAGACAGCGGGCTTCCTTGGGCCGGCTTACGCTCCGTTTCAAATCACTCAAGACCCCAGCGCGGCGAACTTTCGCGTAGGCGAGTTGGAACTGCCCGCCGACCTCTCGGCAACGCGGCTCGATCAGCGCCGAAACTTGCTGCATGCGGTCGATCAACGCCGATCGGAAGCGGCAGCCGCACGCACGATGGATGCCTACCAGACGAGGGCTTTCGATTTGCTGCAATCGGAAGAAGTGCGTCGCGCCTTCGATCTTTCAACCGAACAGCCCGCATCGCGAGATCGCTATGGCCGTCACAAGCTGGGCCAGAGCATGCTCTTGGCGCGGCGGCTGGTCGAATCAGGCGTGAAGTTCATCAATGTGAACGACAAGATTCATAACGGCCAATTGGCAAATTGGGATAGCCATCAGGATAACTTCCCCCGGCTGAAAGACGATCTGCTGCCGCCGGCCGACCAGGCCTTTTCGGCCTTGATCGAAGATCTTGACGCGCGCGGCTTGCTCGATACGACGCTCGTCATCGCCATGGCCGAATTCGGCCGCACCCCGCGGATCAATCCTTCCGGCGGCCGCGATCATTGGCCCGATTGCTTCAGCGTGCTGTTGGCGGGAGGCGGCGTGGCCGGCGGCGCGCTGTATGGCTCAAGCGACAAGCTGGGCGCCTATCCGGATCAAAATCCCGTCACTCCCGGCGATTTGGCCGCGACCATTTTCGCTCTCTTCGGCATTGACCCCGCGACCGAAATTCACGACGCGCTTGGCCGCCCGTTCCGCATCGCGGAAGGTCAGCCTCTCAGGTCGCTTTTTGGCGGAACGGTCTGAAGACCGCTTTCGCCTCCTCGACGCGCCATCGCTTGCGTCGCCTTATTGAACTTTGACCGGAGTCTTCGAGGAGACTCCCATGTATACTTTGTCGCTTGCCGCGACAGGAACAAGGCGATATTCGAATCCATGATGAACGAGCGTCTCTTTGAGCTGCTTGAATTCTCTAAACGAATTGGACCAGACGAACGCCGCAACGTAATATTCGTCTTTTGCGAACTGCTTCAGCCGCTCGGCGATTTCCGCGTTTTCGCCGCTAACGCCGAGCGCCACCCCTTTACCAGCCAGCGGGGCCACCTCGCGCTGGGCGCCGGTCATCGAGCATTCGTCGCCGTTGAAGGCGATTGAACCGTCTGCCTCTGTACGATACACGAAGCAGACCTTGCCGCCGAAGAGCAGCAACGGGATTTCCTGCTTGTCGGTTTCGTGTTGGGCGGGAAGACGCGCCTCTTCAGAGTGCGCGTCGGCTTCGGCGCTCAAGGCCGGCTCGAGCGCCGCGAGCTTGCTGCGTCGGTCCGCCAAAGCTTGGTCGAGGGCGGCTTGCTTCGCGGTCAGGTCATTCAAGTCCGCCTGCTCCTTACTCAACTCGGCTAACTCCTTCAGGCGTTGGTCGTTCAAGCTATCGCGGCGCATTCGCAAGTCGCGGAGTTGGTCGACCAGTTCGCGCGGCACTTGCGCGGCCAGGTCCGAAGCAAGCGATTTCTGTTGCGCCTCGGCGGCGCGCAAGGTTTTAAGCTGCGCTCGGAGTTCTTCCAACCGCGCTTGCGACTCTAAGAACTGCTGCTGTTTCTCGGCGTCGACGGTCGAGTCGGCGCCGCTTTTGCCGCTCATTTGCAGCAACAGCACGACCAGAATGGCGATGAACAGCACGCCGCCGAACGTGTTACAGATGGTGTCGAGCAGCAGGTCGAGGCTGCTCTTAGGGGCGCCGCGCCGACGAGACATCAGATGCCGGCTCCTGTTTCAGGATCGATAACGGTCTGATCGGCAGCCACGACATCGAAGCCTAGATCGAAGCCGAGATTACTCAATGCATCGCGCAGATCGCTGAATGTTTCGATGCCATCGGGTTTGACGATTAGCAGAAAGTATTCTTTGGCGCGATCGCGGCCCTTCGCCCAGGCCAGGCAGGCGTTAACCCGCTCGTCGCGCGTGCCGCCGGCGAAAACGGTCGGCCGCGTTGCCGTTCCCAGCGGCGCGGCGGCGATTTGTTGGTCGGTCGTCTCGACGATCCAAGCATCCTTTGCCGCATTTTTCGCGCGGTTGTAGATAATCCGATTCGACGTGCGCAGGCGTTCTATCCGCCGCTGCGTCTCGGCGATCTTGTCAGCCAGTTGATCGGCCAATTCTCGATCCGCTTTTCGTACCTCGTGTTTGGCTTGCGCTGACTGGCGCCGCCCGCGAGCCAATGCGACGCGTTGTCGCAGCTCGGCGATGTCGCGCTCGATCCTGAGCGTTTGGACTTTGAGATCAGCCAGCTCCGCCTTGACTCGGTTGGCGTCGAATCCGGCCAGCTCGTTGACCGCGTCGCCGCCAGCGGCAATGCGCGCTTCGAGCGTGCGAATTTCGTGTTCGGCGGATGCGATCGCCGCCTGCAAGTCATCCGCGATGGCCGCGGTTTGCACGGCGGGCGCGCCGAGCTGCCGCTGTGATAGTTCCAACGCCATCAGCAACGTTACCAACACCATGATCCCCGTCACCGAGGTGACGATGTCCTGGAAGGAGAAGAGCGAGATCGGGTTGGAGCGATTCGGGCGTCGTCCCACGATCTTGGGCCTCCAGGTTCTGCGCTGGTTGATTTAAGGGACGAAACGAAACACGCCGTTGTTCTCGCGGGCAATCTGTTCGAGCAGCGGTTCCGCGATTAGGTCCATGAACGCAATGGTATGGACCGGAATTCGACCGCCGTTCCGCTGCCGTAATTCGTCGGCGACCTGGGGATCGAACTCGCCGTCGGAAAGCAAGTACATGGCGTCGGGTTCGAGCGATAAGCCTTGAAGAATGGCATCCAGCGGCTCCGTGTCTCCCGAGGCCGCAAAACCTTCGACCCACTCGGTCACACGTTGCTTGTTGGCGGCACTTGCGGGGAGCAAACGGCGATCGACCAGCGGAAAGAATTGCGGGTAAGCGCCGTTCGAGAAGAAAATGACAAAGAACCGCTGGTTGGATTTCAGAGCTTTGATCGAAGCGGTCAGTTCCTGACAGGCCTTGGCGAATGGCTCTCCTGACATGCTCGACGAGCAGTCGACGATGTAGACAAATCTGCGCCCCTTCGCGCGGATTTGAAAGAATTGACTTGAGGAACCAGACGAAGTCCCGCCGCCATTTCCCGCGGCTGCCGCCGAAAGATCGTCTTCGAGCGGGCGAATGACAGCGGCGGCGCGCGGAGGTCGAACCCTGGGCGTTGCAGGGCTCGACGAGGTTTGCCCGTCGGTCGTCGTTGGCCGCATCGACGGAGCGGCCGATGTCGGGGGGGCAGACATTGAGGACGTCGTAGGCGTTCCGGCCGGCGGCGCCAGTGCATCGGGGTTCTCGGGCTCGTCGCCCCGGCCCCCTGCGACAATTTCACCATTTGGTTCGCCGGGGGAAGAGATCGCTTCCTGGTTCTTGTCATCGCCCGCGCCTTTGCCCTGTTCATCGCCGCCTCCCGTTCCTTCTCTGGCCCCCTCGCCGCTGCCGGAAGCTGCGCCGGCGGATTGATGATCGCCCTGCCCGACGGTCGCGCGCGGTAAAGAGAATAGCAGCACGATCAGCAGGAAGGCCGCCAGCAACGCCGCGCCGCCAATCGCGGCTGCGATCTTGCGCCGCTTGGAAGCATTCGGCAGCGGCGGCGGCAAGTCGGGCGGTGTGATCGGTCGAGAGTTCGGGATCGCGGGCGGCGCCAAGATCGTTTCTTTGGCCGCGGCGGCGGGCGGCGGCGGAGCCTTCGCCAGTGCGGTTGATGCTGCAGGGGGCGGCGAAAACAACCCGACAACGCTGGCGGCGGCAGTCCATTCGAGCGAATCGCCACGCCGTACCTGCTGCTCGGGCGGGAGCTTGTCGCGGCGCGCCAAGTATTGCAATTCGTCCCAGGAGTAAGGGCCCGCCTCGCCAGCGTGTTGCTTGACGTACCAACGGTGCGACATGGTTTCGTTCAGTCCGCTTCTTGTTCGAACGGCATGATGCGCAGCTTACTCACGACCTGCCGCATGCAATATTCGCCGCAGGCGTCTAAGAAGTCTTCTTCCGATTTCCTCAGGTAAGTCAGCAGCAACTGAATGACCAGCGCAGCGACTAGGGCCACCAGTGTCGTTTCGAACGCCTTGCTCAGGCCGGCCGTCACACCTCTCAAAGCGTCGGCCAACTGGCTGATGTCGCTCGCCTGCGCAATCACCTTGCTGAATCCGCCGATCGCTTCGGACAACCCTAGCACCGTACCGATGAACCCGAGCACGGGGATCGCCCAGACAAAGCCTTCGAGCATCGAATAAGTCGAATACATCGACGACTCGTCACTGTCGGCCTGAGAACGGAGAATATCGTCAACATCGGTAACCCGACCGAGGTTGCGCAAATTCGACAGCGCGATCATAATCCGATTGAAAAGCACAAACTGCTTCGGATCGTCGACGGTGGCATAAATGCGGCGCGTCACCTGGTCGACGTTCGCCGAAGAGAGCACGAAATCGTGATCGGTTGGCACGACAACGAACGCAAGTGCGCGACGCTGCAGGCGCAATTTGAACCACTTT
>JAICIG010000494.1 GCA_025924495.1 Pirellulales bacterium | reverse complement strand
AGGCAGGCAAAGCCGGCTGCTAGCAGTCCGGCGAGCGGCCCGTAGAGACTGCGTGCAAAACCGTAAGTCAAACCGCACGTCGTGAGCAGCACGGCAAGTGAGACAAGCCGGCCGAGCAGAAAGTAATCGTGATAACGTCCGGGGTTTTCCGGCTGCGCTGCGGGCGAGAGCGCGTTTTCGCGCAAGAACTGCCCGCCGCATTGCCAGGAACTCGTGTAACCGGCCATGCTCGTCGCGTCGAATTCTGCGGAGGTCGCCAACAGTGGCAGCGCCGCCAAAATGCTGGGCAAGATCGGGTTGGTGACGCCCAAATGAAAGTCGCCCGTCTTGAGCGTCGCCAGGCCCAGCGGCAGGCCTTGGAATTCATCCACCGTCACCGACTTTTGCGCCGCGGAACCGGCAGCGAGCGCCAACGTGGCGAACAATAAGAGCGCAAGGATCTGTTTGTGCCTCCGACCCTCAATCAAAGAAGAAGTCGGAGGTCGGACGTCGGAGGTCGTGGCGGAGGGAACTCCTGCCGGCTGCTGAGATTTCCGACTTCCGGTTTCCGACTTCCGACCTCGCCTTTCGGCATTCCGCATTGGCTCACCTGGCGGCGATCGAATCAAATAGCGGCTCACCCGGCCGAACCGCTCAGATGGGCTCGCCGTTCCAGCGGACGAAGCCCTCCATGGCGAAATACTCGGGCAGCCCCAAGCGGTTGTAGGTGTCGGCCGTGTGGCGGTTACGGTCTTCGGCGCGCTGCCAGAACTCGCGCGAGTCGGAGCCTGGAAATAGCGCCGTGTCCTTCTGCGATTCGTGCATGAAGATCGCCGTGCGCTTGCGATCCAAATCCTTCGGGCTTAGAGGCACCGCAATTTCGATTTCATGTGGCGCCCATTCCTGCCAGGCGCCACGATAGAGCAGCGCTTCAGGGCGTTTGCCGTTGGCGGCCTCAAGTTGCTTCAAGGCACGGAAAATCGCCTCGGCGCACACGCGGTGCGTGCCGTGCGGATCGGACAAGTCGCCGGCGACGTACACTTGCTGCGGATCGACGCGCTCGATCAATTCGCGAATGATCCGCACGTCTTCGTCGCTGACCGGGTTCTTGGCAATCGTTCCGGTGCGATAGAACGGCAAGTCGAGAAAGTGCAGGTGTTCTTCGCGGCAGCCGCAGACAATGGCGCCCGCTTTGGCCTCGCTCCAGCGAATCAAAGCTTTGATCGCCAACACGGTCTGACTGTCGGGCTCGCCCGGCCCTTTCTTGGACAGCGATTGCAACACTTGTCGTTCGACTTCCAGCGACTTGTCCTGATCGATGCCGAACAGCCGATTGAATTCGACGACCAGATCGGCCACGCGCTGTGCGTCATGATCGAATACGGCGATGTTGCCGCTGGTCATGTAGGCGACGTGCACTTCGTGCTGGTCTTCAACCAGCCGGATGAGCGTGCCGCCCATGCTGATCACGTCGTCGTCCGGATGCGGGCTGAAGCAAATCACTCGCTTCGGTTCGCGGCCGCCCGGGTGATATTCGATGGTGTCCATCATCCAGCGGAACACGCGATGGGCGACCTGTTGAGCGGGCCCATGATGGCGAAGCAACTGATGCAAGTTATGCTCGCGCAGGTCCTGGTCGTCGAGCTTGAGCAACGCTTTGCCCGTCTTATCGCAGAGCCAGAGGATGGCCCGCTTGATCAGGGCGTCGGTCCATTCCACGTTGCCCAACACCCAGGGCGTTACCACGCCGGTCAGCTTGCCGGCCGCCGCTTCATCGAGCAAGACGGCGGCGGCCGGATGATCTCGCAGAAAGCTGGCTGGCACGCGATCGCTCGCAGGGCCTTCGACCGCCTCTTTGATAATAGGCGCCTTGTGTTCGCCAAGCGCGATCAAGAAGATCTTCCGCGCGTCAAAGATCGTCGCCAACCCCATCGTGATCGCTTGCTGCGGTACGTTCTCCTCACTGAAGAAATCGCTGGCTGCGTCGCGCCGCGTCACCGGATCGAGCGTGGCCAAGCGCGTGCGGCTATGACGCATGCTGAACGGTTCATTGAAGCCGATGTGTCCATTGCGGCCGATGCCTAACAGCATCACATCGATGCCGCCGGCCCGCTCGATATCGGCTTCATAGCGGCGACAGTAGTCTTCCAAATCATCGAGCGCGATCGTGCCGTCGGGAATGTGGATTTGATCGCGAGGGATGTTCACATGATCGAAGAAGTGCTCGAACATCCAGCGGTGGTAGCTTTGCAACTGGTTAGGTTGCAGACCGTAGTATTCGTCGAGGTTGAACGTGACCACGCCCGAGAAATCGAGCCCTTCCTCGCGGTGCAGCCGGATCAGCTCGCGATAAACGCCCATCGGCGTCGAGCCGGTCGGCAGGCCCAAGACGGCGTTCTGTCCAAAGGCGTTACGCTCGCGGATGACGCTGGCGATCGATTCGGCGACATGCCGGGCCAGGTCGCGGTTCGAGTCGAAGACGTAGCTGGGAATTTCTGTTCCAGGAATGCGGCGCGCCGCGGGCGCGGCAGTAACGATAGCGGTGGTTCGCATGGGGCGGGGGAGAATGGTTCTAGCCTATACGCGGTTGCGAGTCGATCGATCAAGTCTAGAACCCGTTAGTATGCCTCAATCCGGCGGCAAATGCTATCGCTGATGTTCTACGCCTGAATTCCCACGGGTAGCGGCATGGAAGATTTTCATGCTCTGTAGACCACGGCAGAGAAAAGAGCCGCCTCGGCAGGGTCGCGTCGCCCCTGGTCGCGACCCTGCCGGGCAGCCGATAACGATCGCCGGGGGCCGGGGTCGCCCACGGTTGGAGGACGTGGGCGTCGGCTGACATTGACCCCGACCGCTCGGCAATCGGCGCCGAGACTGCCGGACCCATACATGCGCAGTCTCGGCTCACCGATGACGCTTGTCTTAAGCAAAATCCCATCGCAGGACGCGGCGAGTGCCAGGCAATGGTCTTCGAATCGCTCGCTTGAAAGAAATGTGCTCGCCTAGAGGATTCTACCCGTGGAGGCAATCGCACGGCTCGCTTTAGTTCGCTCACGAACGACCCAGGCGCCAGAATACGCCCCATCCAGCCGGGCGCCTGGGCGTCTGTCAGGGCCGTTTTGGACATTCTCCAATCGAGACAGGACGCCCAACTTTCAGTTCCGAGGCCCTTAGGGGGATGTCTGTGCCACGGGCAGGCTTCGCCATCTCACGGCTCCGACTTGCAGAACGAGCGGCCTCGGCGCGAGACACTGCCTCAACTTGGGAAATAAGGCTAAACTGCCGCTCGCCCGGTGCTGTAACAATTGAGCCCGGCGCGACGCTCGTTACATTATGGCTCGTGTCGAGCCTGAGAGAGGCGGCGACGCAGATTGATACCGTCTGCGGATGCGCTTGCAACCGCGGCGGCGTTGAACGGGCTGCTGTCGAGCGAACCAGAATGAAACGGCTACGATTTGCCGGAAATGAATCAGCATGACGAGCAGTCTTTCGGGCGACCGGCCGCGCGGCGTAACCATCTTGGGCAACCCCTATAGCGGCGCCAAAGACAATCTGGCCCGCATTCGGGCCTTGTCGATGGCAATGCAAAGCCTGGGGTTGGAGGTGCGACTTGCCTGGTCGCTCGATGAATTGTCGGAAGCCGCGGCCGAACCCGACTTCGCCCAGCACTATCGCGCCGTTGTAGCGGCGGGGGGGGACGGAACCCTCAATTGCCTGATTAATCGGCAGATTCCCGTTCCACTGGCGATGTATCCCTTGGGCAACGAAAACCTGTTCGCGCGCCAATTCGGATATAGTGCCGAGCCCTTGTCGATGGCCCGTATGATCGCCGCCGGACGGACTAGGCCGATCGATCTTGGCCGCGCCGGCGATCAGCGGTTCAGTATCGTGGCCAGCGCAGGGTTCGATGGCGATGCAGCGCACCGCCTGGCGACCTGGCGGGCGACTTCCGACCGATTGAAACGAGTCCGCAGCTTGAATTACTTGCGCCCGATCGCGGTCGCAGCGCTGCGATATAAATATCCGCTGATCGAGGTCGAAGCCGATGGTCTGCGGGTCTGCGGCGCCTTGGCGATGGTCTTCAATCTGCCGCAGTACGCCAACGATTTGCCGTTAGCGCCCGACGCATTGCCCGACGACGGATTGCTCGACTGGCTGGTCTTCGCTCGGCCCGGCAGCGTCCCGCTGATGCGCTATGCATTGAAAGTCTGGCGCGGGCGACATCGCAGTTGTACCGACGTATTCTTTGGCCGGGCGAAGCATATTCAGCTTGCCTGCCCGCAGCCTGTTCCGCTCGAGATCGACGGCGAAGCGGCGGGTTTTGCCCCGATCGAAATTCAGGTCGAGCCTGCGGCGATCGAGATCTTCGTTCCCTGACGGCGCCGCGTTGACCACGCGGCCTTTCGACAGAATGAAGCGAATCTACTTCCCCCGAATGACGAGGGTCGGTTCGGAGGCCGGCTTTGACGCGGGTTTGGGGCAAGGCTCGGTGAGTTTGACGGTCTTAGAAATCTGTTCGAGTTCGCCGAGCATCCGGGTCGTATTGGCGGGAATCAGAAGTTGACGAGTTCGGGCTGCTCTGCTCATTTTTCCTACTCCGCACGGTAGATCGTCTGGGTGAGGAACTCCGCCCCAATCTTCGGCAACGTCAGGCGGCCTTCTAGAACGAAATTTTGCTGCAGCCGGGCCGCCGACATGCCATGCGTTGCAATCCGGATTTAGGGGGGTACGCTCCGGGGCTGGCGGCCTTTTATCAATCGGCAATTGCTGAGAATGCCTGCGTAGCGCTCGCCAGCCGCATGGCAGGGCGCCGAATCGGCGACGGCCGACTCGTGTTCCAGCGGATGCAAGTATGGGGTACGATCGATCCGTCGTCGCTCGATCTGCGGAGGAAGAAAGCTTGAGATTTTCCAGTTCATCTGTGATCTGCCTGTTCGCCGCGGTCACCTTGTCGATCTCGGTGCTAACGCCGCTGGTCATGGCCGAAACCGGATTGACGCCGAACTCCTCCATTCTTGGCGAAAAGATCGCTGACTTCTCGCTTCCCGATGCGTCAGGCAACATCGTGTCGCAGGCGGACTTTCGCGACAAGAAAGCCATCGTCGTCGTGTTCATTGGCACGGAGTGTCCGGTCAACAACGCCTACCTGCAGCGATTGGCGGAACTAGCCAGCGAGTATGAGCCGAAAGGCGTGCAGTTTGTCGCCATCAATGCCAACAGCCACGATACGCTCGAAAGCATTGCAGAGCATTCCCGCGAACATCATGTTGCGTTTCCTGTGCTTAAAGACGAGGGCAATCGAATCGCCGACAAGTTCGCCGCCGAGCGCACGCCCGAAGCGTTCCTGCTGGATGCCGAGCGGCGCGTGCGCTACCGCGGCCGGATTGACGACCAGTACGGCGTGGGCTATCGGCGGCCGCAGCCCATTCGTCGCGATTTGGCCGTGGCGCTCGACGAAACGCTCGCTGGCCGT
>JAICIG010000493.1 GCA_025924495.1 Pirellulales bacterium | reverse complement strand
TTCAGCCCTCGCGATCGAGACCGGCGTCCTACCGCCGACGATCAATCTTGAGACCCCGGGCGAGGGGTGTGACCTCGACTATATTCCCAACGTGGCTCGCGAGACGCGGGTGAATCACGTCATGTCCAACAGCTTTGGCTTCGGCGGTCACAACGCCAGCCTGCTCATCGGTCGATACCAGCCGTAATCGCATCAGTCTCGGCTTGAACCGAGGCGAGGCATCGATCCCGGCTCGCGCGGCTTGCCTCGCGGGCCGATCGTCGTCGAACTGCAAATGACGATCGACGGGCGTCCATTTCGCGCGGTCGACGAGAACATGGTCGACGACGTGCTGGCTGCCGCAGACCGCAACCACGACGGGCGCACGGCCTGGGGCGAAATCTTCGCCGATCCCAAGCGCGTCCTCGGCCAACGATACGGCGAGTCGCTCAGGCTTTCGAACCGCAAGCATTTCATGAAAGACAACGATGCGAACCGCAACGGCTTGGTCGATCGCGACGAGGCCCGGCGGCTTGTCAGCCGAGCGAAAGGCGCGGCCGCGTTCCTGCTCAGCAGTTCGCTCGATTATCGCCGCGAAAACCTGCAGCAGTCGATCGTGCGGACGTTGCTCGATGTCAACGGCGACGGCGCGCTCGACAGCCGCGAACTGGCTGCCGCCAGGCAACGTTTGCTCGTCGTCGACGCCAACGACGACCACATCGTCGCCTGGTCGGAACTGGACGATTCCTTGGCCGGCGACGAGCAGGAGATGGTCTTGCCAGGGAGAAGGACGAAAAGGATGAACTCGCCCGCTGGGGCAAAGGCGAGCCGCGAAAGCGATCCGGCGGCGCAGCGGCTAGGCGCCGACGCCGCAACCGTGCCTGAGCAAGGCCCGTTGACGGGAGAAGAACTTCGCCGCCTCGATCAACTTGAGCCGCACGTAATTGTTGCCGCGAATTTCGGCAAGACCGGCGACCCGTCGCCCAGGCTATCGCTGGTCCGCGTCTCGCCGAAACTCGGGCCGGTCGAATCGCAAGTCGCGCCGTCGGCGCGCGACCTGGCGTTACGGTTTGCGGGTTGTCGGCTGCGACTGGCGATGGACGATCGAGCGCCCGTCAAGGAAGAGGCGCCGGCGATGAACTCGATGAAGTCCGAGGGCCAGAATGAGCCTGCGGCCGAAACCGAACTCGCGCGGTTGGCCCCCATTCAAGCCGTAGTCTGCAACGAGCGAGACGTTTTGTTCTCGCTCTTGGACTCCGACCAAGACAATCGACTGACGCCGCGCGAGTTGCGTCATACGAGCGATGCGCTCGCCGGACTTGATGCCGACGGCGACGGCTGCGTCACGCGCGAGGAGGTTCCCGCCGCGCTGACCGTCTGGCTAGGGCGCGGGCCGTCCCCCGACACGGCGCCGCGACGCTTCGGGCGGGAGACAATCGCAAAAGTCCCGTCGGCGGGACCGGCCTGGTTCGTGCACATGGACGCCAATCGCGACCAGGAAGTCAGCGCGCAAGAATTTCCCGGCAGCCGTGAAAAGTTTCGCGCGCTCGATGCCGACGGCGACGGTTTCATTGTCGTCAGCGAGGCCCAAATCGCGGATTCCGCGGCACGGCACAAATAAGCAACTGACTCATTGAGTCTCGATTCTGGCCCAGGGATGTCTTTCACGACGAATACGACTGAAACACTATGATCGGCAGGCCGCCCGACTCGGGAACGCGGCCTATTTCTCTGCGAGCGGCGCCTGCGGTTGCACCAGTCTTGATGAGCCGCCGCGCGTCTGCACCGGCCGGCGGACTTACGACCAAATCCCCGCCCCTTGTCCAGGACCAATCTTCGTACTTTGGCCGTTCCAAAGCCGGATTATCCTCGTACGATTCCCGCGGATATCATTTCTGCATCTGGCGAGTTGCGGTTAAACAACGGGCTGCCTCTTTCGTCCAGAATGCACACGCACGCCGATCAAATCCTTCTGGTAGTCTAAGCCCACGAACGTACGTACAATCGCCCTGTCTGCTGCTCCGCAGCAGAAGAGGTGGGGAAAACTCTTATTCTTGCTTCCGAGCAACAGACTTTTCGTCCCCATCTACATTAGCGACGGACGATTTATGAACAACGTGCAGATTGCGGCGGCGTTTGATGAGGTCGCCGATATCCTCGAATTCCAAGGCGCGAATCAATTTCGCGTGCGCGCTTACCGCAATGCGGCCCGCACGGTCCACGATCTGCCCGAGTCGATTCAAAGCATCCTCTGCAATCCCGACCGCAAACTGACGGAAATCTCCAGCATCGGCGCCGATCTGGCGGAAAAGATCGCCACGCTCTGTAAGACGGGCACGTTTCCGCTCATCGATGAACTGCGCAGCCAGGTGCCGCAGTCAGTGCTGGCCCTGCTGCGCATTCAAGGCCTGGGTCCGAAGAAGGCCGCCGCGTTGCATAAAGAGCTGAAAATCCAATCGCTCGATCAGCTGCGCGAGGCGTGCCTGGCCCATCGCGTGCAAGAGCTGAAAGGTTTCGGCAAGAAGACCGAGGAAATGATCCTCGCCGGACTCGATCTGGCCAGCACGGCGCACGAACGCATGCTGTGGGCCGAAGCCGATGAAATGGCCCAGGAGCTATTAACCCATCTGCGCGGCGCGGCGCACGTCGACCAATTAGAAGCCGCCGGCAGCTACCGCCGCGGCCGCGACACCATCGGCGATCTCGACCTGCTCGTCGTCTCTTCTCAACCGCAAGAGGTCATGCAGCGTCTGGCCGAGTTTCCGGGCGTGGCCGAAACGATCGCCCGCGGCGACACGAAAATGTCGTTGCGGCTCGAGATTGGTTTGCAGGTCGACCTGCGCGTCGTGCCGGCCGAGTCGTTTGGCGCCGCGCTGTTGTATTTCACCGGCTCGAAGCAACACAACGTGATCCTCCGCGGTCGGGCGAAAGACCGCGGACTGAAGATCAACGAATACGGCGTGTTCCGCGACGAAAAGTATCTGGCGGGCCGCACTGAGCAGGAAATGTATGGCGCCTTGGACCTGCCTTGGATTCCGCCCGAGTTGCGCGAAGCCCGGCAAGAATTCGAGTGGGCCGACGCGGGCCAATTGCCCGAACTGGTTGAGACCGGCGACCTGCGCGGCGACCTGCATATGCACACCACCGAGAGCGACGGCAAAGATACGCTGGCAGATATGGTCGCTGCCGCGCAGGCGCGCGGGCTGAAATATATCGCCATTACCGATCATTCGAAACGCGTGAGCATGGCCAATGGACTCGACGGCCGCCGCCTACGCCATCAGTGGGCCGAGATCGATCGGCTCAACAAGCATGTCAAAGGCATCACGGTGCTCAAGGGAGTCGAAGTCGACATCCTCGAAAAGGGCGGACTCGATCTCGACGACGACGTGCTGGCCGAGGCCGACTGGGTCGTCGCCAGCGTGCACTACGGGCAGAATCAGCCGCGCGAGCAGATCACGCGCCGCATTGTCGACGCCCTGGCCAATCCGCATGTTTCGGCCATTGCGCATCCGACGGGCCGGCTGATCAATCGGCGGAAGCCGTACGAAGTCGATCTCGACGCCGTCTTTCAAGCCGCCAGCCAACATGGCAAGCTGCTCGAGCTGAACGCCAATCCTTGGCGGCTCGACCTGGACGACGTCGCCTGTGCGGCCGCCAAGCGCTACGGCGTGCCGATCGTCATTTCGACCGACGCCCACAGCATTGACGGCCTCGACAAGCTGCGCTACGGCGTGCTGCAAGCCCGGCGCGGCGGACTTTCAAAAGCCGACGTCGCCAACACTCGCACCTGGAAACAAATGCAGAAGCTGATCGGGAAACCGGCGAAGTGCGCGGAATAAGCTGGACATGCACTACGGAGGGAGATGAACCACAGAGACACAGAGAGGGAGAGACTAAGAGAAAAATTGATAAGGGCAAGGAGCGCCCGCCTATGCCCTCCCTCACCCTCAAGGAGACGTTAGGTGAAGGCAAGGCATCGTAAGCCTGCGTTGCTAAACATTACGAGTTGACCGACATGGAGACGAAGCCTTCACAACCTACAGATTTTATCATTCTCTCCCTTGTCCTCTCTGTGATCTCCGTGTCTCTGTGGTGATCTCTTCTTGCATGAACCCCTTCGCAACGCGATATGTGCGCCCGGGTGCGATTGCCTTTCGCTTTGCGGCGGGCGAAGGCGCCGAACAGTTGATTGCGCGGCTGCGGGCCAACGACTGGCGAGGGCAGATCGTCGGCGCGCATGGGACGGGCAAGTCAACGTTGCTCGCTACCTTGCTCCCGGCGCTCGAGCAAGCAGGCCGCCGCGTGGTCCGCTTCGACCTGCACGACGGCCAGCGCCGGCTGCCGGCCGAGCCGGGCCAACTGCGGTCGCTGCGCACGCTCGACGTGCTGCTGATCGACGGCTTCGAACAATTGAGCGCCTTCGCGCGGTTTTCCGTCAAGCGGCGCAGCCGCAAGCAGGGCTTCGGCCTGCTGGTCACGGCCCATGCCGACGTCGGCCTGCCCTGGCTATACTCGACCGAGGTCAGTCCGGAACTGGCCCAACAGCTCGTATCGCAGCTCGTTCCGGCGGCCGACCAAACGATTGCTAGCAGCGACATCATCCAGGCTCTCGCCGACAAGCGCGGCAATTTTCGCGAAGCTTTATTCCGCCTGTACGACCTGTATGAACAGCGACGATCCTCGTAGGGTGGGCAAGCGTCGTAGGGTGGGCGCTGCCCACCGGAACCTTGTCTCCGTTCACAATTCATGACGGGCCATCCCACCCACGCACGTCATCGTAGGGTGGGCCATGCCCACCATGCCCTTACCATTCGCTTGCAATTCCTGGCGGGCGATCCGTAGTCCGTAGGGTGGGCACTGCCCACCAGAGCCTTGTTATCGTTCCCAATTCATGACCGGCGAGAGTGCGAGGGGAACGGCAGGACAGCATACGGCACACGGAGTGTGCCTGCTACTTTACGGACGGCAATCCCCACCCACCCATGTCTTCGTACGGTGGGCCATGCCCACCATGCCCCTGTCATTGGTTCGCAATTCCTGGTGGGCGAGGCGCGCCCTGCAAAAGCTAGGCAAACCGGGCGAAGCTTTATTCCATCTGTACGACCTGTATGAACAGCGACGGTCGTCGTAGCGTAGTAGAGGCGGACCTTGCGCCACAAAGGGAATCCGGCGCGCGGTTCCGTGCTTGCCATCTCTTCATTCTAGGCAAAGATTGCTAGCCGGGTTCGGAGGCAAGATTTCTCCGCCGCGGCACGGAACCATAACCTACGTTTCCACGAAGGCGCCAAAGGCGCCCGCCCGCTGTAGGGAACGCCCTCCGTGGCGTTCCTACAAAAATGTAGCAGGCACACTCCGTGTGCCGTCCGCAAAGTAGCAGGCACACTCCGTGTGCCGTCCGCCGCAACGAGAAAGAACAATCCATTACAAATACAGCCACGGCACACGGAGTGTGCCTGCTACATAAATGCAGCTACG
>JAICIG010000492.1 GCA_025924495.1 Pirellulales bacterium | reverse complement strand
TGAACGGCACAATTCCATGCTGTTTAAGCAGACGCAATGCCAGTACCGGTGACTCGATATTGGCAAAAGGGTCGCTGACCGACGTCATTTCCCCGGTTGTGCCCGGCTGAGATAACGACTGACTCATGGCTGACTGCTCCCATGGCCAATGCCGTTGCTCCCATTACCCTCACAACGAAGTCGCCGAAGGACCTGAGTCACCCTCGCCCGGCTGACGCCGAAGTAGCGGGCAACATCAGCACGGTTTTTGGCAACTCCAGCATCTATTAGACCCTGGTAGAGTCGGGCCAATGCCAGGGGATCGCGGTTAACAGCCTGGCTTTGAGGTGATGCTGAAGGCAGCTCACCGGGGCTGCTCCAGGGGATGAGTTCGATGACGTATCGTCGCCCTAACCTCTTGAGAATCCAGGTACCTTGCTCTATAAGAGAGTGGTTCGCCGAGTGGACGACTCGGGGAGCTGGTTTATCGGCCTCTAACTTGGCCGACCACTCGGTTTACGCCTCGATGCCGAGAGTCGCCTCTCTCGGCCTTCTGCGTTTGTGGCCTTTGGTGGCAATGGCTGATGCGGCAGTGTATGCGCCCGCTCCGGCAACCAGCCGAGCAGCGGCTCCGATCGTGTGGATTCCGGTGGATGTGAACGTCGGTATAGTGGAGCACGACTCGCTAGGATTGCCAGCGGCTGCGAATTACTTTTAGCTTTCGTTCGACGGTTCTAGTGACGCAGCCGATCCGCACGGCAATCTCATCGTTGGTATAACCCTGCATTTTGCTGCGAAGCACTTCGCGCTCCAGGGCGTCTAGCGAACCGTAAAAAAGCGAAAATGTCTCGAGCAACCGATCGACGAACGTTTCGCTAGGATCTTCCAGCGCGGGCTCGGCCAACGGCAGGTTTCGCTCAACACCTGCAAGCTGATCGAAGGCGTCGCCGCGAACGGCACCGCCGCCCATCACGGCGGAGTCGCCGCGCACCTTGCCGTTGCCGCGCTTCCGGCGCCGCTCGGCACGTGCAAGTTGGCGCGCTTTACTGTCGGTGATCTTCAGCAGCAGGCACCACAGATCGTTGCGGTCGTGGCAGTTGGGATAGGCGCCCTCCTCGACCCGCCGAAAGAAGGCAGCGAATGCCTCTTGCACGGCGTCGGACTCGTCGGTGGTCCGGCCACGCGCGCCCAATTCTCGCAAACGCCGTCTGGCCACCTCGGTAAGTTGCCGGCAATACCGCTGCCAGAGCTGATGCGCGGCATCGTCGTCGCGACCGTGTCGCACACGCTCGAGCCATTGCGTAACCGAAGATGGCGAAGAAGATGGCGATCTCAACTTCCGTCTCGCTGTTGGCAACCTTACCGTTCGGCCCGATGATATACCGTGGGCCGGCAACCGACAACAACCTCCGGAGGGCCGCATCTGCGAAACACCCACCGACAGGCCAAACCCCAAAGACCCGGGAGATAATTGCACGCGCTTGGCCGCCCCAGTAAACTCATGCCTGCAACCTCCTCCTCGGCGCACTTTTACCGATGAATCGAACGGTCGCCCTGGCGTTGATGGCCGCACGGACGTTAACCATCTGGTGGGCGTCAGCGGGTGTTCTCCGGGCAGGCGACGGTGGGCCGTCCGACTCGACAGAATTGCTGGCCAATGCGCGTTCTCTGTTGTTGGCCGCCAAATATGCTGAGGCTGAGCACCTGCTACGCAAATCAGCGGAAGAGCAGAAGAAGCTGCCCTCTTTTTCTGCCGACTACCCGGCAACACTCGGATTGCTCGGCGTGCTGTATACGGTCCTCGCTGATTATGCTCAAGCCGACGAATGCCTTCGCGACGCAACCGCTCTTTTCAAGCAACTGCCAGGAGAGTCGGTGCGCTATGCCGAGACGTTGACACACCGGGCAAAGGCATTACAGCTCCGCGCCGATTACACCGAAGCAGAGCGCCTGATTAAGGAATCGTTGGAGGTGCTCGCGAAAGACAAATTGGAAACGAGCACGGGCTATGCGAAAGCTCTCGTGGTGTTGGCCGACCTGCAGTGGTCGCAAGGAAAAGATCCGCGATCCCGCAACTCTTATTTGCGCGCAATTAAACTCTTCAAGGCCAGGGCGAGCGACCCATCGGCCGAATGCGCGACGGCTCAAAACAACCTCGGGCTGCTTACTCGTTCGCTCGACCCGGTCGAAGCCGAGAAATTGATTCGCGCGGCAATGGCCGCACGCAAGGCGCTTGTCGGCGAGCGACACCCCGATTACGCCAACAGTCTCACCAGCCTGGCCGCCTTGTTGCAATCGCGGGGCAAATCGTCCGAAATCGAGCCGTTGCTTCGTCAGGCGCTGGAAATTCGCCGCGAAACCCTGGGTGAAGGACACCCCGACTACGCATCCACGATCAACACCCTGGCGAGCTGGTATCGCGTGCGCGGCGACTATCTTCGGGCTGAGCCCGAAGCGCGTCGCGCGGCGGAGATATGCGAGCGGACACTCGGTCCCAGGCACCCTTACTACGCTTCGGCCCTGAATAACCTGGCTCTTGTTTATCAGGTCGAGGCCAACTTTGTTGACGCTGAACGCGCCTTCAGCAAAGCAATGGGCATTTATGACGCGATCCTTGACGCCGGCCATCCCTACCGGCTGACAGTCCGACACAATTTAGCCGAGCTCTATGAGGCGGAAGGTGATCATTTGCGGGCCAAGCGGCTCTTCGACCAAGAAGGCGAAGCTCGGCGACGGTCGGCAACCAGCGACCCTCGCGGCTATGCATTGTGGCTCGTCGGCATGGCGCGTCTGCAGCGCCTGCAACACAGATTCGAAGCTGCAAAAACGCTGCTCCGGCAGGCTTCGGATTCTCTGCAGAAAGTACGGGGCACCGAGCTCGATCGCGCGGGGGTGCAGGAAGAGCTGGCCCTGCTGAACCTGGCCATAGCCAATCTGGCGAAAGACAAAGCGACGAGAAACAAAAGCTATTGGTCCGCCGACGCCCAAATTAAGGAAGTGCTCGATATCCGCACTCGTCTGCTGGGCAGGGAGCATCCCGATTATGCGACGGCGCTGGAGAACCAGGCCAGCCTGTATCGTGCATTGAATTACCTCGCGGAAGCCGAAACTCGTTACAAAATCGTGCTCGAACTTCGTAAAAACGCCCTGGGGGCGCAACACCCCGAATGCGCCGTCACGCTGGCGAACCTGGCTGCCGCGCGCCGCGCGCAAGGCAAAGACGCAATGGCGGCGGAGGATTACAAACGAGCATTAAGCATCGTCCGCAAACACCTGAACGTGACTGCTGTCTCGCAATCGGAGCAACAGCAGCTCGCTATGATGCGGACGGCACGGCTGTACCTCGATGAGTATCTCTCGCTGATGATCGGGCTGTCGGCGCCGCGCGACGATCTGTACGTCGAGGTCTTGGCGTGGAAGGGGGCGGTATCGCGGCGTCAGCAGGTGCTACGCAAAATGCGGCGGGCCCTCGCCGAAGAGAACCCGCAAATCGCCGGTCTTTATCAAGAGCTGGAAGCGGCGGCGCGGCAGCTCGCGCAGGTGTCGCACGCCGGGCCGCGGACCGGTGACGAAGCAGCGCATGGCCGCGAATTGGACCAGTTGGGCGACACGGTCGACCGCCTCCAGCGCGATCTGGCGGCGAAGAGCGCCGAGTTCCGCCGCGACGTTCAGTCGCGGTCTCGAACCCCCGATGACCTCCGCCAGGCGTTGCCCGATAATGTTGCCCTCATCGATCTGCTGGAGTACTGGAACTTTCCCAAACTTGGCCAATCCGAACAGGTGAAGCCGGCGCGCCGTCTGATCGCCTTTATCGTGCGCCGCCAGCACCAGACCGAGCTGATCGATCTTGGACCGGCCCATGCGATCGAACAAGCTGTCAACGATTGGCTCGAGGGCTTGGAGCGGCCCGGCCAGAAAGACCCCGGAGCCCAGCTAAGGCAATTACTCTGGGCGCCGCTGGAGATCCATGTTTCCGATGCTGACACAGTGCTTATTTCTCCTGACGGAGCGACTGCCTGGTTGCCATGGGCAGCCTTGCCGGCGAAAGAGCCGGGCAAGTTTCTGATCGAATCGCAATCGTTTGTAATGCTGCCGGTGCCGCAGATGTTGCCCGACATGCTGGCCTCGGACGCCTCTCCGAACGACGGCCTTCCGACATTGCTGGTTGTGGGTGACATCGACTATGGCGCCGCTCCCGGCAAGGCCGATGTTGCTTCGTCAAAACGCTCGGCGATGCGCGGCCCCGGCGCGGATGCCCATTATGCCTGGCGGAGATTGGCCGCCACGAAGGCGGAGATTGCGCAGGTCGCCGATTCGTTTGCTCAGGCTTACTCTGATGCCCCGGTGGCCACCCCGCTGCACGGCCCGAGCGCCACCGAGGAGGCAGTGCGGGCCAGTGCGCCTCGGCACCGTTTCTTGCACTTCGCGACACACGGCTTCTTCGCTCCCCCGCAGGTCGCTTCCCTGGCGCGCGGACTCAGTTCGGCCAATCTTGCGCCCGGCGACCGCGCAGCTCGTAGCGACGCCGCCGGTTTCCATCCCGGGCTGCTATCGGGCATCGTACTCGCCGGCGCCAATCGTCCGGAAAAGCTGGAGGAAGACGACGGCATTCTGACCGCGCTCGAGATTGAGCAACTCGGGCTGAGCGGTGTGGAACTCGTTACGTTGTCCGCGTGCCAGACCGGCATCGGCAATACCGTGGGTGGCGAAGGGCTGCTAGGCTTGCAACGGGCTTTTCAGGTTGCCGGCGCCAGCAGCGTGCTTGCAAGTCTATGGCGTGTGGACGACCAACAGACCGCCGCCTTGATGGCGGACTTTTACGAGAATCTCTGGCGCAAGAAACTTTCGCGAGCCGAAGCGCTGCGGCAGGCCCAGATAGGCATGCTGAACAAGCAGGCCCTGTCTGGCAAAGGGCGCGGGATGGAGTTCTCCGCATCGCGGCACTGCGCGCCAGTGTTTTATTGGGCCGCTTTTGTGCTCTCCGGCGACTGGCGTTAGCCAGATGGAACATCAAGTTTGCGTTCCGGTTATGTCGAATATTCCAAAAGTGAGGTATTTTAAGAGAAGGCACGGCATAACTTAGGCACCGGTTGTAACGGCGAGCCGCGGGGAGTTTAAGGAGTGTCTCGTCAAGCTTTGCCTGACCGACACAATTTGCCGCGCCAGCGTGCTGTGCCTGGCCCGCAGACCGTGGTCCTCTTGGTTATCTTGACGGCGGCATTGTGCAGAGTCGCCCTGACACAAGAGAAAGCGGCACAGGTAACGTTCGTTGACGGGATCCGGCCAGCCACCGGTTCGTTAAGATGGATCTCCACGTCCTATGGCCGCTCGCTCTTCGACAACGAGATGCCCGTGTACTCCCCTGGCGGCGCTAAGCAGAAGCTGCGAACGAAGTCGGAGACGTTCCCGCTTGTCGTACAGCCGATCGAGCCGGAATCGACTTTTCGGCCGGCGCCGGCGCCGCAAACCGAATCGCTGGTTCCGCGTGAAAACC
>JAICIG010000491.1 GCA_025924495.1 Pirellulales bacterium | reverse complement strand
TCAATCCCAGGACCGTAAACAACGACAGCTAAGTGCGCGTCATGCCGAGGTCGAGGCAGAGCCCACGCAACCTCGTACTTCAAGCCTGGTTTCAGCCGGCAATCCGCGGGAATTGTTTGGCGATCAACTTCCGCCCCATTGACATACAACACGACTTCGTCGGCTGCACTCCAATGCGGCCCTAAGACGCGGCTCGTGATGTGCAACTGATCTCGATCGCGGGCGGGCACAAGGTCGCCCGGTGCGAATTGTCCTTCGACAAGTACATCGGCCGCCAGACCAAAGCTGACCAGCACTCGCCCGGCCAGAAAACTGTCGATGGCTTCGCCTGCATCGATCTTGCCCGCTTCATTGTCGCGGCAGCGAACGTAGGTCCGGGCCTGGCCGACGATCGATCGCGAGACGTCGTGCGAATCACTGGAGCCCACCGGAGCAACCTTCAGCCCGGCATTGAGCAGGCCGAACCAGTCGGCGATGAGTTTCCGACCATCGGTCTGCAGCGCGCCGGAATTGACCAGTTCCATGGCATTGGCTTCCAGCTTCCACCCTTCAAGGTTCTCGCCCGCGATCGAGATGTGCCGTCGGGGATCGAACGGTCGAAAGCCCGAATGGATATCGCGAGGGTGATTAAGCACCACGACTCGCCGTTGGCCGCGGCCTATGGCGGCGAAGATTTCCTTCCAATCTCGTCCCTCGTGCAAGATGGCGGGCGAGGCCGAATCAAGCGGAAAGACATTAAAATGGCCAAGCTTCGTGGTCACCTCATTGCCGACCACCGGCGTGAAGTAGCCGCGCAAGCCGGCAGTTCGAGCGGCGGAATCGTAGTCGATTTGTAAATTGTGATCGGTCGCAATCGGTAATTCCACGCCTTCGCCTGCGAGCGTAATCAGGCGTTCGTCGAGCGTTGCGTCGCCGTGCCGCGAAAATGTCCA
Organism: Pirellulales bacterium; assembly: GCA_025924495.1. Next base: position 4,560 of record JAICIG010000491.1, on the reverse strand, counting down.
GGTATGCACGTGCGTGTCGCAGGACGCGTAGCCCGGCATTGGCGCTTCGCGCCGGATCGACAACTGGAGTTCTTTACGGTCGCCCGCCGAGAGCTCGACCAATTGCGAATCGATTCCATATTCAAACCCGCGGCCGGCGAACACTTGATACTTGCCCGCCGGAAGGCCGAATTTCGCTTGCCCGTTCGCCGTGTAGATGGCGCCGGGTCGCACGGCCAGCGTTGCTCCCGATTCCGCGCCAACAGTCATTAACGATTCGTGCTCATCGACCACGGTCACGCGCGCCGGCGTTGGTTGCCCGGTATGGGCATCGACGATCGTCACCTTCAAAGTCGCCGCATTCAATGTTTCCGATCGCGGCTGCTCGATGAGGCGCACATCGCCCAGGTAGACGTCATCCGAGGGCATTTCCGCAGCGGCGATCTCCAGAGCGTTCTCGCCCGTTCTCAGCGATTCTGCGGGCAATTGCCAGAACGAGGTCAGCGGGTTTTCATCCGTCGGCAGGACGCCAAGCTCATTTCCGTTGAGAACCAACCGCCACCGTTGGCGCACGTCCTGCTGCCGCAATCGCAAGGTCCAGGGCGATGAATTCGGTTCGGATGCAAACGTAATCAGCAACTTGCGACCTGCTGCCTGCTCCGGAAAGTCGGACCATTCGCGCGTCGCCCCAGAACGGAAACATTGCCAGCGCTCCTCGAGGACACGTTCTGCGCCGAGCGCCGAGCTGGCAGGCGCCGCCAGCAACCAGGCGAGGACATGAAAAAGAATGGGGTTTCTAAAACTCATTCAGGGTCCATTTCCTGCGATGTACAAACCGTTGCCGCGGAGCTATCGAGTATACGCCGAGGCTCCACTCGTTGCCCTGCCAATGCAGTTGGAGTCATCGATCGCCACCAGGATGCCTGCGCCGGCTAATCGCCGACAAAGGCGAAAGAACGGCGCCGCCAGTCGTCATTTGCGATTTCATCCTCCAATCGATCCGCCTCTGGCCCGGTTCGCTTACAAGCGATTTCGACTATACTGGGCCGGACTTATAGATGAATAGGGTCCGGAAGGCCGGGGCCGCCGCGACAATGTTATTCATGCGGAGAAGTCGATGAGCGTTTGCGTTGTAAAGCACTTGCTGACCATTCTCGTCCTGGTGTCAGCGGCGGCAAGCGTCTCGGCCGCAGACGTTTGGCCGCAGTTTCGCGGTCCTGATGGACAGGGTCACGGCAGCGCCCATGGCCTTCCGGCCGAATGGAGCGAGTCGCAAAACATCGCCTGGAAAACGGCGGTTCCCGGGCTTGGCCATTCGTCTCCCGTCGTCGGACGCGGCGTGGCGTGGCTGACCTATTCGCTCGAAGAGGGCAAGTCGCTCTGCGTGGCGGCGGTCGACGTGACGACAGGGAAGCTCGTGAGCCAGCGCGAGGTGATGCGGACCGACGCCCCGCCGCAGATCAACGGCAAGAACAGTCATGCCTCTCCTTCCTCAGTGCTCGACGGAGATCGGTTGTACGTCCACTTTGGCACGTCGGGCACGGCCTGCATCTCGACCCTCGACGGCAAGACGCTGTGGACCAATCAACAACTCGAGGTCGATCACCAGGAGGGGCCCGGCAGCTCGCCGATCGTCTGGAAAGATTTGTTGATTGTGCACTGCGATGGCCGCGACGTGCAGTACATCACGGCGCTCGATAAGTTGACAGGCAAAACCGTCTGGAAGACCGAGCGTTCGGGCGAGCTGCCGGAGAAGACCGATTTTCGCAAGGCGTTCTGCACGCCGCTGGTAATTGAAGTCAATGGCCGAACGGAGTTGATCAGTCCCGCGGCTCAACGCGTGTTTGCCTACAATCCAGCCACGGGCAAAGAACTCTGGAACGTCAATTATTCGCCTGGCTTTTCGAACGTTCCGCGGCCTGTATTCGGTAATGGTCTCCTCTATATCTGTACCGGCTACATGAAACCTCAACTCTGGGCCATTCGTCCCGGCGGCAAGGGGGACGTCACGAAGACGAATGTTGTCTGGAAAGTAACGCAGCATGTGCCGGCGAATCCGTCGCCGCTGCTGGTAGGACAGGAGCTGTATCTGGTCAGCGATGCGGGCATTGCCACCTGTCTCGACGCTCAGACCGGCGAGGAACTGTGGCGGCAACGTTTCGGCGGCACGTACTGGGCGTCTCCTCTGTACGCCGACGGCAAGATCTATTTTTGCAGCGAAGAAGGCGATACGACCGTCATCAAGCCCGGCCGCGAATTCAATCGCCTGGCCAAGAACAGGCTCGATGGCGGGATTATGGCGACGCCTGCCATCCTCGAATCGTCGCTGCTCATTCGCACCCGCACGCACCTTTATTGCATTCAAGATATTAAGGGCGCCAGCGCCGCCGTCTCCCGCGCTGATTGACCGTGCGCAGCGGCCGGCGTCGAGCCGCCTGTGATCTCATGGGTGGCGATGGATTCGCATGATGGCCGTGTTGCGCAGTCTGCAGCGACCCCTACGGTTGCATATAGATCTCTGTCAGATGGCAGTGATCTGCCGGCGGCGCGCTCGTGCCAAGAAGATTGACTGTCGGCCAGCGGTATGCAAAAACTTGGCGTCGGCTGAAGTTGGACCACCTGTGGACCGTTGCAATGCATTACAAGTATGAGGTTGAGGGGGCCGTTCCTGGATTTGCCTTTAACAGGCCGCGGCGCTTCGCACATCTTAGCGCAGCCCTGCGCGGGCTCCTGACGCTTAGCGTCGGCCTCGGCTGCCTGGCAACTAGCGGCGCGGACACGGCCGCTGAACCCAGACAAAACCCCGTTGTCAAAGAAAACAGCAAGGCGGGCAGCACCGATTGGCAATTGACTCGCGTGCGGGCCGATGGCAGCGGTTACCGCTCGACATGGATCGAAGGCTACTGTTCCAAGCAAAGCGTCAAGGCGGGCGAATCGATCGATATCATGGTTTCTACCAGCCCCGCGCAGCCGTTCGAAATCGAGATCTTCCGCATGGGCTATTACGCCGGCCGCGGCGCGCGGCTGGTGAAGAAACTCGGACCTTTCGAGGGCCAACCGCAGCCGACGCCGGAACCCGGCGAAAAGAACCTGCATGAATGCCACTGGGCGCTTTCGACGAGCCTGACGATTCCTCAAGACTGGCTGAGCGGCGTGTATTTGGGCCGCCTGACGACCTTGCCCGAAGGCAACACTCGCCCCTACTGGCAGAGCTATATCGTGTTCATCGTGCGCGACGACCGGCCGGCGGACATTTTGTTTCAATGTTCGGACAACACCTGGCAAGCCTACAATCGCTGGCCAAGCAATTACTCGGTTTACACGCATCCGAAAGGGACCGAAGGCCCCTGGGCCGACGTCAGCTTTGATCGGCCTTATGCTCGCGAAGCGCAATACACCGGCGTGGTGAACGACCCGCTGGCCTTTGGCTCGGGCGAATTTCTGCCGCTCGAGTTTCCGCTGGCTTTTTGGCTCGAACAGCATGGTTACAATGTGGGGTACTGTTCCAACAGCGACATGTTATCGCCCGAGCGAGGTCTGAAGTGCAAAGCATTCATCAGCGTCGGCCACGATGAGTATTGGGACATTCGCCAGTTCCGCAGCGTAGAAAAAATGCGGGATGCCGGCGTGAACTTGCTGTTTCTCTCGGGTAATTCGATCTGTTGGGTCACGCCATTCCGCGCCAGCAGCGACGGCCGGCCCAACCGCATCATGTTTCGCGGCGGTCCGTACGGCGCCGAGAATAATTATGCGTTGCTGCGGTTGAAGAAGAACGGACCGTTCCCTGAACACGGACCCGACGAAGGCTTATTGATGGGCGCGCGCAATATCGATCCCGTCAATGGCGGCGGCGATTGGGTCATCACCAAGCCGGAGCATTGGATGTTCGCCGGAACGGGCGTGAAAAAGGGAGATTGCATTCCGGGACTCGTCGGTTGGGAATACCACGGACAACCCGCCGATATTCCTGGCTTGGAAGTCGTCGCCGCTGGGACGGCATGGCAGGGAGGTGAAAACCCGCAGCAGTGGACTGCCACCATCTATCCCGGACCGAAAGGGAACTTCGTCTTCAACGCCTCGACGATCTTCTGGTGCCAAGGACTCTCTTCGCCGCCCGGCCACACGCTTCCCTGGTCGCACTGGTCGCGCCCGCACGGACCCGACGAGCGCGTGCAGAAGATCACAACCAACTTGCTTGAACGAGCGCTGGCAAACACGAAGAGGTAACGCAACCGCTCGTAGGTTATGCTTTAGCATATCGCGGCGAAGCCGCAAGCAAGCATATGTTATGCTGAGCATAACCTACGCTGAAACATAACGTACTAAATTATGCGAGGATCTCGCGGATCACTTGGCCGTGATCGAGATCGAGCCGCTTGCGGCCGGGAATTTCGAGCCGCCGGCTGTCGAGTCCGAGTTGGTGAAGCACGGTGGCGTGCACGTCGGTGACGTAATGACGCTGCTCGACGGCGTGAAAGCCGAGCTCGTCGGTCGCGCCGTGGACAACGCCGCGTTTGATGCCGCCGCCTGCCATCCAGATGGAAAAGCCATACGGATGATGGTCGCGGCCGTCGGCGCCCT
>JAICIG010000490.1 GCA_025924495.1 Pirellulales bacterium | reverse complement strand
GCCTGGTCGCGGGCCGCTTCCAGCGCCACTTGCGCGTTGAGCAGTTCTTGCTTCAACCGCGACTCTTCCACCTCCTTAAGCTGCTCCGCACGGGTCGTCGCTTGCACGAGCATGGTTTCCGCAGCGACCTTTTCCTTCGCCTGCTGCTTCAACCCTGTCTTCGAGGCCAGTTCCTGAGCCGCCTTGTGCTGCTCGACCAGCGCGAGGTTCTTTTCACGTTCCACACGGGCCAGTTCGCGCTCGGCGATCTGTTCCGACAATTCCTTGGGCGGCAGCAGGTCGGCCATCGTGACCGCACGAACTTCCACGCCCAGCGCCTGGCAGCGGTCTTTGACTTTTTCGAGCAGCGCCTTCTGCATCCGCTCGCGCGCGTTGAGAGTGTTCGGAGCACGACTGGCCGCGGCCTCTGCCTCGCGCGGTTGTTCCGCTTTCGGCGGACCAGCGGGCGGTGCCAGCGGAGAGTCGGAAAGAATGAAGTCGCGCGCGTCGAAGTTGCTGCCTTCAATTCGGGCATAGCCGCGAATGTGCGGTAACACCACTTTCTGCAAAATCTCATTTTGCTGTTGCTGCTCAGGCGTGGCGTCGTCTTGGTGCAAAAAGCCGTCGTCGGCCAGGCGAATCAGCATCTCGGGCGCTCGCTGCGGATCGACCGCATACTCGACCACCACCCGCGGCGTAAGAATGAAGCCGTCGCGCGAGGGGAAGGTAATGTCGCGGAACTCAACGCGATGGCTGCGGACATCGACGGGGCTGATCGTCTCGACATAGTTATTGATGTAATAGGTACCCGGCGGCACGGTGTCTTGCTGCACGCCGCGATAACCGGCGGGCACGACGTAAGAGGTGCTGCCGGCCTCTCGCTTAATCTCACTCGGGTCTTTGCCGACTTTGAGTGTGCGCACGCCGACTTCGTTGATCTTGATCTCAATCGCCGGCTTCGCTTCCCAGGAATAGGCATATTTGTTCAAGCGGTAACTGCCCGGAGTGAGCACCTCTTTGACGATTCCGCGTTCGCCCTGCTGCGGATGATTGGCGTCGTGCGCGGCCAGAATATCGCCGTTGCCGGTAATGCGCTCGGTGGGAATGTCTTTGCCGAATTTGCGCGTCAGCACCAGGCATTCGCCCGGCGGCACGCTGACCATCGAATCGATCTCATGGCTCCAGAGCAAGGGGTTCAAGAAATGGCGGCCTTCGGGCCAGACCTCCAGCATCACGCCCTTAGATGATTCATCGGGTGCGATGATCTCGCCTTCGGCCAGATCCTGGCCCCATTTGTGAATGCGGATCAGGAACTTGCCGGACGGCACCTCGATGCGTTCGACTTCCCAGTGCCAGATCTGCTGGATGACGATCAAGCCGATGATGACCACGGTGGCACGCAGCCAGAATTTCGGTTGCTTGTAAAAGTTGGTAGCCATGATCCAGTTTGATTGTTTAGAACTATAGGTGGCTGGGGCAGAAGCTCGCAGCGATTGTTTTTCATCTCATAACGTCCGACTACTTGCCATTTCGGTCCATCATCTTCGACCGTAGCTCGGCGAGTTGCTGTTCGACGATGCTTGGATCGAGCTCGGTCGGCGGCCCCGCGGAGGTCAGCTCCGCGATGTCGCTTTGCACGCGTTCCAGTGCCTTGGCGTTAAGCGCTTTTTCCTGCACCGCGGCCTCGGCCCGTTGCCAATCAGCCAGGGCATTAAATGGATCGAAGTGCCGGGCAATGGCGTACTGCTGCTCCACCTGCTCCGCCTCGGCAAGCTGGCTCAAGAGGATGCTCCGCCCCACTTCATACTGGCGAAGCCGCAATTCGAGCATGAACCGCCGGCGGCGGCTTTCGGCAATCACCTGCCGCTGTCGGCTCAATTGCTCGCGAAAACTTTCCAGCGCCAGCTTTTCGAGGTTCAGGCGGTAGAGCGCTTCGCGCGCGGCGGCTTCGTCGGCGCCTGCGGCCAGCCGGGCCGACTCTTTCTCCAAGGCCGCGATGTTCTGCTCGCTTTGCTCGATGCCATGCACGATCTCCGTCTCCGCCGCCTCGGCCTGTTCGATCACATGCTTCACCGAGGCCACACTTTCTTCATGTTGCTTGACGACCTGCGCCAGGATCTCTTCGGGCTCGAGCCGGCGCATCCAAAGCCATTGCCAGCCCCGTTTTAGGCCGTTCCACAATCGCTGTGGGCCGACCAGCAACACTACCAATAGCAGCGGCAAACCCACCAGCAACAACGACCGCAATAAAAACAGCTCGATCAGTCTCATGCGCGCAACTATCTTGCCCCAGGGAAGTTTACGTGCTGATTCGCGCGGTGAAATGGCATTTTTCGCTGCAAACTTGATGTGCCGGACTTTCTAATTCTACCAGTAATTCGTCGCAACGCGATTCGTCTTGGGGGCCGGCGGCTTTGTTCCGGCGGTAGAGCCGACATGGCTAGTGCTTTGTCCAGTTGAGGAGTTTCGATCGCCACGATCGGGGCTCGCCCCCGTCGAGCGATGACTGACTGGCTAGATGCATTTCGCCACGGACCTCCCCGCTTCCGCATGCGTCCGCCGCCTTCGGCAGCGGACGCACGCGGAAGCGGAAAAAATGGGGCGGCGGCCGTTCGTTCTAGCCTGTCAGTCAGCGCTTCCACCGGGGCAAGCCCGGCGGTGGCGTCCGTGCAATTGCTCGTTTTGCTTGACTATCTCGCCGCTACGCGGCTGACGCGACGAGATGTGTAGAACAACGAAGGCTTTGCCCCAGTCACCCGATGCGTTACACTACTCGGCGACTCGCTGCTGACGATGGAGGCACGCGCCGTGGGGCGGCGCCTGAGCCTCCCGCTACGGCGAGCCAAGGAATTGTTTGTTCGAGCGAATTTGGAGCTACGTCATGACGACGACGGTCACGAAGACCCGCCCCAGCGGGCAACTCAACCTGAGAGACAAGCTTTCGCACCTTACGTTTCTCGAAGCCGCCAAGCTGCTCGGGCCGCAAGGCAAGCAGCTCATTCAAAAAAGCGGCGATCTTTGGCCGATCAAAATCGCCGAGCACGTACATCTCGGCGACGATTTGTTTCGCTTGCGCATTCCCAATGAATGGGCGAACGGCCAGCCGGTGATTGTGACCATGACACTGATGGCCGAAGCCCGGCAGCGGTTGCACTGGAATTGCACCGCCTGCGAAGTCCCCTGTGAGCACGTCGGCGCGGCGTTCTCAGTCATTTTGGAAGACAAAACGGCTCTGGGCCTGGCGCTCGCGCCCCCCAAGCGCGTGGCGGTGGCCAGCCTCAGCGAAGTAGAGCTGATCGAGCGAGCCCTGGCGGAACGCTTGGAGCGGGCCAAGACCGAAAAAATGAAACTCGAAGCCGCCGATCCCGCGCGGCCCTGGACCGATTACACCGTCACCAATCGCCACACCGGCAAGAGCTATCGCGTCGCCTTGCGCGGACTCAATGCGGGTGAATCGTATTGCTCGTGCCCCGACTTCCGCACCAATACGCTCGGCACCTGCAAGCATGTGCTGCACGTCATTCATAAGGTCAAACGCAAATTCGGCGCGGCGGAACTGCGGCGGCCCTATCGACGCAAGCACCTCGGGTTGCACCTGCGCTATGAGCGCGACGTGACGCTGCGCTGGCTCTTGCCCCATAAGCTCGATGAAGCGGCTGCCAAAATCATCGGACAAGCCGACCGGCCGATCGAAGACCTGCGCGATCTGGTCGAACGGCTAGCGAAGCTCGAAAAGCTCGGGCACGAAGTGATGATCTACCCTGACGCGGAAGAATTCATCCAACAGCGGCTGGTGCAAGATCGGCTGCGAGAGCGGATGGCCGCCATCCGCCGCGATCCGGCCAAGCACCCGTTGCGCACGTCGCTGCTCAAGACGCCGCTGTTGCCCTATCAACTCGATGGCGTCGCCTTCGCGGCCGGCGCGGGCCGGGCCGTGCTGGCCGACGACATGGGCCTGGGCAAAACCATTCAAGGCGTCGGCACGGCCGAAGTGCTGGCCCGCGAAGCAGAGATTAAGAAAGTGCTGGTGATTTGCCCGGCCTCGCTCAAATCGCAATGGCGTAATGAAATTCAGCGTTTTTGCCAGCGCGACGTGCAGCTCATCGGCGGGCCGGCGCGCGACCGCCGCAACCAATATTCCAACGAATCGTTTTTCACGATCTGCAACTATGAGCAAGTGCTCCGCGACATCATCTCCGTCGAAAGCGTCAACTGGGATCTGATCATCCTCGACGAAGGCCAGCGCATTAAAAACTGGGAAGCCAAAACAAGCAACGTCATCAAAAGCTTGAAGTCGCGGTTCGCATTGGTGCTCTCGGGTACGCCGCTGGAAAACCGGCTCGACGATCTTTACTCGGTCGTGCAGTTCATCGATGCTCGGCGGCTGGGGCCCGGTTTCCGCTTTTTCAACAAGCACCGCGTCACCGATGAGAAAGGCAAAGTGCTGGGCTACAAAGACCTGGCGGAGCTGCGCGCGGCGCTCAAGCCGGTGCTCTTGCGCCGCACGCGCGACAGCGTAAAGCTCGAATTGCCGCCGCGCTCGATGGAGTTTGTGCGCATTGAGCCCACTGAGGAGCAACTCGCGCTGCACGCCGGCCAAATGCAAATCGTGGCCAGCATCGTGGGAAAGAAGTTCATCAGTGAGATGGATTTGCTGCGGCTGCAAAAGGCGCTGTTGATGTGCCGCATGGCCGCCGACAGTACCTATCTTTGCAACAAGGAGAAGCCCGGCTATTCATCCAAGCTCGAACGGCTGGACGAGCTGTTCGAGCAACTTTTCGACGAGCAAGGCCGCAAGGTGGTGCTTTTCTCCGAATGGACGACGATGCTCGGCCTAATCGAGCCGTTGCTCGCCAAACGCCAGCTCGACTTCGTGCGGCTCGACGGCAGCGTGCCGCAGAAGAAGCGTCAGGAACTGGTGCATAAGTTCCAGAACGATCCGGATTGCAAGCTGTTTATCACCACCAACGCCGGCTCGGTTGGGCTCAACTTGCAAGCGGCCAATACGGTGATCAACGTAGATCTGCCGTGGAACCCCGCCGTGCTGGAGCAGCGCATCGCGCGTGCGCACCGCATGGGCCAGACGCAAAGCGTGCAGGTCTACGTGCTGGTGACCGAAGGCACGATTGAAGACAATTTGCTGGCGACCATTGCCGCCAAAAAGGATCTGGCCTTGGCCGCACTCGATGCCGATTCGGACGTCGATCGCGTCGAACTGGCCAGCGGCATGGACGAACTGAAGGGCCGTCTGGAAATTTTGCTGGGCGCGAAGCCGGAAGCGCCGGTCGACGAAAGCCTGAAGCAAGCGGCCGCCGCCGAGACGCGCCGCACGGGCGAACTGCATCGCGAGCGCGTCGCCGCCGCCGGCGGCGAGTTGCTGGGCGCCGCCTTCAAATTCCTGGGCGAGCTGGTTTCGCAGCAAGACGCCGCCACACCACCGCCCGACGCCTTGATCGCCAACCTGCGCGCGGGCCTCGGCGCCTGCGTCGAAGAAAACGGCGACGGCAAACCGCG
>JAICIG010000489.1 GCA_025924495.1 Pirellulales bacterium | reverse complement strand
TCGCTGGCCGGTGTGAGCGCACGCCCGCGCACTTGCTCGGGCGACATGTAGGCGACGGTACCGGCGACGTCGGAAACGCCTGACCCGATCGCGGCATCGTCGCGCGGATCGTGAAGTTCCGCGGCCAGGCCAAAATCGAGGACGACGACTCTGCCATTCTCCGCGATGAGCACGTTGGTGGGCTTCAGGTCGCGGTGCAAAATACCGAGCGCATGCAACCGCTCGACCGCCTCGACGAGTTGCCGCAATGCGGCTCGCAGACATTCAATCTGCCGCTCCGACAGATCGGCGCGCTTGGGCGAATCGGTCCCTTCCTCGTAAACCACAGTTTGCTCACTCGCAAGTTCCGCGCAACCCTGGCGCGATTCGGTTTGCGTGGGTTGTGAGCGCTGGGTGGCGGACGCGTGGCGGCCGATTTTCGCGCCGCGTAGATAGGTCAAAAAATCGAGGCCCTCGATGAGCTCCATCGTGAAGAACCACTGATCCTGGTCCGAAAACAGCTCGTAGAGCTGAATCAGGTGCGGGTCTGAGACGTCGGCCAGCACGCGAAACTCTTGCTTGAAGCGCGAGAGCGCCGTGGCATCGGCGTCGGGCAAAAACTTGAGCGCCACCCGAGCATCGCGCTGGCGGTCGAAAGCTTCGTACACCACGCCCATGCCGCCCGAGCCAATGCGTCGCACGACGCGGAACCGTTCGGTCCCGCGAAACTCCGCCGGAGTGGTAGGCTGGATCATGATGACGCCAAGAATTACAGGCGACGTACAGCCCTCTATGCTGTCCCCCCGCAAGGCGGTTGTCAATCATTGCCCCAGGGCACGGCGCCGCGACGGAATCCGCGAATCGGCAGACGGAGCAGTCCGCGACGGTACAAATCCGCCACCCACCGCCGCGCCGAACAGAATCACCACCCGTGCTAGGCGGCCCAAGCTACCAGCCCCGCCTTGCGGCGGCTCTTTTCTTGTCGCGGCAAAGCCGCAATGAACCGAGCCGCCGAAATCGCGCCGTTCGACATCATAACCGCGTTTCGCACGCCCTTGATCTTTCCGTGCCACTTGCTAAACCTTGTAGCTGCAGGCATGAAGCGACGTCTACTCGAACGCGCGGCGGCAATACAACGATGACTTCCTCGACCGATTTTTACGCTGGCGCTTCGTGCCAAGTCGTGGAAATTGTCGCCGGAGATGAAAAGCAATCGTGGACACGCGTGCAAACTGCGACCAATGGAGCGTTGACCGATTGGGGTGTCAGGTTGCTCAGGTCTGGGCTCGACAAATACGTTGCGTCGGTTCTGATCGAGCCCGCCTATGTCTGCAAGGACTATCGCAACCTATATAGCCACTTTTATTCGAAGAAGTTCCTCCCCTGGAGCCCTCATTGCAACCGGCTGCATTTTTTCAATAAACATGACCTCTCTTTGGAGGACATCGTATTCCGTTCTGACGAGCATCAAACAGGTTATATCGGCTACAGCGTTGTCGAGCCGGTCGTTGAGCGCTGCATCGGCAGAACCGTCGTTGACCCAGTGAAATTGGGGAAACCGCTTGACCGTTTCTTCTGCCTTCGGACACCCACCAAAGTTCGAATTCAAGGAGCCAACTACACCGTCGATGGATTCCCGTATCGCTCGCAAAGCGGTGAGGCAACCGTTTGCGCACACACTGCTTTGTGGTCTGCTTGCCGCTACCTATCTGAACGCTATCCGGCATATCGCGAGTTGTATCCCTTCGATCTAATCGAGATGACCGGCGACACCAACGGTCGTCGTGTTCCCTACCGTGGAATGACGTACTTCGATTATTCGGCCATTCTTTCAGAGTTCGGCTGCCATCCGGCAATCATTCGGCCGCGGGGAACTGATACCGGCAAGGGCAAAGATTGGTCAATCGATCCCGAGGCCTTCTACGACCTTTACGCCTATGTCGAATCGGGCTTCCCTGTACTCACGAGCTTTGGGGGCCACGTCGTTAACTTGATAGGCCATACTCTGACTGACGACATTCAACCCAAGCACGAAGCGGTGGGCAGCTTTTACAACAGTGCGGCGCTTCTGAAGGAATACATTGTCGTTGATGACAATTTTTTCCCTTATCAGCTTCTCGCCCAAAGCGGAGCACCGCAGTATTATCCGGCCGGGGCGTATCGTGCTATGCAGCACCCTCCATCCATTGACAGCGTCTTTGCGGCCGTTGTCCCGCTTGCCGAAAAGGCCTATTTGCGTCCTGGCGACTGTCGCCGATCTACCTACAAATTCCTCCAGCATCGCGAGGTCTCGCTTGTCGTTGATGAAACGCTGAGAGACTTAAATTGTGCCGGCGAACCGTTGGTGGTGCGCCAATTGCTCACATCGTCAAGCGCCTTCAAGCGCCGCAAGCGAGAGTATTTCGCTCCGAACGGTACGGATCGCCTTTTGAGTTTTCCGATTGGGCTGAATTTGCCGCATTTTATCTGGGTGATGGAACTGACCTCGTTGAGTCTCTTCAATAACAGGCAATGTTTTGGAGAGGTAGTCGTTGACGCGACGATGGGGATTCATGATTTGGAACCAATTTACTGCAGAATTGGCCGGTTTTTAATGCTGGGAAGCCAGAAACAACGTGACAACGCCGCGCAACCCTGTTACGCTCAGTACACCCACAACCTTGGGAGACCATGAACGTGCCAGAAAACCAACTTCGGCTAATGCGTCCTGAAGAATTCTTCACCTCGCCAGAGGAATTTCGTGCAATTAGCGACGTCAAGCAGGAACTCAGAGAGGGCCATGAGAGCGTGCTCGATGAGGCCCAGTTGCGGGAGCAGGAAGACTGGACCTTTCTTGCAAATCGCGTCGTTGGTGCCGAAGAGCGCTGACTTTCGCGACGCTCGGCGTGTCAGAGACTGTCCGCGCGGCCTTGGAGCGCTACGAGCGCACCGGCGTTGACCGGCCCGAAGACCTCCGCAGAATCCTCGGCGATCCGGCCGCAGGCGTCGAGTACGGTCCTGGCGTGGTGCATAAGGAAGGCCAAAGCGCCGCGCCGCAGGCACCGTAAGAAAACCGACAAATCGCCCAGCGGCTATCGGAAACGCGCGTTTCCGAGGGTGACTCTTGAGGAGGCTCTCACCATTGGAGCGGCCATTCAGGAAGGCAACGGTGGCAATCCCTGGCCGCCCGACGAGGTCGCGAAGAAGTGCAAAGTTAGCAGTAAGACGGACAAATTTTTCTATCTCGCTAAGGCTGCAAATGATTACGGCATCACGTCGGGCGGTCGTGGCTCCGACGAAATCGGCCTCACGGAACTCGGGCGCGAAAACTCTGGAAAACAACCCTCGATAAAGACATTCCAGCATTGACCGACCACATCAAAGGAGCCTGGGAGAACAGAACGACGAATCCGAGCTATATGAAAATCCTCACGGGACAATCGGCATCGCCGCTGCCATGCTGAGTTCTGGTGCAAGTCCAAAATCTGGATGTCCCGAGCCGGTGTCGGCTAGTTCCGCAGTCGCGCGAACCGTCGGATCGAGCGTGGCGCCAACGGCGTTGAGCAGGTTCTCCAGCGCGGCGCGGTACGATAATTCGGGCGTCCCTCTCCGACTCGCCCGGATTTCAAACAGGCGATCAAGATATGCACCAACGTGCGTCACGTCGCAAACTCCGTGACAATTTCGGCAAACCGTTTAGTTGGAGTAACTGATTCCATCGCCCGCCGCGAATTCGCTCTTGCCAGGTCGGCATAGCCAGCAATCTCGGCTGTGATTCTAACGGCCCGATCGCGGCTTTGCTAGCAGTAACCGGAAGCATCTCGGTGTACTCGCGGTTCGGTTATTCTATTCCCATCGCGTTCATCTCGAGACATTAGGCAACGAGCCCGGCGGTGGCGTTGTTAGGGGGCGTCAGGCGTATCCTGCGGCGCGGCCGCGTCGTCTTGGGGCGGAAGCTCAAACTGCCAGGCCTCGATGCCTTCGTCGCTGGAGAGAAGTAGGGCGGGGTCGCCGCCCAGGTTCGCAATGCCCATGCCGCTCAGCGCTACGCCGCTGTTGTAGCGATCGAGTAAACTGCCGTCCATCGTTAGCAGGTGAATCGAACCGTCGGCCGCGGCGAGCACCCATTGCGCGATGCCGGCGCCGAATAAATCGCCCGACGCGACCATTTCTAGCGCCGTGTGATGCTGCGTGCCGGCCGGCAACGGGTACCTCCACAACACCGTGCCGCGCGGTGAAATGCCTATGGCAATGTCACGCACGCGCTTTGCCGAGCTGGCGGGCCGCATGGCAATCGCGCACCACGGCGAAAGCTCGGCCTGACCAAGATTGGAAGCATAAACCGAACGGATGAAGGAGTCGGCGAGCATGATGGGCGTTTGCTCGTTCCCATTCGCCGTCACAGGCAACAGCAGCCCTTGCGCCACCAGCAACTGGCGTTCATCCTGGCGATCGGCCGCGGTGACGCCCAGTCCGAACACATTTTCAGCGGCGCGGTTGCGCCAAATCGTTTTGCCGTCGAGCCCGACGCAGTGCGTGCCGACCAGCCCGAGGTAACCGACGAGCATTTCGAGGTTTCCATCGCCGTTGAGATCGGCCAATTGCACGTCGGCGATCGGCAATGATTGGTTTTCGTCGGGAAAAACGAGCCGCCGCTTCCAGTCGGCGTCGAAGAGATAAACCTGCCGCGAGCCCGCGGCCGAGGCCAAAAAGTAGCGCTTTCCGGCCCCATCGACCGCGGTGCGCAAAAAGCGGACTTCCGCGCCGTCCTCGTCCAAGAGCTCCAGCTTGCGCGTCATCGAAATCTGCCCCTCGGCCGACAATCGCACGATCCGCGACGATTCGTCGATCGCGAACACCTGATCGCCGTTCGACTCATGCACGACGAGTAGATTGCCGGGGGCCTTCAATTCAGTGCAGGCCCATAATCGCTTGAGCCGCAAAAACTCGGGTTCGCTGGCAGGTGCGATTTCGGCGTTGGCAAATTCGGCCGGCGCCGGGCGGTTTTCCTCCTCAGACGGCGGCGTGTTTTGCCAAGAGAAAGCCGAATAATACTTGTAATCGAGCGGCTGTTGCGGAGCCTCCAAGACAAGCTCGCCGCCCGACAGGAGCGTGTCGATCTTCTTCGGCAAGGTGGCGGCCTGGTCGGGGTAAACGCCAGGCAAATATTCTTGCAGCGAACCATCGCGGCCCAAAATCACCGTTGTCGGTACCACTTGCAGGCCGAACGAGCGAAAGGCCACGCTCAGGTCGATGCGCACAATCGGCAGCGTCAGGTGCGCCTTCTCGAACTCGGCCCGCAGTTCGGCGTCTGAAACGTCTTCACCGTCCGCATTCACCGCCACGAACGTCACCTCGCTCTGTTCCTGGTAGCGCTTGCGGACCTCTTCAAACGTCGCCAGGTCTTCGTGGTATTTGGCTACGTCGTCTTTTTGCCAGAATTTAATGACGGCGATTTTTTCGGCGACCGATTCGCGCGTCGTCAGGCTGCCGTCGAGCGAACGCAACTTGAAGCGTGGAATACGGGCGCCCACGAGCACCACATCGAACTGTTTGACCAGCTCGGCGTCAG
>JAICIG010000488.1 GCA_025924495.1 Pirellulales bacterium | reverse complement strand
GGCAGCACGACTTCAAAAACGCCGACGCGATCGCGGTAGCCCATCCCATGGCAATGAGGACAGCCGACCGCACGAACGACCGCGCGAGGCGGTTCGATGGAATTGGCCCTGAACAAATCCATTTCCGCTTTGGAAGGCGGCTCGCTGCGGCAGCACTCCGGGCAAATTCGTCGTACAAGCCGCTGCGAGATGATGCCTGTCAGATTCCCAGCTAGCGATCGATTGTCAATCGATAAGTCGCGGAACGCCGTCACCATCGAGGCCACATCGCGGGTGTGGAAGGTCGTGAATACGTACTTGCCCGAACTGGCGGCGCGCATCGCAATTTCGGCCGCGTCCGGATCGCGTATTTCTCCGACCAGCACGATATCGGGGTCAAGCCGCAACATGGTGCGAAGCCCGCTGGCCATCGTAATCTTGTGCCGCAGGTCGACGTTGATCTGGCGAAAGCTCGGAACGTGATATTCGACGGGATCTTCGATCGAGACGATATTCTTCAGGCCGTCATCCAAGGCGTGCAACATGGAGTACACGGTGGTGGTCTTGCCCGAGCCGCTGGGGCCCGCCGTGACGACGAGTCCGGCGCCTAACTGCAACATCTTGTTCACTAGTTCCAACGAACTCGGCGATAACCCGAGTTCGCCCAATGGGCGCAGCAAGCGGTGCCGGTCGAGCAATCGCAGTGAAACGGCTTCGCCCCCCACGACCGGCATCGCTGCGATGCGCACCTCGTAGGACGCAAGCGCCGCGGGCAATCGCAGTCGCCCCTCTTGCCCGTGAAAAGGATCGGCGATGTCCAGGTTGCCGAGAATTTTGAATTGCGTTAATAGCGAATGTCCCACGCGTTTGCTCAGCCGGCAGGCGTGCCGCAGCCGTCCATCGATGCGGAAGCGGACTTCATATTCTTCGCCGGCAGGATCGATGTGGATGTCGGTCGCGCGGGCGGTCGCCGCCCGAGTGAGCAGATCGATTGCCGGGTTCGGCGGTTGTGGCGCGGTCTCGACCTGCTCCTCCTTAGCTTCGCGTTCGACTTGCGGCGCGGCGCTTTCCGCCTTGACTGCCGCGTCGCTCGGTTCTGTGGCCGCGACCGGTCCGGCGGCAGTTTGAGACAAGGTAAGCACAGGACACGAGGCTCGGCGCACGACCTCTTCCGCGACGCTTCCCAAGAGCAGTCTGCGCAGCCCCGTGCGGCCCGTCGTACCCATCACAATTAGCGAGGCCGACTCGCGCTTCGCCAATTCAAGGATTTCGGAAACCGGATCGCCGACCAGCATGCGATGCTCGTATTCAACCGGCGCGTCGCCCATCAGGCTCTCGACGAGCGACTGCAGGCGAAAACCGTCCTGCGGGTTTCCTTGGTCGGCACTCGATGGCGGAATGCCTTCATAGCCGACGTCGGGCGGCGCCACGTAGGCGGCTAATAATCGAGCATGGGTCGCACGCGCTAGCTCGATTGCTTTCTTCAGCGCCGCCCGGCTGCATGCGGAATAATCGGTCGGGAACAAGATCGTCGATTTGGAGGCATTCATGGCGATCAACGGATGGAGTTTACGGCGACTTGAAATCCAAAAGCTTGCCGCTCATTGCTGCTTCTTAGTCTTAAGCGCCAAAGCACATGTCGTGCCGAATCTCATTTCGGCAATTGAGTCGCGAATTTACGGCCAGAGTGCGCACAAGCGCGCGGCGTCGATGGATAAAGCAGGCTGAATTGGCGCACAAAGCGTGCTGGATCGCACACTAAACTGCGCGGGGAGCGAGCGCGTCCGAGTGGATGCAGATTTACCTTGCCGCCGAGCGAGGCAGGGCTCTGATTTTCGCCGTCAAGTCAGCGGCCTTTTGCTCCGCCTCGGAAATAGGCGCCCCGGCGGCCACTCCTGGGCGTTTGTGCCCGGCTGCGGCAACGTAAGCGTCGCGCAACACGTTCACTCGTTGCTGCACCAGTGAAAGTAACTCGGGCGGGGCCTGGCGTGCGACAAGCATGGCTTGGGGAGTATTGGCTTTCGCCGACTCCTCGTCGCCGAAGTAACGAATCAACTGTCGAGCCACAAACCAATGTCCCGCGTCGTTCGGATGAACGCCGTCGGGCTGGAAGGTGAAGTCCGGATCGTTTTCGCGTCGCCGTGCGACTTCTTTTGTCATGGGCCCATGCAGATCGATGACTCGCCAGCCCGCCTTGCGCTGCGCGAGCAACCAATCGCTGTAGCGGTGGAGCACCTGATTATAGGAAAACGGCTTCGGCGCGCGCTGATCGTCGTAAAAAGCGGGTGTCATAAAGATGAACCTGGCGTCGGCGCCTTCCACTGCTTTTTTTAGCCGCTCGACGCCTTGCCGGTAGCGGGCGAATCGCTGCTCGTCGAACGGCTCGTAGATGCCGCAGTTGATGCCGTAGCAGGCAATCACCAGATCGGGCTTCGTAATCGCCAATACCCGGGCTAATCGCTCCGCCAGGTCGGGCCTCGGGAATTTTCCGCCCGCATGTCCCTCTTCGCTCAAACCGGAGACCGTTTCGCTTGGCAAACCTGCGTCGATCACAGTCGGCTTCGAAGGGAGTCTTTGCGTCTCCAGCCAAGCATCATAATCCGCCACGTACTGGCCGGCGGCCGTGATGCTGTCCCCCAGAAACACGATCCGCTTCGATTGTTTGAGCAACTCGGCCGGCGTTTCCGCAGCAAGCGCAGGGCGGGGAAGCAGGGCCGGAAGCAGCAGGAGCAATGAGCAAAAGCGGCGGAACGTGGCGGTGGTTCTCATGGCGCATTAGAGGGTGAAAGTAGGATGCAATTGCGATTACGGCCGACGCGGCGCCGGGCGCACTTCAGGCGGTTGAATTGCTTCTTCCAGCACAGGCAAAGGTTGCATACCCGGCATACCCATGGCGGGAGCGACCATGGCGCCGAACTGAGGCGTGTCCGGCAGCGAAGGCATAATGAGTACGATAACTTCATCTTTGATAATGTCCATGTAAAAAGGGTCGGGCTTTTTGGTTGCAATCAACACGTGCTTGGGCTTGGCGAGCTTCTTCGTTAGTTGGCCTGCCGCGAGCTCCTGGCCGTTCTCATAGGCCCGGACCGTAGTCAGGTTCGTCCACGTGCTGGTAACGCTTCCGACGGGGACGGTCCTGAGAATCCATTCTTCGGAGACTTCGTCGTCGACCTCGATCTTTGCCATGACCTGCCGTTGCGTCGACGTGAACGAGAATCGCAGCAACGGCAATTGGCCATCGCCCACCGAGGCGACTGCGTGTTCAGGCGGGACATCGTGAGGCAGTCCTGCGGCCTTCGGGGGAATCGAAGCAACGGTCGGCTCGCGAGGCGGCGCAGCCTGATCGTCCACTTGTCCGTAACCAGCAAATGCGAGCGCGGCGACGAAAATGACGGTCAAAAGTAGAGTGCGAAGCATTGCGAACCTCCTTGAAGTGATGTCGCAAACGAGAATCAGATTCTAGACCGCTAGATAGACGGAAGGCAAATTGGGGCGCCGCTCGCGTATCCGCGGCAATTTCGTGTCTGTAACAACGACTGCGAGCGCTCCAGCCACCGCTCAGGACCTTTGCGGCGAAAACCGGTTTGGTTATGCTGGAACAGATGTCTTCTATAAACGCTTCGGTAGGCAGTCTCGCCCCCGATTTCGATCTCCTTTGCACGCCTGTCGCCGGCTTCAACGCGAATCGCATCAAACTGGCCGATTACCGAGGGCGCTGGTTGATGCTGGTCTTTTATCCGCGCGATTTTTCGCTGGTGTGCCCGACGGAACTGACGGCGATTAGCGGTCGAATTGAGGAGTTTCGCCGTCAAGGGTGCGACGTGTTGGGCGTCAGTTCCGACAGCATTGAGTCGCACCTGCGCTGGATCGCCGCCCCCAGGGCTCAAGGCGGGCTGGCAGGGCTGGCTTTTCCGCTGGCGAGCGATCCCGAGGGGAGCGTCTGCCGCTCGTACGGAGTGTTTCTCGAAAACCAGCATGTTGCCTTGCGGGGCGTGTTCATCATCGATCCCAACGGCGTCCTGCAATATCAGGTCGTGCACAACCTCAGCGTTGGAAGACGCACCGAGGAATTGCTTCGCATCCTGGCCGCGTTGCAAACCGGCGGTCTATGCGCCGAAAACTGGACTCCCGATCAGCCCACGCTTGATTCGCCGCGCGGGCTAGGACCGGGCAGCATGATCTCTCACTATCGCATCGAGCGTCAGATCGGCAAAGGAGCGTTTTCCTCGGTCTTCCGCGCTCAAGATACCATGCTCGAGCGGACCGTGGCTCTCAAGGTGATGAAGCCCGACAGCCCGCTAGCTCCCGCCGCCGTTCTAGCCGAAGCTCGAGCCGCGGCTGCTTTGAACCATCCGAACGTCTGCACGATTTATTCCGTTGATGACAGTGATGGAATTCCGGTGATCGCGATGGAGAACTTATCGGGCCGGCCGCTGTCAAAGATGATCTCCGACCGACCGCTGTTGGCAGAAGAGGCAATCAACGTGATGCGTCAGATCGCCGCAGGAATGGACGCAGCCCACGCGAGCGGCGTCGTTCATGGGGACTTGAAGCCGGCAAATGTATTTGTGACAAATCAGGGGTTGGTCAAGATCCTGGATTTCGGGTTGGCGCGACGCGAAGTCGCCGCGACGGATCCGGATGAGACCACCGACCTGGCGCCCATTGGCGTAGCCGGCACGCCCAGCTACATGTCGCCGGAACAAGCAGACGGCCGTGCCGCCACCGCAGCCAGCGACGTTTTCGCGCTTGGCGCCATCGTGTTTGAGATGCTGACGGGTCGGCAGGCGTTCCATGGCGACAGCATACTGCAAGTTCTCGCGCAGATTCGCGAAGTCGATCCCGCGGCGATGGCGGCCCAGTTGCCCGAGCCGTTTGCGCGCCTCTGCCGCGAAATGCTCATCCCCGATCCAGAGCGGCGGACGCTCACGATGGCCGAAATCGCCGAGCGACTTGGCGGTAGGCAAATCCACTCGATCGGCGGCATGGCAGGTTAAATTCACAGACGTAGCCGCCGAGCCGTCGCCGCGCTGGCTGCCGCTTTTCTCGCCCGATATCGGCGCCGCCAGCGGCTTATTTGCCCGACTGTTCCTTCAAGCTGCCGATGCCGACGTCGATATACTGTCCGCCGCCGGTCTGCTTGCAGTGGACGGCAATCACGTTCGTTCCCGCATGCAAAGCTTCGCGTGCTGCGTCGCTGACGCCGGTTTGCACGTAATCTGTCGTAAAGCCGGTCACTCGCGCGGCCAGCACGCCATTAAGATAGATCTCGGCGTCTTCGTCGTGGTGGATCGTCAGCACGAGCTGTGCCTGCTCGCTGAGTTCGCCTCCCTTAAGCTGAAATTCGTGGCGCAACCAGATGTCGGGCGTATTCCACTCCGTTCTGACGACCGCACCGGGAGTCATTCGCGTGCCAAAGCCCGCCGTGCCTTGGCGCCATGACTTATCGTCGAAGTCGGGAGCGAACCAGTCTTGATCGGGCATTTGCGTCGTATATCTCCAATCTCGAGCGGCGCTTTGCGACGTCTCCAGCAGCGACCGGTAGATCGGCGGCGGCAGGTATAATTTC
>JAICIG010000487.1 GCA_025924495.1 Pirellulales bacterium | reverse complement strand
GGGCTCTGCTCGAACGCCGCCTGAGATTCAGCGTCGGGAAAGAGTGTTCGCATGACGCCCCCCACGCCCAGCATCTCTCGAAAGAAGCTCACCCAGTCGGGTTCCTGCCTGTACATCGCCTCGGCGATTTGCATCAGTTCTTGTGTCTTCGCCTGAACGGCGGTCTTCGCCCGAGCGGCCATTCCATTTCTCCATGTCGGTATAAAGTGAAACTCCGTCTTCGCCGGCCTTCCAGCTTGGCCAGCACTTCTGATCCATTTTGTGCAAGCGTCAAGGCCGTAGCCGATATCCTTGCGTTGCAAGCACTTACACTGATGTGCTAGCATTGCCTTTGTTGTGGGCAGTGCTGCACGAATCGGTGCATCGCGCTGTTTGCCCAAAAAATAGGCATGACCTCCAGTTGCCGTCTGCCAAAGTGTCCAGGAAAGCGGCTTACCGTGCCGTTGGTCGGCGACCTAGCGGGGGCATCGCCCCCCATATGAAATCATCCCCGTAAGCCTGGCGCGTAATCGAGGGTTTGTGGGCCGACTTCCCTCGCCTCTCAATTCTCGTTTGTACTAGCCCCTTGGCCCCGCCCCTTCGTTGACCCGCCCGGCGAGACCAAATACCATAAGGACACTGTCGAGCAATCGCACGGCGGCAGGTCTTTCGAGACGTTCGTCTCGGTGATTTTCAAAGACGTTCGTCTTGGTGGTTTGAAATACGTTGGGCGGAGCTGCCCAGGCCGAAGGGCCGTATCGCAGCGGCGAGCAAGGATCTCTCGGGCAACCGAATCCGTCATGAGCAGTACCGGATCGAGCCAACGAACACTGATTGGTCGAGGCGCCGCTGACGGCTCGAGCCGCCGTCGCATTGACCTGCCGGGCGATGCCGCCTGCGATCCGGACCAGGCGACGGTGATTTCTCAGCGTCCACCGTTGGCTAGTACGCCCGCACGGGCCACATCGCCCGCCGAGCTTTCGAGGCAGCTCGCCGGCGAGCAATTGAACCACTTCCAGTTGTTGGAATATGTGGGCGGCGGGGGCATGGGGGCTGTCTTTCGGGCGCTCGACACCATGCTCAACCGCGAGGTGGCCCTGAAAGTACTCTCTCGCGACCAGGGAGCCGACGAGGAAACTCGCCGCCGGTTCCAAAACGAAGCACAGTCGGCCGCCCGGCTTGACCACGAAAATATCGCCCGCGTGTATTTCGTGGGTGAAGACCGCGGGCTGAATTACATCGTCTTCGAGTTTATCGAGGGAACCAACCTACGCGATGTGGTCGAACGTAAAGGCCCCTTGTCGGCCCCCGAGGCGCTGGGCTATACGCTGCAAGTCGCCCACGCTTTGGCCCATGCCAGCAGCCGCGACGTGGTACACCGCGACATTAAGCCGTCGAACCTGATCATCATGGCCGACGGTCGAGCGAAGCTGGTCGATATGGGACTGGCTCGTTTGCATCAGGTGCACTCGGGCGGCGATGACCTGACTGCCAGCGGCGTTACGTTGGGGACGTTCGACTACATCTCGCCGGAGCAGGCCCGCGACCCTCGCAGCGCCGACGTGCGCAGCGACATTTATTCGCTGGGTTGCACGCTCTACTACATGCTCACGGGCCGCCCGCCGTTTCCTGACGGCACGGTGCTGCAAAAGCTGCTGCAACACAACAGTGATCCTCCGCCCGATCCACGTGAGTTCAATCCCAAGCTTCCGCCGGAGCTTTCGGCGGTGGTGAGCAAGATGCTCGCCAAAGATCCCGTGCGGCGTTATCAACACCCCAGCGAGCTGATTGCCGATTTGCACTTGCTAGCAGAGCAGATCGGGTTGCCGCTGCCTGGCATCGAACGTCCGACTTGGTTGGCCGAGACGGGCGGCCCGCCGCGCCCCTCGCTCATGCGGCACCTGCCCTGGATTGTGCCGGTGGGCGTGTTGCTGGCGGCGGCGTTTCTGCTCGATCGCCCCTGGCCCGGCTTGCTTGATCCCGATACTCCGGCAGACCGGCCGGCGCCGCGGTCTTTGAACGAGCCAACTTCGCAGACCGTTCCACAACAAGCGATACGCGGAACCCCAGGCAAGCAACCTCGCCAGCCGATGCCGGGCGACGGCACCGCCACGGATGCTCTGGCCGGGAAGGTGGTCAGCGATGACGCGGCCGATGAAAGTGACTCGCCGCGCCCGCAACCGCGCCCCTCGTCCCGAGCTGTCGCGACTTTGCCGCCGGGCGCCAATCTGGCGAAGAATGCGTCGACAATACCCAGTGCTCCCTCGGCTGCGAAAACGCCTGCCGCTCCGATGGAAGATGCCACTCTCGTTGATACGGATTCCGCGACCGAATCGGCAGCCCCCGAGGTGAATTCGTCAAGCATTAGTCCCGCCGCGGAGTCGGTGGCGGAAGAATCGCCGCCATTGCCAAAGGGGTTGCTCGTGGTGGGCGATGGGCAACAAGGTCCGCAGCGGTTCGCAAAACTTGCTGAAGCATGCGCCGCGGCGAAAAACGGCAATACCATAGAGTTGCGCTACAATGGCCCGCGGGAGGAACTGCCGTTCGTCTTGTCCGACGTGCGTGTGGTGATTCGAGCGGGCGATGGATATCGGCCGCTGGTGCGATTCCGTCCCAGCGACACCAACCCGGTGAATTATCCGCGTGGCATGATCAAGCTCAATGGCGGCGGATTGCGGCTGGCCGGGGTGGCCCTCGAATTCGATCTTTCGCACGCGGCGCCCTCAGAGAATTGGTCGCTCTTCGAATTGCAATCGGTCGAATCGCTCTGGTTCGACGAGTGCTCGTTGGTCGTTCGCAACGCCTCGAGCCAAGGCGGGCCTTCGCACGATAAGGTGGCGTTTGTGCGGGTGGATGCCAATCCTCGCGTCGATATGTTGATGCCCGGAACCCAGGCGGCGGCGCCGGTGCAGGTAACGCTGCGCAATTGCGTAGCGCTGGGCGAGGCGGTGTTTGCCTATAATCCCGCGGGGCAAGCGATGGGTCTGGCCTGGCGTAATGGTCTGCTGGCGACTTGCGAGCGCCTGTTGGCAGTGGGCGGTTCGGCAAGCATGGAGCCGACGGAAACGAGCCGCGTGCGGCTCGATCTGGAGCAGCTCACCGTCTTTACCCGTCAAGGTCTGTGCCGCATCGGCGCCCCAGATGCCGTTTCGCCCTCGCCCGACGTTGAGATTCGCGCCAGCGATTGCGTATTTGCCTCCGACGGCAACGAGCCTGCCTTGATCGACCAAACCGGCAACGATCAGGTGAACCGGCTGAAGGCAAAGCTGCACTGGGATGCCGCCCGCAATGTGTACGAAGGCTACCGCACTTTCTGGAAGGTCACCAGCCTGGCGGCCTCGGCGGGCGAAAGCGAGGTCGTCACTTATACTGACTGGTGTGAGCTCTGGGGCAGCCGAGAGCGACAATCGATGCCGATGGGATGGCGCGGCAGACGCGATTTAGCCAAGCGGCCCTTAAATCTGGCGACGCTCGCCGACTTCGATCTGGACCCGGCTGACCGCGGCAATCTCTCGCTATCACCTGAGAATCTTCCGCCAGGCTTGGACGCCACCGAGCTGCCGGTTTGGCTGGTCCCTTGACAGACAACGGGCTGCTGGCTTTATTAGAAGACCAACACCAGCCCGAAGCGCAAGCGAGGTGCTCATGGACAGGACGGCATGTTCCTCGCTTGCGCTTCGGGTTGGTCTCTTGTTGTTGGATCCTTCTGAGAAATTCAAATCGCATTTGGGAGTTCGTCGCATGAGAAAGGCCGGCTTGATTGTCCTATTCCTCTGTTTCGCCCTGGGATCGTCTCGGACGGCCAGCGCGTTTCCGCAGTTCTTCAACGAGTTCAAGGCCAAATACGTCAACGAAAACGGCAACGCCGATGACAAAGCATTCGCCGAGCTGGTCAACAACAAGGCCAAGTGTGGCGTGTGCCACGGCAAGGACGCGCAAGGCAAGGAGAACAAAAAGATCCGCAATGAATATGGCAAGGCTCTTTCGAAACTGATTAACAAGGACGACAAGAAGGATAAAGCCAAGATCCAGAAGGCGCTGGAGACGGTGGCCGGTGAGAAATCTCCGTCGGGGGCGACGTACGGCGAGCGGCTCAAGGACCACAAACTCCCCGTCGAATAGCTCGCTCAATTGGAAGTATCCAAGCAGGCCCGGCGTCGAAAGACGCCGGGCCTTTTTTGCTGGAATATACAGAAACAGGTGAAGACTCGGCTGGTTCAAACTCTTGTCCAGCTTTTGCGTGCGCGAGGCATCAGCTTGACGAATGCCAGCACTGTCCGGCCAAACTCGCTGGCAGACTGTAGCGGTTGAAGCGGCGTTGCGGGCAGAGTTTTATGGTCGTAACGGCGGCGGCGCGGTTCCGCGCAATTCTCGCTAAAGCGGCGGCATTGCGCGACTTGCATCCCACGCGAATCTTGTTAGAGTCGAGTTTTGTCCCTGCGTTTTGCGTCTTGCGTGAAAGATGATGGCCATGCCCGAATCTACCTTCGGCCGTTCCGACGAAGTCGATCATCTGCTGCTCAACGCGCGGCTGCGCGACGAGCTCGAACCGTTCTTTGACGAGTCGATCTTGCGTCTAAACATTCACGATATGCCCACGCCGGTCGAGAACGAATATCTGGCCAGTATGTTGGCGTGGGAGCGCGCACCGGTTGTGGCGATCGGCCAATGGTTTGAACCGGAATTGCGGTTACCGTCTCCTGACACGCTCGACGACGCGTCCCTGCACGACCTGCTGTGGGACACCATTCAAAAGCTGTTCGACAAGCGCATCGTGCTCGACTTCACCGACCATCTTTCCGACAGGCAATTGTACTGCGTCATTTACCGCGACATCCTGCCTTCGCCCGAGAAGAAAATCGATTCGTCGCAAAACTTTTTGCACTGGGACTGCGCCGACGCGGGCGGCGATCCCGAAGTGTGGCTGCGATATTACGCTTCGCCCCAAGAGCGCGAGCATTGGGCCGAACAGGGCGAGTCGCTGCCGCCGTGCGAGCCTCCGCCATATCCGCGTCGGTTGCCGCAGCAGCCGTTGTAAGGCTCGGGTTCGGAAAAGGGTTCAGGGTTCGCAAAAAGGGTTCAGGGTTTAGGGGTCAGCATACCTGTTCGCCATTTGAGATTCGGTGCAAGCCTTCTTTGGCGGTTCGCATCGAGCCGAGCCTGCTCTGCCATTGTCGCCTAGCGGTCCGACGGACGGACGACGCTCGGCAAAGCGTAAGCAGGATCACGAGGATGCTGACCCCTGAACCCTCTGCGAATCCTGAACGCTGAACCGTTTACGACACCCGCTCATTCGCCTCTTCCCAATGCTCGTAAAGCGTCTGAATGCTCGCCTCGCATTCGGCGATCTCGCCCTGAATCTCTCTCACGCGCCGACCATCTCGCAACACCTCGGGCAGGGCAAGTCGCTCGTGCAACTCGGCGAGCTTCGTCTCGCGCTGGACTATTTCAGCTTCGATCTCAACCGGCTTGCGATAGGAAAATCGCCAAACTCGCTTGGCGGGCTCTCCGCGCGCCGCCGGCTTCTTTGGTTTCGCGGCGTTGCCGCTTGCCTCCGGTCGTGAACCCGCCAGCCCCTCGCGGACGAAG
>JAICIG010000486.1 GCA_025924495.1 Pirellulales bacterium | reverse complement strand
TACTTCGCTCGCCTTCCGGCGGCATCATTGCAGACTGAGGCGGCGCCGGCCGAGTGCCGGCAGTAGGTCAAACCGCTGCGCGCATCCGCGTAATTGTTGCGGCGTGGATTCTCTGACATCGCCGAGCTTGCCCAGCTTCTCTAGGAGTTTTTCGCGGTTTTCCCCTAGAATCACCGCGCACACGGACGGCGATTTTCACGCATGGCGGCGATGCGCGTGTGGCCATTCCCTGACGAGCAAGCGCGCTAGTAAGCATGCATGCTGTGCTGTTGGACGCGGACACGCCAACATCGGTTGGAGCCGATGAAGGTATGCCGCCAAAACGTTTTTGTCTGTTCTCAAGAAACGGAGTCAACAGCGTCCGGCGCCCTCAGCGTCGCGTGATGCGCCGTTTCTAAAAAACGCTCAGTACAAGGTGAGTGAACGATGGCGACCGACACGCCGAGCAAGGAAAACGCGGAAGTAGAGCCCAAAAGCGAATCGAGCATTTCTTCGCCGCGCCGGCCCGGCCTGCGTTTTCTGGTGATCACGGCTGGAGCGGTATTGCTCGTCGCGCTACTGCCGACGCTCGCCAGCCGCACCCCATTGGGGAATTTGCTGCTCAAGTATGCGGCGCACAGGGCAAAGCTAAATGGTTCTGTGTCGGCGGGCGGTTTGTCGCTGGGGTGGTTCTCGCAGGCAGCTGCTCGAGATCTTGAAGTTCGCGACCCTGAGGGTCAGCCGCTTTTGAGCGTGCCGTTGGTCGAAATGGACACGACGCTGTGGCAACTGCTGCGCAGTCGCACCCAGCTAGGCGGCATTAAACTCACTCGCCCCGCGCTCCACATTATCCTGCGCGACGACGGCAGCAATCTCGAGGATGCGCTCTCGGCCTGGCTGCCGTTGAACCTTCAGGGGGACATCGCAAGGATCGACTGCGCCATCGAGGTTGTCGACGGGCAGGCGATCATTCATGACGAGTCGGCAAAGCGCGACTGGACGATCGAGAAGCTCAAAATTGCGCTGCAATCGCCGGGCGCCGCGACGGAGCCCATCAAGTTGATTACGTCGGGCGTCATGCCTGAGGCCCATTCGCCGGGTGACTTTGCGTTGGCCTTGCGCCTGGGAGGCGCGCAGGCGGCCGAGGCGAAGCTCGATGCCAAAGCCTTGCCGTTGGCAGCCGCGCAGGCCCTGTTGCGGCGCGCAGCCCCAGGCAGCCAATGGACGGGCCGGCTCGATGCTCAACTGCATTATCACGCCGGCAGCGCGGCCAAACAGCAATTGCTCGAGGGAGAAGCGGTCGTGAGCCAGTTTGCGATGTCGGCGCCGTGGCTCGGCGCCGACCAACTGCAGCTAGCTCAGGCCGAATTGCCATGCCGGCTCGATTGGCAGGGCGAGCATTTGACGATCGAAGAGCTGGGCGTGTCGTGCGACCTCGGCGAGCTGGAGTGCTATGCTTCGCTGGCCGATTCGAGCCGCTTACTGCAGGTTCGCAGCCTGAAGCAACTCGTTGAGCTTCTATCGCAAGGGGACGGCGAAGCGACCGGCCGCCTCGATCTGGCAAAGCTGGCGAAGTTGCTGCCCGGCACGCTGCGCATCCGCGAAGGAGCGGAAATCACCGCGGGCGAGGTGCAATGGAAGCTGGCCAATCGCCCACAGGCGGCGGGCGCGAGTTGGCAGGGAAACATCTCTACAACGCGGCTTGTGGCGCTTTACCAGGGGGAAGAGCTGACTTGGGATCAGCCGCTGGCCGTCCACTTCAACGCTCATCAGACGGAGCAAGGGACGGTCTTCGATCAGCTTGGCTGCAAGTCGGACTTCTTGCAGTTGCAGGGGAGCGGCACGGCCGAAGGTTTCCACCTGTCGGGCACGCACGATCTGGCAAAGCTGACGGCGCAGCTCGCTCGGTTTGTCGATCTGGGCGGCGTGCAGTTGGCGGGATCGGGTCAGACCACAATCGATTGGCGCCGCCAAGGCGATCGTCGCTTCCAGGCCTCGGCCGAAATGCAGGTCAACGGCTGGACGCTCGCTCGCGCAGGGCAATCCCCTTGGGTCGAACCGCAGATCGTCATCACCGCCGATGCCACGGGCGAATTGGCGGCCATGAAACCAAGTCAGGTCGATTCGGCCCGTTGTGAATTCGTCGCCGGGCGCGATCGGCTCGATGCTCGACTCGCCAAGCCGGTTGCGATTGCAGCGAAAGAGATAAGCTGGCCGATCAACGTGACATTGACGGGGGAATTGGCAAGCTGGCTATGTCGACTGGAGCGGCAGCCGCCTGAGCCGGGCAGTTGGCAGCTAGCAGGCGAGTGCCAAGGGCAAGGGCAAGTTCAATACTCGGCTGGCAGCATCGCGGGAAGCGGCGAATTGACCGTCGACAATTTCGTGGCTCGCTCGCCGGCGAACGGCGTGTGGAACGAGCCGCAAGTAAAGCTCAGCGCCCAGACCGCGTACGATCGCACGGGCGACGCCCTACGACTCGATCGCGCACAATTTGAATCGGCTGCCATTACACTCGATGCTCGGGGCAAGATCGATAAACTCTCCAGCGACCAAGACGCGCAACTCGATGGCCAAGCGACTTATGATTGGGCGCAGCTGCAAGGCCTGGTACAGTCTTACACTCGCGGCAATGTGCGTATTGCGGGTCGCGAAACGCAGCCCTTCTCGCTGACCGGGCCGCTCTCGGCCTTGTCCGCCGGACGGCAAGCGGCGGTCACTAAACTTACTGGCCAGGCGGAAGTCGGTTGGCAGGCGGCGCAAGTGCTTGGCGCGCCCCTGGGACCCGGTGAGGTGAAAGCCGAATTAGCCCGGGGAGCGGTGCGATTTTCGCCACTCGACTTGCCGCTCAGCGGCGGCAAGGCGCATCTGGCGCCGGTCATCGAGTTGGCTTCCGCTCCGGCGGAGCTAAGCTTCGAGCCCGGGCGAATCGTCGATCAGGTGCAGATCACGCCCGAGATGTGCAATGCCGGCATGAAGTACGCGCTGCCTGTGCTGGCCGAGGTCACCGAGGCGCAAGGCAGGTTCTCCGTCACGCTCGACGGTTGCCAGTTGCCACTGAACAATCTTGGCGCCGGGGACGCTGCCGGAAAAATCCTGATTCATTCGGTCCAGGTCGGCCCCGGCGCCCTGACGCGCGAGTTCGCGCCCGTCATCGAGCTGCTGGCGCAGGCGCTCGGCGCCACCGGGCAGATTCGCCCGTTGGCTGCTGTGGCTATTACCCGCGAATCGCAAGTCGATTACCGCCTGGTGCAAGGCCGCGTCTATCACCGAGGGCTCGAATTAGCGTTCCCAGACGTGCTGGTGCGCACCTACGGCTCCGTGGGACTCGACGAGTCGCTGGCGATTATGGCAGAAATGCCTGTGCCGAGCAAATGGATCGGCGATAACGCGCTGGGCCAATCGCTCAAAGGACAAACGATCCGGCTGCCGATCAACGGCACGCTGCAGAAGCCGAAGATTGACGCGCGCGAGATTCAGCGTCTCACCGGGCGCGTCGTGGAAGATGCCGCCAAGAACGTGCTGCACCACGAGATCGGCCGCCAGATCGACCGGCTATTCAGCCCCCTCAATGGACCGCAGTAAGCGTCAATTTCCGACACGTCGCTGCGCGACGCTTTTCCCGTAACGGCAAAAGCGGCTGGGCAATCTTCAATCATGGCGGCAGCGTGCCGCCCAGCCCGCTATGCCTGCGGCATTGCGGAATTGACCGATCGTGGTCACGACGCACAGAAACGCTCGCCGACGCCAAGCCTGCCTGCCACTGGCGCCTGAATTGCTAGCATTGCAAGCTGCCATGAAAACACGGTCGAAACCAACTGCCCGGCGCGCACGCCCGAGCGATCATCCATCTACCGCCAATCGATCCTGTCGACGGTCCGCTGCTGGTGGCGCCAGAAAACTCGCCGTCACAATTCCTCCGGATGTTGCCGAAACAGAGCTCGATCTCGGCGGCCGCCAGGTGCGCCTGACCAAACTGCAGAAGGTGTTTTGGAAATCGCCCAACATCACGAAAGGCGAGCTGTTGGCGTACTATGCGACCATCGCCCGGGTGTTGCTGCTGCACTTGCAAGACCGGGCGATGGTGATGAAACGCTACCCGCAAGGAGCGGCGGGGCCGTTCTTTTTCATGAAGCGTACGCCGACGCCTCACCCGGACTGGCTTTGCACGTGCACGATTGACCACGCCTCGGGCAACCGGATCGAATTTCCGGTGGTCGACGACCTGGCGGCCCTACTGTGGATCGTCAACCTGGGCTGCATCGATCTTAATCCGTGGTATGCACGCTGTGATGATGTGGATCGCCCCGACTACTTGCATTTCGATTTGGATCCGGGGCCCGGCGCATGTTTTTCGCACGTCTGCGAAACGGCCTTGCTGGTGCGCGACGGCCTGGCGGCGCTCGGCATGAAGAGTCTGGCGAAGACGACCGGTTCGCGCGGCGTCCATATCTACGTGGCGATCAAGCGCGGTCCGACGCAGAAGCAAGTCTGGACGTTTGCCAAACAGTTCGCGCAGCATCTGGCCGATTTGAAGCCCAAGTTAATCACGGCCGAGTATCGCATCGCCAAGCGGCCGCGCGGCCGCGTGCTGGTTGATTACAACCAAAACGCCTGGGGGCGCACGCTCGCCAGCGTCTACTCCGTGCGTCCGACGCCGCAAGCGACTGTATCGGCGCCGGTCGAGTGGGATGAACTTGAACGAGGAATTGCGATCGAGGATTTCACGTTGCGCAACATGCCGCAGCGAATTGCCAAAGTCGGCGATCTTTGGCGGCCGTTGTTGTCGACCCGCGCGCGCTTCCGCCTAGAGAAATTGCTATGAAACTGGCACTGAAGCCGCCGCTAGCGCCGATGGAAGCAGAACTGGTTGAGAACATTCCGGTCGGACAGGAGTGGCAATATGAGCCTAAATGGGATGGCTTCCGCTGCCTCGTCTTTCGCGATGACAAAACGCTCTCGCTGCAATCCAAGTCAGGCCAGCCGCTCACTCGTTATTTTCCCGAACTTGCGGCCGCACTCTCGCGGCTACGCGCCAAGCGGTTCGTGCTCGATGGCGAAATCGTCGTGCCGGTTGGAAAGCAACTGTCATTCGATCAGCTCTTGCAGCGCATTCATCCGGCCGCCAGTCGCGTGAAGATGCTTTCAGAGAAGCATCCGGCCATGCTGATTGTCTTCGACCTGCTGGCCAACGAGCGAGGTAATTCGTTGCTGGAGCTTCCGCTTGCGGAGCGCCGCGAGCGATTGGAGGCCTTTGCTGAGCGCTATTTAGCCGATCAAGAACAGATTCGCCTGTCGCCCGCCACGACGCGAGTCACAACTGCCCGCAAATGGTTCGAAGGGGCCGGCGGCGCACTGGATGGCGTCGTCGCCAAACGCCGCGAGCTCGCTTACCAGGCTGGCGAGCGCACCGGCATGCAAAAGATCAAACCGAACCGCACGGCCGATTGTGTCGTCGGCGGTTTTCGTTACGCCTCCAAGGGGAAACTGGTCGGCTCGTTGCTCTTGGGCCTCTACAACGAGGAAGGGCTGCTCGACCATGTCGGCTACACATCGAGCTTCAAGGAAGCGCAGCGGAAGGAAATCACCAGGCTC
>JAICIG010000485.1 GCA_025924495.1 Pirellulales bacterium | reverse complement strand
GTCGTGCGCGGGCGCCTGGCCCTGCCATTGCTGCCAGTCCAAATCTTCGGGCGCCGGCTTGGCGGCAAATGGACCGCCGACCTTCGTGGAGCGAGGAAGCGAGACGGTGACCTTTTGCAGCTTGCCCACGCGGCCATTCCTCACCAACTCGCAGGCCTGGCGAAAGCGGGCATCGCTGCGCTGCTGGGTGCCCACCTGAAACACTCGCTGCGTCTCGGCAACCGCTTTCACCAGCAACTTGCCCTCGTCGATGGTCAAGGTCAGCGGCTTTTCGCAGTACACGTCTTTACCCGCCCGCACCGCGGCAAGCGCGATGGCGGTATGCCAATGATCGGGCGTGCCGATCGTCACGGCATCGATATCTTTGCGCTCGAGCAGCTTGCGGTAGTCGCCATAAATCTCGGCCTTGTCGCCGAACTGTTTCTTGGCACGTTCGGCATGCTGCCGATCAACGTCGCACACCGCCACGATATCGCCGAACTGGCGAGCCCGATTGGCGATGCCAGTTCCCTGGCCGCCGAGACCAATCGCTCCCAGCACAATGCGATCGTTCTTTGACTCCGCCGCGCGTGAGCGACTCGTGGCCCAGTACGGCGCGGCGAGCGCGCCGGCCAGCATTCCGGAGGTCGATTGCAGGAACTTTCGACGAGTGGAGGTGAAACTGCTCATGGGAAGGGCTCGTGGGTTGGAAGGCAAGCACGGGGAGAGCTGTTCGATATTAAGTCGAACCGAAATTGCACGCATCGGATGCTCTAGCCTGACAGTGTAACTGTCAGGAAATCAAAACGCACCCGTCCGGCACGGCAGATACCGGCTCATCCCTTCACTATTGGAGCGGATCGGACCCGCCTTCAGTTTCACCCTAAAAAACAAGCGGGAAGGCCGCTGCGGTCGCGTGGCAGGGATGGAGACGGGAAGTCACAGTTTCTGGAGCCTGTCATTCAGCCGCCGCCAAAGCCTTTGTGGCATACCTTGGCGGATATCGCCCGGTTTGTAGCTGGCCCAGAATTCTGCATCCTGCCGTTCCAGCTCGCGCCTCACTCGCTCGCGTTCGAATGCTCTGCCTCCCCGCAATGCCGCCACGACTACGGTCAACCAGAGCAACGATCGGATACTGAATTGACGAGGCACGAGTACTTCCCAGAACTCGAATCGACCGGGTAAAGACGCTCGACTCAGTTATTGGCTGATTGCGATCAGTTTCGTTCCGTCGGGTGTCCAACAAGGGCAGTAGTTGGTGCGAGATTCGTCTTGGCCGGCCATCAGCACGGGCGGGGCGTCGAAATCGGGATCGAGCTCGTAAATCTGCTCCCGGTTGCTCGCGGGTGATTTCATCGCAAACGCCACCCGATCTCCGCGCGGATGCCAGGCAATGTCGGGGAGAAAGCTTTTCGTGGCGAAGCGAACCTGTAGGCCGAATTCGGCCCCGGCCGCATCGACGATTGCCAGCTCTTCCGACCCGTCGGGCTTCGCTCCCTTGAAGCAAATCCGGCCGCTATCAGGCGACCAGGCCATGTTCCAGAACAGCTTCGTATAGGGACTGACGCCGCCGCCAAGCACCTGCCGAATCTGGCCCGAATCGACCTCGTAAGTCATTAGCTTGGCGCCCTGGAGGAAGGCGATCTGCTTGCCGTCGGGCGACCATTGCGCCGCCCAGCCCGCGCGGATGTGTTTGTGCTCCTTGCCGTCAGCCGACATGATCCAAATGTCCGCGGACTGCAATGGGAGCGAACAAGCGAAAAATTTGCCATCGGGGGACCAACTGGCCGATTGCCCGGCACAAAGCTCGCGGACGTTATTCCCGTCGATATCAATGGCGATCAACTTGGCTGGCCCTTGCTTTTGATGGTCGACGAGCCGCCAGCCGTCGAACACGACCTGCTTCGCATCGGGCGAAACGACCGGCGAACTCCCCGCCCAGTAATCTGCGGATAGACTTAGCGGACGCCAGCCGGAGCCATCCGCATTGAGAATGTACAGCGCAGGGCGGTGTTGGGGATCGTCGGCGCGGCAATCGGGCGACAAGATCGCGGAGAGCGCCATAGTGACCGCCGCAAGGAACGCACGTCGGCCCGGATTTTGAGAGTATTGGGACATGCTGTCTGCCGAATCTTTCTGATGGTCTAGCCCACAACCTGTGATGCGGTGCACCGTCGCGTGCCGCCGCTTGAACCGACTCAATTCGTGCTTAAGCACGAAAGTCTCATGAAGGCGCTAGCCGCGCATTGTAGCTGTACCCAGCCATCCATGCGAAGGCGATCCGCCGAGGCGTTTTCATCTGCCGACTAGAATGCTGCCGCAGCCATTTTCCGCTTGCTTTTTGCATGCCGCTTCGCTGAGAATGATCGACGCGTCGAGGATGCTGGTGCATTTTGCTTAGGATCCTGCAAAGGAGGCGGAGATGACGCGTGTCTTTAAGCTTGCCGCTCTGGCATGGCTGATGATGGCTGGGGCGTGCTTTGCCGCTCCGCTCGATTTTCCCCAACGCGTCTTGTACGTGGGCAACCTCGATACGCCGCGGCAGCGAGCATTTGTTGAGTTGTTGGAAAAGCACTTCTCTCGGGTCGATGTCGCGAATCGCGAGACGTTTGATCCGGCTCAGGCGCAAGACGCCGACGTAGTGTTGCTTGATTGGTCGCAACAAGACAAACGGTCGGCGGATTACAAGTCGCCCTTGGGCGAACGCGAGGCGTGGTCGAAGCCGACGGTGTTGCTCGGCAGTGCGGGGCTACTGCTGGCCGGAGTCTGGCAGATTGCCGGCGGCTCGGGGTGAACGTGCCTCGAACCTTTCGCGTACGGGTTACGCGACCACGAGATCTTCCGTTCCCCTCTGCCGATCGCCATAACGCGGACCGTTCAGCGCCCGGCCGGCGTATTTGCCGGCGAACTGAAGCAAGACACAGTTGACGTGCTGCCGCTAGTCGATGACCAACAGAAGCGTTACGACAGCGGCTGGTGCACCTATGTCTATAAATTTGCCGACGCTCCCGATCTCGAGATGATGTGCGGCGGCATGAACGGCAAGACGCCGCGCGCCGGCGCCATTTGGCGACAAGGGAACCTGCTGCACTTCGGGTTCGAGCAGTCGCCCGCCGAGATGAACGACACGGGTGATGCGCTGCTCATCAACTCGATCGTCTATATTGCTCGATTTACCGAGGACCGGCCGATTGCTTTCACGCCTTCTGTTTTCACGGCGGTGGCGCCCCGCGATCGCAGCGCGGTCGAACGTGCACTCCGGCATTCCGACGATCCGCTGAAACTCCTTGCGTATCTCTTGTCGGATCGAACTTACAAGGAGTTCGAACGGTTGAATGAGGCGGAGCGCAGTGCGTGGCGTCGCGAGAATCTTCCTTATTTGTACGCCGATGCCGAAGGCAGGCTCGTTGTCGATGAGGAGGCAAAATCGCTCGGCGCGGCGCCCAACACGCTGGCCTTCCTCGAAAAGGCGATTACGGCGCGAGCCGATTCGGGAGACGCTGCAAGATCGGCTCGGACGCTGCTCGCTCGGTATGCGCCCGATGGGCCCGGCGCCGAGGCCACAGCGGCCGCCTGGAACGCCTGGTTGAGCGAAAACCACGACTACTTGTTCTTTAACGATGCCGGCGGTTATCGCTGGTACCTCGATCCCTTGGCCAAGAAACGTCGCGTGAAGAGTGCTGAATTGCGCGGGCCGTTGAGGGCTGATCGATAATCCTGGTTAGGAGAGCGAGCCATGCGATGGAAGACTGTGTTGGCGGCGATTACTCTGTGCGGTCTGGCGTCGTCGAGCGCCGTTGGCGCGGAACCGCCCGATCTTTCAAAGGTCGATCGCCAGATCAAGAAGCAACCGTCGTACGTCGCCAAGGAGCCGCTGTACGGGCTGTATTTGTTCGGTCCGCAGGCGCAGACACGCGTGTGGGCCGTGCTCGACAAATCGGCCGCTGATCTCGAGCAGTACGACGTGCTCTATTTCGATCGCAACGCCAACGGAGACTTAAGCGAAGCGGACGAGCGAATCGAAGGCAAGGTGGACAAGCGGGAGCGCACCGTGCAATTCGACGTGGGGCAATTCAAAGACCCAAATACGGAGGAAGTACACACGGAGTTGTCGGTGAGTCGACGGACGAGCGACGATGGCAGCGTGTTTCTGCGAATGCAGTGGCAAGGCAAGCAACCGTTGCGCGGCGGCTATGCCGAAGAGGCGGGGCCATACAATCAATTTGCCGCTTCTCCCGCCCAAGCCCCAGTGCTGTGGTTCGATGCCAGCGGGCAGTTCAGTTTTCAGCGTTGGATTTGGACCAAGGACCTCACGATCGGCGGAGAGACCGATTTCCCTGTCTTCATGGGACATCGGGGAGTGGGCAAAAACACGTTTGCCGCCGTCTCCCAAGAGTTCTTACCTAAAGACGTGCCGGTACTGGCCACGCTGATTTATACCGATGCCGAAGGGCGACGGCGAGAGCGGCTGAACGAGTTTCTCGAACGCTGCTGAGGCGTGCTCTATCACGGCCCGGTTCGGGTCCCCAGCGATGCACGTCCTGGCGATGCTTTGATTCGTTTCGAACTGCCCGCCGATTCGGGCTATACGTCGGTCCCGACGGAGATTTCCGTGCGGCTGGTCGAGGCCGGCCAGAAATGAATGACCGCGCTGGCGGATCGGTTTACACGACGCGGTTGACGTCGCGACCTTCGAAGAAGGCGATGACGTTGTCGACGATGCCCGAGTTGAGCAATTCCATGCCCTCGGGCGTCTGGTCGGCGTTGTGGGGCGTAAGCACGACGTGCTGACTGGCGAGCAGCGGATGATCGGCCGGCAGCGGCTCCCGATCGAACACATCGAGCCCCGCGCCGGCCAGGCGCCCGGAATTCAGAGCTTCGACCAAAGCCAGCGTATCGACGACGGCGCCGCGGGCCGTGTTGACGAGCAAGGCGCCTGGCTTGAGAAGCTCTAACTCGCGGCGGCCGATCAAACCTCGCGACTTGTCGGTCAGCTTCACGTGCAGGCTGATGGCGTCGGAAGTTCTGAGCAGTTCATCGAACCCGACGAAGTCGACCCCCAGTTCGCGGCCGCGCTCGGGCGTCGGCCGATAGGTCCAGGCTTGCACGCGCATGCCGATTGCGCGGGCCAGTCGCGCCATTTCGGCGGCGATCGGACCGGCGCCGATCAAGCCCAGCGTTTTGCCGCGAAGATAAATGTTCTGCATGCCGGTCCAGCGGCCTTGTTTGAGTTCGTTGGTCTGGAACCAGGCCCGCTTCGAGATGGCCAACAGCAGGCCGATGGCGTGTTCGGCCACGATCGGCGCCGTGCGGCCGGGCAGGTTGCGAACGTCGATGCCGTGCTCACGGGCGACATTCAAGTCGATGGCATCGGTCCCAATCCCGCAGATGGCGAACATCTTCAACTTCGGCAGCTCACGCAGCACTTCGGCTGGCCAAAGGACAGAACTGCGCGAGTTGATCAAGCAGGTGGCGTCGCGAGTGCGGCGGACTTTTTCGGCATTATCGCGCGGCCGGTCGGAATACAGAATCACCTCGCCGTACGGTTCGAGTCGGGCCAGGTGCGGCGAGCTTTGAATCTGGATCGGATCGTCGCCGGGAAT
>JAICIG010000484.1 GCA_025924495.1 Pirellulales bacterium | reverse complement strand
CGGAAGCGCGCGTGCCGGCCTATTTCATTCACGGCGATGAAGACAAGGTCGTACCTCTCCAAGAAAACTCCGCCGAGTTCGCGCGGCGGTACGAAGCTGCCGGGGCCGGCGATGGCGTCACGCTGACGATCGTTGAAGGGCAAGGACACAACTTCCACGAAGGCTTTTTTCACTGCCAGGAGCTCGTCGACTTCGCCATCGCGCGGGCCCGAGCAGGCGCAGAGCAGAAATAGAGCATTTGCGGGCCCACATTGTCGCCTTTCGCTCTGCGAAAGTACGTTTGTTCGCTAACGAGGCGACAATCCCGCTTCGCCCCGCGAATCCACACGACTGGCAAATCTCCGCCGCGACCTGGCGCCGCACGCTGTAGAGTGCGAAAACGCTCACTCTCGCGACCTTTCCGCACAGAGAACACTTCGCGAGCCGCCCTAACACTGGGCGGCAGACCGAAAAGCTCCGGGCAATTCAGGTCTTTCCAAGTCATGCCGGTCTGGGCATTCGGTTTGCTTCCGTGAACCTCAGCAATCTTCTCACGGCAAGGAACCAGCGTCATGCCTGTCACGTTTTCATTCGAACTTGACGAAGCGGCCCATGAGGCCGAGTTGGTCGGGTCGTTGATCGAGCGCCTTGGATGGGAGCGTCTTGACGTTAGCACCTATCGTTATCCTCGGCTTCGCGCCGCCGAGCATCAAGCAGCGCCGGAAGACTGGCTGAATCATGTTGTTCCGGCGTTGATGTTGTTTCGCAGTTTCGTGCTCAGCCGCCGCTTGACGGTCCGGTCGTACACGCTCGATGCCGATTCATCAGCGGGCTACCGGCGCGATGCGGAAATCGGCGCTCCGCCGCTGCAAGCGGAGCATGTGGGACTTTTCGAGCCGGGTCGGCCGCCTGGCGCCAAACATGCTCGGACCGATGAAGATCGACAGAACGAAGAATGGGCCGTTCTCAAAGATTGGTTGGACACGACGAATTTTCCGCCAGGACTCTAGGCAGCCAGACATTAGGCGCCGCAGCTCGCCAGGCAAGCGCGGCTAACGTGAGCGCGTTAAAGGAACCTACGATGAACGCAGCACCTTCGGTTTTTCAGAGAATTCTGGTGGCGACCGATTTCTCCGAGTCGGCCCGCGCGGCGCTTGCGCAGGCTTTCTCGCTGGCTAAGGCGACTGGCGCGGAGCTCACGCTAGCACACGCCATCCCCATGACGCGCGAGACGATGGAAGGCCTGGTCGCAAACCCCTGGTATGCGGCGGCCAGCGTCGAGGACATTGAACAGCGTCTGCGGCATGGCGCCGACGAACGGCTGGACGAACATCTGGCGCCCTTCCAGGACCAAGGCGTGGTGCTGCACCACAAAACGCTGTGGGGCACGCCGTTCATTGAGATCATTCACGCGGTGCAGGACGAGGGTTACGACCTGGCGGTCGTCGGCACGCGCGGCCTATCGCCGGTCTCGCGGTTTCTTGTCGGCAGCACCGCCGCCAAGCTCGCGCGCAAGTGCCCTTGCCCGGTCTGGATCGCCAAACCGCGGCCGGGCAACGAACTGCACTCGATCCTGGCGCCGATCGATTTCTCGGATGCCAGCCGCAAGTCGCTGCAACTGGCCGCATCGTTGGCTGCCGAAACCGGCAGCTCGTTGCATGTGCTGTATGTGCTGGTCGAGGAGCCCGACTTCGACCTGCTGCCGTTCTCGCCCGACATCGAGCGGAGTCAGCGGCAGCGACTCTTGCGCCGGCAGGCGGTGACGCTACTCAAACAGTTTGTCGACGATTCGAAGTTGCCGACTCCGGCATCGTTGCACGTCGAACGAGGCGAAGTCTCGCGGCGGATTGTGGCGACCGGTCGCCGGCTCGACGTCGATCTGACGGTGATGGGCACGGTCGGCCGCGGCGGATTCTCCGGCCTGGTCACCGGCAATACGGCGGAACGCGTGCTGCACGCGATCGATCAGCCGCTAATCGCCGTCAAGCCGGACAATTTTATATCGCCGATCCCGGCCAGGCCTGCGGCGCTGCACGCCTGACAAAACGCGGTCGTGCCGACGGGACCGGCCGCCAAGGATTCGCCCCGCGAGGGGGCCTGATAACGAAGGGGGAAGACGCCATGTCGTTTGAGTCGCAATTTGTCGAATTTATCGGCGGACCGTTTGACGGCCATCATTTAACGCTCGATGCATCCCAGCGCAAGCTGATTCCACTGGCCACCTTCGCGGTCAGCAAGAACGTGGTGAGGTTATTGTCCGGAAATTCGCCAGGCCCCGTCGCCCCGATCACCAGCATTGCGATGTATCAGTTGGAGCAAACCGGAGAGTTCGCCCTCTATCGCTTTTTGCGGGCCGAGGCGGTCGCAACGTCGGAAGTAGGAACTCGGAAGTCAGAAACCTGAGGCTGATTCCCTCCGAACTTTCCTCCGCTTAGTTGACCATCTTGGCCAATTCGGAATTCGGAATGCGGAATTCGGAGGGGTCAGACTGGCGGTCGGCGGCTGCCCATTGCCTTGCTTCCGTTTCATGCTCTGAGGCGCGAGTTCCCGGTGCTTGCTCGTTCCGAATTCCGCATTCCGCATTCCGAATTTGCCACTCCCAAGGTCCCTCGAACGACCGCTTCGTCGGCTTCAACCCCAGCGTCTTGCCGGCGCGGCGGAGCGTCTTGGCGGAAATGCCGCAGGTGCGCGCCTGGCGGAAAAGTTCGCCCGATTCGACGGCGCCTTGCTCTAGCGCAGAGAGCAGCCATTCGCCGGCACTCTCGCGGTCCTGCTGTTCCGCCACGCGCGCTGCGCTCGGCGGGACAAGCGTCGTAGCTGATGCCTCGAGCGGCGCGTCGTCCCAAGCGATACGGCCGGCTTCGATGCGAAAGGCGGCGGCCGACGCGTGCGGCCCGAGACTGTTCTTGATGGACAGCAACAATCGGCGACCGGGCTCTTCGCTGTCGCTCGCCGCCAGCCAGACGACCGGCGCAATCGCCGACAGCTCGGCAAGTTCTTTGCTTGCAACACGGCCGCCCGCCGGACCGCTCAGCCGGGCCAGGGCCACGATGGCAACGCCCGTCTTGACGGCCAGTTCCGATAGTTTGGCCAGCAAGAAATGGAGTCGGGCCCGGCTGGGCGCCTGATGGAGGTTGCTCGCCCAGGCTTCGAGATTGTCGATGATCACGAGCTTGCCGGCCCTCCCCGCCTCGATCGCTGCAGCGATGGCGGCCACGCGGCTCAGCAGCTTGCCAATCGTAAACTCCTCCGACGCGTCAGGCCATTCGAGCGTCAGCGCCGCCACCTTCCGAGCGTCGCCGCCGGCCGCATCCAGCCTGGCGCGCAAGAATTCCACCGGCATGTCGGCGGCATGAGCGATAAGCGCGGCATCGGTCTCGCCGCTCCCCTCGCTCTCGCGCGCCGCCCATTCGACGGCCAGCAAGCTTTTGGCCGTGCCCGTTTCTCCGGCCAGCACGCTCAGCGCCCCCAA
Source organism: Pirellulales bacterium (assembly GCA_025924495.1). Next base: position 2,138 of record JAICIG010000484.1, on the reverse strand, counting down.
CGGCACTCTGCCGCCGGCGATCCAGCGGATCTCGGTCGGCCGAGCGGCATCCAGCGGCGCCAAGCCGAGTTCTTTGGATAACTGGCCTACCGAACCTGCTTCTGAGGGCGTGCTCCGGCGAGTTGCGGCTTGTTGCGCTTGACGAATGGACTGCGACATCATCCTTCTCCTTTGCCTTCTGCCGGAATCGGCGCCGCCCGAGTCCCTATGACGCAGGCTCAGAAAGAGCGCCGCTTTCGGCCAGAATTGCCGCCGATCGTACTCAGGGGCTGGCTTGGCGCGAGAGTGGGAAAATGGGCGAAATGGCGAGCGGGCCCCAAAGTAGCAGGCACATTCCACGTGCCGTCCGCCGAAGCCGAGAAGAGGCAGAATCTAAATCGATGGCCGGCGCGCCTGTATGCATCAGCAGAATCTGTCGCGGCGCAGCGGGCGGCATACGGAGTATGCCTGCTACTTTGTTTCTGACGCGAGCCAAAAAAGACGCCGTTTCGGCCAGAATTGCCGCCGATCGTAGCCAGCGGCTGGCTTGGGTCGGGAGGCCTCGAAATAAGTCCTCACATGGACCCCAACGCGTCAAGCGTGTGGCCGGCTTCAATTTCCTCAGCAGCGGGCTCGGCCGACGCCGAACCTCAATAATTCTTCCATCTCCGGGAGGCCTAACTGGCCGGATGGGTAAAGAATTCTAGCGAGGCGAGATAGATTGCGAATCTGTCTGCCGTTGAGGTCCCAATCGGCGACGACAGCCAAGGTTTCTGCATCCAATTCCAGCCCTGCTGCGCGAATCATATGGCGCCACACCTCCGCTCGCGTTTCGCACGTGAGATCCGGATACCTCAAGTGCAACATCACGCGACTCAGCACGGCTTCATCGATGGCCTCTGGACGGTTCGAAGTTAGGAACAACATCCCCTGGTAATAATCGAGCAATCGCAGAAAAATGCCGACAATAGCCGATCGCTCCAGATCGTTATTGCGTTTAGACAGAAAGATTTCGCATTCATCAAATTGCAAGACTGCGTTCCAACGCGTGACGCGCGCAAAAATGTGTCGCAACTGCTCTTCCACCTGCGTGGCGCTCGTGCCGAGTTCCCCCATTTCCAGAACGTATAAGGGGCGCTCCGTCCGCTCGGCATAAATCTCCGCGGTGAGCGTTTTGCCGATTCCTGGCGAACCCGACGCCAAAACAACCACTCCGCCGTGCTTGCCGCGAATCAAATCCCCGAACAAGTCTTCCGTAGGCGCCTCGAAGACGCGAGTTAAAACGGAGAGCATGTCCGGCGGCAAACACAACCGTTCCAGCGCCATGGCGTCGAATTCATAAGGCGTCAGGTCATCGACGTCGGCGTAGACGTACCGTTTGATCTCCAGGCAAAACAACCTCGTGAAGGGCAAACGGCTCACGCCCGTTTGGTCCGCATGCTGATGAAGAAACCAGCTGCGTTGCCGCTCCTCAACCTCCAGTTCCGGCTCGACAATGCATTTAACCGGCCGTTGCGCCGTCCCCAAGGCTCGCGACTCAAACCCCTCTTCCCAGAGTCGATTGACATTGACCATCACCGGGGCGCCGACAACGACCACCTTGCCGATTTCACGAGCCTGACGTTCCGCCTTCACCAGCCGCAAGTTGTAGTCGGCGCTGCTCGCTTGCAGGCCCCTCAGGCCAAAATTATGCAAGACATCGAGCACGGTGCGCGTGACCGGCCGCCCTTGGGCGTCGAGAAACAAATCGCGATAAACGCGAAAATAGCGATGAACGGTCAATTCGCAGATCGATAACGTAATAATCAGCGCCACATCGCGTACAATCTTGCTTTCGTCTTCGATAAACTGGCAGGTCCCAATGACGGGATACCATCGCCCGTTCAAGAACAATTCGCAATTCGGCGTCTTGCTCGACAATGTCGCGAAGGTCGATCCAAATGTAACCGGCTCGTCTACTTCCGACTGGTAAATCTGCTCGAGCCCGGCCGGGCGAGCCTCCATGCCGAATACGTGCCGTGCTATCACGGCGCGCTGGTTCGCCGTAAGCCTGGAGTCGTCGAGAATCGCGCGCCAATAGCCAACCGGAAAATCGGCGAGAGACACGTCGAGCGTATGCGTGCCGGGCTTGACGTCGCCGAGGCGTTGTTCAACCGCGG
>JAICIG010000483.1 GCA_025924495.1 Pirellulales bacterium | reverse complement strand
TTCTCCTCGGGTTCGTCGGCTTCCGTCTCGTCTTGGCGATTTCGCGACATCCAAGTCAGCAGCGCCGGGAGCATGACCATCGAGGTAAACATGCAGCAACTAACCCCTAGCGTCAGCACGCGGCCGAGGCTCTGCAGTCCGCGGTGACTGGCGATCATCAACGATCCGAAACCGACGACCGTCGTCAGACCGTCTACCATCACCGCCACCGCCGTCGCCGGCGACATCCGATATCTTCCGCGCTGCTCGCGATATTCGTGGATCAGGTGCACGCCATAGTCCACGCCAATGCCGAGCATCAACGGCAAGGCAATCATATTGGCGGGGTTCAGGGGAATCTCGAGAATGCCCATCAGGCCGAACGTTTGCAGAATTCCCAGCCCCAACGGCAGAGCCGCCAGCAACGTATAGCGCAAGCTCCGCAGGTCGAAAATCAAGACCACGCCGATCACCAGCAGGGCGTAAATGGCAGCCTGCTCGTAACTCGATTTCATTTGCAGCGAGGCCTCGTAGGCCTGGAGCGGATTGCCCGTCGCACGCGAGTCGACGCTGCGCACGTCTTTGACGAATTTCTCCAGGGCATCCATGTCCCAAATGTTGCCGCGGCCGTAGATCTTGAGCAGGTGCTTTCCGTGGTTTCCCACGAAGCGATGCACCAGGCTCTCCGGCAAGTCGGCAAGCTGCGGCGGCTCCGGATTGGCCATACTCTTCAAGGCATAGAGGCGGCTGAGCAAATCGCCGGCCATCTGCTGTTGGAATTGCGAAACGAGCGTATAGCAGTCGGTAAGTGATAGCTTCCGCAATGCGTCGCGAATCTGCTCCAGTTGGAATGCGCAGCGATTGCCGTCGGTTCCGTTGGCGACCAATTGCTGCGTACGCGCCAAGACTCGGCCCAAATCGTCGGGCTTGTCGACCGGAATCAGCGGCGGACGCTCCGGCAGATTCGCCAACCGCTCTTGAATTCGCTCAATGATCGGCCGCTTTACCGCATGATCGGGCGGCAGCAGCGAGGCGATCTCTTCGACGCGTTCGACCGATTTCAGCTTGAGCAGACTTTCCTTGCGCGCCAGCAATTCATCGCGATTATCGGCGATCGACAGGGCATACCAGACGCTCTGATTCGATTCCGAAAGCAACTTGCGCTCCAGTTCGACGCTCTCTAGCCCTTCGGCTTGCAGGTTCAAGAGATTATGGTCGTACCACAGCCCTTTCACTCCCACCGCCACCACGCAGGTGAACAGCATGGTGGAAGCCAACAGCAAACGCGGACGCTTGAATAGGGGCGAAACCCATTCGTGAATCGCGAGCGGTTGCGGGATCCGCATGCCGATGCCGCTGCGATCGACCATGCAGATCACCGCTGGCAATACCAACAACTCTGCCAGGGCGCACAGCAAGATGCCTCCGCCGGCAATCGTGCCCAGCTCTGCAATCCCGACGAAGTCGGTGAAGCTGGCCGCAAAGAACGAGACGGAAGTCGTAATGGCGCCTGTCAGGATCGCCGGGCCTACGCCCGCCGTCGTTTCCAGAAGCGCCTCTTTGCATGAATGCACTTTGGCCCGCACCTGCAGGTACCGGGCGACATAGTAAACGCCGTAATCGATGCCGATGCCGATCAGCGTGACCGTAAACGACATGCTGAGGATGTTCAGGTGGCCGACGGCCATCGTCAGGTAGCCGAACGACCAGGCGATGCCGACCAACAGCACCACGTTGGCCAACAGCGCATGACGCACCCCGCCGAAGCCGGCCACGAACAGCAACGCCACGCCAACCAACGACACGAGACTGGCCCAATACATGGACGTTTCGCTGGAGCGCATTTCGTCGTTTTCCATCACCGGCAGACCGGTCAAACCGATCTTGGTTTCCGGATGACGGGTATTGGCCTGCGCAATCAATTCCCGCAAGGCGTCAGTGGCCGCGTTATTGCGAGCGAAGCCTTCCTTGTCCATCGCCAGACGCAGCAACACGAAACCCAGCGTGCCGTCTTTAGTCAACAAGTATTCGGCGTTCAGTTCGCTCAGCGTGGCGAACGATTGCGGCATTTCCGGCCACGGCGAATGGTAACGCCGCTTGCCGCTCAGGGTCGCGAGCAAGCTGTCGCTCAGCCGTCCCATTTCGTAACGTGCGGCGGCTCCTTGCGTCGGGTCGGGCTGCTGATCGGCATACTCCAGTCGCTGGTTCATACCCAGCGCCATGCGGCCCAAATTTAATCTCGACCAGTTGCCCTCGACGATCGGGCTCACGCTGCCCAGGAATTGTTCAACCCCGAGCAGCTCTTCTTGCGAAAGATAGTGCAGCCCTTTCGAGCGAATCTTGCCCAGATCGACGCCGTGCAGGACGGCATGGAACAGCCGATCTTCGCGAGCCAGCAGCGTCGAAATCTCGTCGAGCACCGGCACGACCTGCTCGCGGCTGGCGCCTTCGACCACTACCACGGCGTCGTCTTCGTCGCCGAACTCGTTGATGTAATCGATCCAGAGCCGGTTGTAGTCGCTGTTGGGGTTCAGCAGATCAAGGCGACTCGTGCGATAGCCCAGTTTGCCCCAAGTGATCACCAACGACATGACGGTCAGCGCAATGGCCAGCGCGACGGTCGCGGCCGGATAAGCCAGAGCCACCCGAGTTGCAATATTCAACGGCAGCGCCAACAGAGATTGCTCTGCGGGCGGCGTCTGTTCCGCGGACATAGGCTTCCTTGCCAGGCTATGCGGGCGCCAATTCTTGAACCAGACATGGCAGTCCAAGGGCGGGGCATTCTAGCGGCCTGGGCGAATTGACGAAAGACGAACCCAGGACGGATCCTCTTAAGATAAGTATTTGCCGGCCGCGGACTTCCGCCGCCCGCTACACAGCGTGGCGAGTTTTCCCTGCCGGCAAACCCGCCTTGTTCTCCTGCGTCCCCGGCGCTGCCTAATGAGCGTCGCCGATTCGCGGCGTCGCCCGAGGAGCGGTCTCCGCGCCGTCTGCGTCGCGCGGCGGCACAATTGGCGGCACGGGAAGCCAAGGAATCAAGTCCGCCGTTTCGCCCGTCGCGGGAACCAGCACTTCGCTCGCCGGCACAAGCAATCGCAGCAGATTGATCACCGCCTGCGGGCGGTCGGCCGACTTGGTCAGAAGGGGGCGGCCGTCGCCATCGACCAGCAGAGTGCCGGGAGTATAGCCTTCGCACGCTCCCGCCAGCTTCAGTCCCTCTTCATCCACGCCGAAGCTGAACGCCAATTGCGAGTAAATCGACTGCGAATTGTGGCCAGACCGTGGTCTTGAATCACATCCCAAGGCATCGACGGCTGCTCTCAAGAGCGATTGCCCGATGACGCCCGGGCCCGCATTCAGCCGTCCGTAAGCCTCAATCAGGCGGCTGCGTTGAAATCTTGCCTCGGTGATTTCGACCGCCGCGGCGCCGTCCAGGATATGGGGGAAACGCCCGGTAACCAGTTGGCGCAGGTCAACCTCATCGAACCGTCCGGCGATTTCCGCCTCCCAGCCTGCCTTCGCATCATCGGCCCACAAGCTGCCCGCAAAAGTCGCTCGGGCGCCCAGGACTGCTTCCAGATCGGCAATCGGCGCGAACAGCGAACACGGCAGAGCCGCGCTGCCGGTGCTGAGAGACACGCGATTGGAAGGAGGTTGATGCTGCTGATTTCTTACCACGCGAATGCTGGCCGGTTCGGGCATGTCGACGCCCGCCAGCCGAAAGCGCAGCTCGGCCGCCTCCCCGCGATCATCGGATTCGAGCCGTCCATCGAGCACTTCGTAGGTCTGCTCTCCGCGGGCCGAAACGAGCGTCAAGCTGCAGGGCAAAAGCAATATCTGTTCTTGATTGGCCAGCTCGCCGCGCAAGCGGCGACCGAGCAGATCCCAAAGCCGATGCAAGCGGTCCGCCTCCAGCACCGGATCGGATGGCATCAGCACCAGGGCGTCATCGTTGCGGCTGACCTCCAGCAACCGGCATCGGAAGATCGACTCGCCCGTCTCGGGATCGGCCAGTTCCAGCTCCTCGAACAGGCACATGCCGGGCTGTGGATACGATACTCCGGCGAGCCGGGTCGAGAGTCCGAGCTGCTCGCTGAGTTGGCGCTCGCAGGCGCGGACGTGCCCGGGCAATTTGCAGGAAATGCTCCAGCCGAACATGACCGCGGTCGGCAGCAGGCAGAACAAGCAAAAGCTCGCCTGGCAGACACGGCGCCGAACGGACTGGTGCAGACGAAACATCCCAAGCGCATCCGTGACACAAAATCGAGAGGCTACGAGCGATTCCGAATCGCCGCGGCTTCCATGCCAACCTCCGACCTTCGATTTAACCGCTGCTTACCGCTGCCGAGCCATCTCCTGAAACAGCTTCCAACGGGCCTGCATTTCCACGAGACTGTCGCCGCCGAATTTTTCCACAAGAGCTGCGGCGATTTCGAACGCGATCACATTCTCCAGGATCACGCCGGCGGCCGGCACGGCGCATACGTCGCTCCGCTCATAGGCGGCCGCCTCGGCTTCTTTGGTGGCCAGATTGATCGAGTCGAGCGGCTTTCGCAACGTGCTGATCGGCTTCTTGGCGGCGCGAATCACCAGCGGCTGACCGTTGGTCATGCCCGCTTCCAAACCGCCGGCATTGTTCGTCGGCCGCACGTAGCCAAGCGAGGGCGAATCTTTTTGCGAATCATCGTAATGAATCGGGTCGTGCACCTGCGACCCGCGACGACGAGCGGCCTCGAAACCCAAGCCGATTTCCACTCCCTTAATTGCCTGCACGGCCATTACGGCCTGGGCCAATCGGCCGTCGAGCTTGCGATCCCACTGCGCGTGCGTGCCGAGACCGAAGGGCAAGCCTTCCACTCGAATTTCCAGCACGCCGCCGAGCGTGTCTCCCTCTTTGCCGCACTCGTCAATGAGCTGCTTGACCTCGGCATCGCGATCGGGGTTGAGCGAATAGATTTCGCTTGCGTCGCGCAGGGCGCGATGCTCGGCGAGCGTGCCGGGCTGAGGCTCCAACTCGATGCCTCCCAGTTCGACCGTATAGCCCAGGGCTTCGATGCCGAATTCTCTCAGCAGTTGCTTAGCCAAGGCGCCCGCCGCCACGCGCACGGTCGTCTCGCGAGCGCTGGCGCGCTCGAGCACGCCGCGGATCGAGCCCAGGTATTTCACCGCCCCCGTCAGATCGCCATGTCCGGGTCGCGGCCGTTCCAAATCCCCGAGCCGCTCAAGCTTGTAATCTTTATTTACGACCTCGAGGCCGATCGGGCTGCCGAGCGTAACGCCTTGCCAGACGCCGCTTTTGATGTCGACCCGATCCGTTTCGATCCGCTGCCGCCCGCCGCGTCCATAGCCTCCCTGCCGCCGGCGCAGTTCGGCGTCGATCGACTCGGTCTCGATTTTCACCCCCGCCGGGAACCCATCCACCAAGGCCCAAAGCGCCTTGCCATGGGATTCGCCGGCAGTCCAATAACGCAACATCTTGTAGTAGCTCGTGATACGATGACAGCGCGCAGCGCAGAACCGCGCCCAGCTCAAATTTTACCCAGACCGCCATTTTGACGATAGGGCGGATTAATTCAGCCGACGGAGAGACCAGGCTACCATGGAGTCCAATATGCTGCTCA
>JAICIG010000482.1 GCA_025924495.1 Pirellulales bacterium | reverse complement strand
TGCGCCCTCGGCGCCGCGCGGGGCCTCTTCGCCGGTCGGCTCGATCTCCACGCCGATTGCTGTTAACGCCGCGATCGTGCGACGATTGAAGGCGCTTGGCTCTGTGCCGCCGCTGTAACAACGGATTTCCGGCAATCCCCAATACGCTGCGGCGACGTTGCCCATCGTCGCACCCATGACGCTGCGGCGCGAGTTGCCCGTGCAGACGAAGATGATCGGCAGCGGCTGCCCTGTCTGATAGTTTGATACGATCCACTCGGCCAGTTTCTCGCCGGCGGCGAGATGCACCGCATCGATCCGATCGAAGGAGGTGGTCAAGGCATCGAGATGGGCTGCGACCGCGGGCAAGAGTTGGCGGCGCGTTTCGGGCGAGCCAGAGCCGAGCGCCTGGCGGATGTCGGCTGCTTGCAGCCGGTCGTCGGCGCCGGCGAGCGATTGGTAGGTTTTTGGATCCATCAGTTTATTCTCAACGGCGCGGTTCGTGATCGTCCCATCTTTGGCGAGTGCGGCGACGAGCAGCGCCTTGGTTCGCTCGTCGCGTCGCGGATCGGCAGCCTCCAGCGTGCCAAACTGCTGGACTGCCCAAAGCGCTCGAACAAAGGCGCCGGCGTCCCGTCTATCATCTTTTTCGGCGGCCACCGCTGCCGACGCACACATGGCCAGCATCGTCATCACGCCAAATCGACAGCATGTCTTGATGAACATCATTTCCTTTCTCCACCGCATCATTAGGCCGAGGAAGAGCAGCGACTTCCATCGTGGCATTTGAATTCGTTAAAGCGAATATAGTTGTCGAAAAAAACACTTGCGCGCCATTAGAGCTTGTCGCAGCACGGGGCAACCTTTTTCAAGCGATCGCGGTCGCGGCGCAACTCTTCCATGTCATCGGTCAAACACGTCTGGAGGCAGACCATGATGCCGCGATGCAGATTTGTCTTCGCCTTGGCGACCCGATAATGCACCCACAACCCTTCTTTTCTCCCGGCGACAAGCCCATTTCTTCGCAGATACGCCAAGTGTCTGGATACAGTCGGCTGTGGCAGATTCAAAGCCTCGTGCAGATGGCAGACGCAGACTTCGCCGGCCTCCAAGAGCAAATGCAAGATGCGCAGCCGCACCGGATCAGCCAGCGCCTTGAGCAACTGACTGGACGCTTTCAGTGAATCGGTTGCGATGGTTACCATACGTGTCAGCGAATATATTGCCGCCACGGGTCCCCGTCAAGGAGCGTTCATTGTCTATCCATTTCCGCCTTCCCCGCAACTCATGGCTGCAGGCGGAGCATGCGAGAACCGCACAAATGGGGCGAGATAAGATGTCGCCAGCGAGCCGTTTTTTTTCACGATAGTGAGCGAATCGCGATTCCTTGCACAATTGTTGCGCTGCGCTAATCGATCGCTAACATATGGCCGCCATGTTCAAGGTCGAATTCCTGGCAAACGCTGTTTTAATGCGGTTCATCATTGACGCCGACTCGTGGCATGCACGCAATGACTATCAAAGTCGCCCTGGTCAGTCTGCCCGCAATTGGCAAAGAAAGGCGAATTCTGGGCAGCCTGGAGTTTCTCAACCTGCCGGTCACCAGTTGGAATGACGTGATCCAGGCGCCATCCCGCATTCTTTATTTCGACGAAGTGCAGGAAGTCGCGACGTTTCTCGGGCTGCCCCGCCCCATCGAAAGCGGCATTGTCGCTGGCATGGAATGGCGACGCGAGTAACCTCGCCGCTGCAGTGCTTTTTCGCGGGTTTCTGTTTTCAGCGGCCGACCCACTGTTCGGCCGTGGGGACGACGCGAAGAATCTCGTCGAAGCTCGTGACGCCTTGCGCAACCTTGATCAACGAGGCCCGGCGGAAGTCGAGCATGCCCTCCTCGACGGCCTGGCGGGCAATTTCGCTCGACGGCCGGCCGGCTGAGATCAGGTTGGCAAGAGCAGGGGACATGCTCAGCAATTCGTAGATGCCGCAGCGACCGAGATATCCTTCACCGTCGCTATCGTTGCTGGCTGCAGCATACACAAAGTCTCCCTCGCCGCTGGCCAGCCAGGGCCGCACTTCGGCGAAAGTTTGCGGTGCATGGCTCAAGTCGAGACGCCGTTTGCTTGTCGGGTCGAGCGTGCGGACCAATCGCTGGCCGATAACGCCCAATAGCGAATTGCAGAGAAAGTGCGGATGTACGCCCATGCCGAGCATGCTTTGAATGGCGCCGACGGCGACCGGCGCATGCAGCGTGGCGAACACCAACTGACCGCTGTTCGCGGCGCGGACCGCGGTTTCGGCCGCCATGGCGTCGCGCACTTCGCCAATCATGACCACGTCGGGACTTTGGCGCAGCACGGCGCGCAGCAATTGTCGATAGTCGGGACCATTCAAGTCGTCGACCTGCGATTGTAAAACCCCTTCCACCGCGTACTCGATAGGATCTTCGATCGTGTGAATCTTGCGTCGACCGTCATTCAATCTCTGCAGGCAGGCATAAAGCGTGGTCGTCTTGCCCGAACCCGTCGGACCGGTAATTAAGATCAGCCCGCTGGGGCTCTGCAGCCAACTCAACAGCGTGCCTAATTGCGGGTCGGCCAGGCCGAGCGAATCCAGCGACAGCAATTGGCTATCGCGGATGAGAATGCGCATGGCCATGCTCTCGCCATGCAGCGTCGGCATGGTATTGATCCGTAGATCGATCGACGGCCCGCCTTGTCGATGTCGCACCCAACGGCCGTCTTGCGGTTTGCGGCGCTCGTCGTATTTCAAGCCCGCCGCAGCTCGCAAGTGGAACATGCAGCGAGTTCCTTGTTCCGGCGACATGCGGGCGATTTCTCTGACGATGCCGAGCCGTCGGGCCGAGACGCGGACGTCGTGCTCGGCGCTGGCAATGAACAAGTCGCTGGCGCCGATGCGCGCGGCGTGATCGACCAACAGGGCGACCGCTAACTCCGGTGAAAAGCGGTCGAGCTGCGCGCCGTCGACCGAGGCCGGCGGATCGACCTCCTGAAAATCAATTTGCATGAGGGATCTCGCTCGCCAGCCGGCGAGCCTCCTCCTCATTGGCGGCCAAATGGAGCACTAAGTTCATACGCATGATATTCAGAATTTGCATCACGACAGGCGACGTCGAATGGATTACCAACAGGCCGCCTCGCTCGCGGAACCAGCGATGACAGCGCAGCAGCCATTCGACGCCCGTCGAGTCGAGATAATGGCATTTCGCCAGGTTCAGCAGCACCTTGCGAGAATAGATGTCGCCGATGCCGAGTTGTTCGAAACAGGCGTCAGGCATGCCGGAGCGCGCTCTGGAAATGGCGCCGTAAGACTCGATTCGCACCAGGTGTTCTTCCTGGGCGAGCAATTGAAGTTCCATCATCGCGGCAGAGATTTCGTGCTAAGGCGAGATTGGCCAGCGCTATTCGCAGCACGCCGAACGCGGGCGCACCGAGGTAGTGCGCTGTGTCGCGCAAACCGGCGTCGGCGATTAACAGCCCTTTACGGACCTGGGCAACCGTCGCACAGGCTGGTCGGAGCGATGCGGCGCCGTCATCATGCCGCACGTCCGCCGTGAGTCAAGTTCGCATCTCGTGAAGAATTGATGTGAATTCAGCGAGTGCGGTGGCAACAGTCGCGATGCAGCGAGCGGTCTACATGATCAAGCTGCTTCACGATCGGGATCGGCTGCCAGGCGAACCAATTCCGACGGTCTCGAACTCGCCGCTCCCTGAGGCATGACCAGGCGCCGCTCGCCGGAGATCAAGCGAACGAACTCGCGGCCCCATCGTCGCACGCTATAGCGCTGCTCGACGAAGCTGCGCGCCTCACGGCCCATGCGATCTCGCAGCTCTGGGTTAGCCGCCAATTCTGCGAGACAATCGGCCCACTCGCCCGGCGTCGCAGCCAACATGCCGGTGCGGCCGTGTTCGATCATTTCACCATGCACGCCGACCGGATTGGCGACCACAGGCAATCCTGCCGCCATGTATTGCAGCACTTTCAGCCCGCACTTGCCGCGGCTCCAGGGATGATCCGGCAGCCAACTGATGCCTACGTCCGCGTCCGCGATCTCACGTGCTTCTGTTGGAGACGACCAAGGGCGAAATGTCACATTGATGCCAGTTAGCTCAGGAGCCGAATCGCAAACGACGCGCAATTCGAGCTGTCCCAGCCGCTGGGCGGCTAGGGAGAGTCCCCCGTGAGCTTCGGCGAGCGAATTCATCGTGCTGCGACTGCCAATCCAGACCAGTTTGAGCTCGGCTCCGCGACGGCGATGCTGAGCGAGAGGGTAAGTCGTAGGATCAACGCAAGTCGGCGCCGCGTGGACCTGTGCTGCCGGAACAAAAACGGCAGCCTGGTCTGCGAGGAACTGGTTGCCCGCCAGCACCGCGTCGGCCGCGCGAACCATGGCGCCAAATCTTTTCAGACGTCGCCGACAATGCGGCGGTTTGGAGGAGTTGCTGTCACGGCTGAACATGGCATCGTCGATGTCGTAAACCAATCGCCTTGCCGCGCGTCGCAACATCCAGAGCCACCACGGCGCTAATAGTTTTCGTTGTACGACGACGACGTCCGCACGTGTTGCGACGCGCAACAACCGCGCCCAATCGGCTGACGAATGGGGAACCGGCCGCGCATCAAGCAACCAGCCTTTGGCCTTCAACCAAGGCTCGTAGGCCTGAATGCGGTAGCGGTAGCAGACATGGTCAGGCTGTTCAATCAGAGCCAGCAATCGCACGGACGTTCTCCCTTGGCTGGTTCAAAGCCGCCCGCGTGGCAAGACGGCATGCCTCGGTGATGGCGGTTCCATCGGGCGCATGGCGTCTTTTTTGACCAGCGGCAATTGCTGATTCATCGGCAAATTCCGCCGGTCTTTGAGAGCCGCGAATTGCGAGAGCAGTAGTTCAGAAAGAGAGCAGAGGCTGGGTAATTTGCCGACAAAAAAGTTCGTGGAAACCGCAAATTTTACTCAATCGCCACGGAGCTCTGTGCCGACAACCTGTCCACAAACTGCCCCTTTCTGTTCTCCTTGCTGCACGTGGAATCGCGCGGATGGCTCAGCCCGACAGACGCCGGTACTTGCTCGACTGGTGCTGGTTTCTTGTTTGTGCGATCGCCTCTTCAGCCTGGTGCGTCTCCGCCGCGTCGCAACTCAGCGCCACGTTCGACGAGCCGCTCTATCTGACGCGGGGCCTGGAATGTTGGCGCACATGCAGCCACAGCGGCTTGATCCGATTGGGGACCATGCCGTTGCCGATCGATGTAGACACGCTGCCCGTCTATGTTTGGGAGCAACTTCGCGGCGAGCCGTTCCAGCTCGAAACCGACTTCGAAACGGTGTTGCCTATTGCCCGGCTGGGGACCTTGGCGTTTTGGTGGCTGCTGCTGCTCTATGGCTGGCTGGCAGCGAGGCAATTGGCTGGCCCCTGGGCCGGTCGACTGGCGGTCGCCTTGCTGGCGAGCGAACCGAACCTGCTGGCTCATGCGAGCCTGGCGACGACCGACATCGCACTCAGCGCTTGCTTGCTGGTTGCATGCTTCCATTTTCGTAGCGGTCGTGAGCTGAGCTGGCGCTGGCGAGTGGGCCTGCCCGGCCTCTTGTATGGCGTGGCATTGCTGGCAAAAGCCTCGGCGCTAGTGTTTGGTCCGCTTTGCATGACGGTTATCGAAC
>JAICIG010000481.1 GCA_025924495.1 Pirellulales bacterium | reverse complement strand
CGGTCCAATTAAATACCTTCCTGCCGCAAGCGGATCTTCGGCTACGCGTTCATCGGCTTCTCGAGCTTCGCCATCGCCGTTTTCAGCTTTCTAGTGTGGGGACACCACCTGTTTGTCAGTGGGCCATCGGTTTACGCCGGCATGGTCTTATCCATTCTCAGCTATCTGGTGGCAATTACCTCGGCGGTGAAGGTGTTTAATTGGACCGCGTCGCTGCACAAGGCGCACATTACCTTTGACACGCCAATGCTGTATGCCTTGGGCTTCGTCGGTTTGTTCACCTCCGGCGGGTTGACTGGGCTATTTCTGGCCGCCTTGGGCATCGATGAGCACGTCCACGACACCTATTTCGTCGTCGCGCACTTCCATTACATCATGGTCGGCGGCGCGGTAATGGCTTATCTCGGCGGGATTCACTTCTGGTGGCCGAAGATCACGGGAAAAATGTATCCGGAAGGTTGGGCGAGGTTCTCCGCCATCCTGATTTTCGTGGGCTTTAATCTGACGTTTTTTCCGCAATACATTCTGGGTTACCTGGGCATGCCGCGGCGCTACCACGTGTATCCGGAAGAATTCCAGGTGCTCAATGTAATGTCGTCGGCCGGCGCATCGATATTGGCCATCGGCTATGCCTTTCCCTTGACGTACCTGCTGTGGTCGTTGCGGTACGGGCGCCCGGCGCCGCCGAACCCTTGGCGCGCGACGGGCTTGGAATGGACAACTCCGTCTCCTCCCCCTACGGAGAACTTCGCCAAGACGCCGGTCGTATACGACGAGGCTTACGACTACGAGCGGATGGACGCATCGACGCGGCCCGGCGCCAAGGAGGTAGTCAGTGTCTGATGCATCCATGGCTCATACCGAGCACGCTGACGCCGCTTCTGGCCACTCGCCGGCGCTGCATCACCAGTTCGAGGATTTGGCTCAACAGCACGATGCCGACGAAATGGGCATGTGGCTGTTCCTCGCCACCGAGATCATGTTCTTCGGCGGCATGTTCCTGGCATATAGCCTTTACCGGCTGCAAGACGAAGCCGCCTTCGCCGCCGCCAGCCATCACATGGACCTGTTCTGGGGCACTACGAACACGGCTGTGCTGTTGTGCTCCAGTTTGACCATGGCGCTGGCCGTGCATGCCGCCCAAAACTCACAGCAAAAGTTGCTCGAGCCGTTGTTGATCGCCACCATGGTGCTAGGCACGGCGTTTCTTTGTATCAAGGCTTACGAATACCATCACAAATACGTCGAAGGGCTGATGCCGCTCTTCGGCTTGCCGTTCACGTACGACGGGCCATCTCCCGAGCATGCCGAAATGTTCTTCGGTCTCTACTTCCTGATGACCGGCGTGCACGCGCTGCACATGGTGATCGGCATCGGATTGCTGACCTGGCTGTTGATCAAAGCCCGTGAAGGCGGATTACTCGGCGACTTCTCAGCGCCCGTGCACATTACCGGCCTGTACTGGCACTTCGTCGACATCGTCTGGGTCTTTCTGTTTCCATTTTTGTATCTGATCGGGGCCCATCTCTCATGACCGAACACGCCCAAGTCACGCATCCTTCCATCGAAACGCTGGTCGCCGTTTTTGTGGCCCTGATGGCGCTGTTGGGCGCAACGGTCGCCGTGGCCGAAGTCGATCTTGGAGGCTCATGGAACTTTGTGGCCGCCACGTCGATTGCGGCAATCAAAGCCACGCTGATCATCCTGTTCTTCATGAACATCCGCTACAGCACGCCGCTCGCGCGGCTGGTCGCCTTCAGTGGTTTCTTCTGGCTGCTCGTGATGTTTGCGCTGACCTTCGCCGATTATTGGACGCGCGGCTGGTTAGCCGTGACGGAAAGCTGGTAGAGGCTGGCTTCAAGTTCCAATCGCCAACATTCAGGTTCGACGGGCATCACGCGGCGGCCGTGCGACCAGCCGGAGCATGAATGAGTTCTTCGATCAGTTGGCAGGATCGCTCGACTGAGGCGTCGTCGCGAAATTTGTCGGCGACGCGGCGGCATGATTCTGCAACGACCGAAGATGAAAGGAGCTGCCCGAGCGCGGCAGCCACGGCGGGAGCACGAAAGCACCTGCGGGGAAGGGAAGCGCCCACGCCCAACCGCCTCAAGCGCTCGGCGTTATCGGGCTGATCGAAGCTCATGGGCATAATTAACTGCGGCACGCCGGCCGCCAGGCCTTGCGAAACCGTGCCAATACCGCCGTGGTGAACCAGCGCCAAGGCTCGAGGCAGGATCGAACTGAACGGCACGAAATCGAAGTGGCGGACGGATGGCGGCAAATCGATCGGAACTTGGGCGCCGTAGCGCGAGAGCAACACTCCTCGCCGCCCTAGCAGTTGGCAGGCCTCCGCCGCGGCGCGAAAGAAATCATTGCCATGCACCATGGCCGAGCCGGGCGTGAAGACGATCGGCGCGTCTCCTTCGTCCAAAAACCGCCGCCAGGGCCCGTCGGCCTGGCTCACGTCCGCCTCGTCGTAACGAGGAAAGCCAGTCAGCACCGTCTGCTCTGGCCAATCAGCCTGTCGGGGCGCGAACCAATCGGGAAACAATCCAATCACGCGCTGGGGCGAATGGATCCAGTCGCGAAAGAAATGGCGTTGCGCCGGCAACCCCAGTTCTGCATGAAACTCATTCAGAGGCGGCCCGACAATCCGATCAACCATCGCCCGATCCGCCAGCCAGTATTGCGCCCGCTTGAGTCGCGCCGGAAGCCAATCGGGCATAAACATTCCGGGCAGCACAGAATTTTCGAAGTCGCTACGGAACAGCGATGGCGAAAGATGAATTGTCGCGAGCGGCGCGCCGAGCTTTTCGTGAGCAGCGCGGGCCGCGAAAGCCAGCGAGGATGCGACGATCACCGTCTGGCCGGCCACGAACCGCTCGCAGATCGCCTGATAGATCGGCCGCAGTGAAGGAGTCATGCCCCCTTGCATGATCGTTTTGAATCCCCGGATGCGATGCCAGACGTCGGGATTCTGAATCAGCCGGTGGTAGTCGTCCGCCGAGCAGTAGGGAACAAACTCCAGCCCAGCGCGGCCGGCAAGTGCCGCAAACGTATCGCTGGTAATCAACGTCACGCGATGTCCACGGCGCTTGAGCGCGATCCCCAGCCCGACGAACGGATGGACGTCGCCAGCGCTGCCAACGGTAACTAACAGAACATTCAGCCCGGTTCCCATGACATCCTTGCTATGCAGAATTGCCTTTTTAATTGGTTATGAGAGCAGCCGGCGCGTCATCGCCGCGACCCGGCGCGGCCGTCCGCCGCAGGGACTCGACTGCGCCGGTTTCCGGTTGACAATAGAGGCGCCTTGGCCCATGACTATATATTATGCAGCTTATCAAGGTTTCGGCGGCGGTGCTGAATCAGACGCCGCTCGATTGGGAAGGCAACAAGGCGCGCATTCTGGCCGCTATCGAGGCCGCGCGCGGCGCCGGGGTCAGCCTGCTTTGCCTGCCGGAACTCTGCATCACTGGCTACGGCTGTGAAGACGCCTTTGTATCGCCTGGCCTACAGGCGACGGCACGCGAGGTGCTCGCTGAAATCGTGCCGGCGACCAACGGGATGATCGTCTCGCTTGGCCTGCCGCTCATGTACCATCATGGGCTGTTCAATACGGCTTGTCTCGCCGTGGATGGCAAGATTCTCGGCTTCACGGCGAAGCGTTTCCTGGCCGGGGACGGGTTGCATTACGAACCGCGCTGGTTCAAGCCCTGGCCCAGCGGACACCGGGCCGAAATCAACATTGATGGGGTCGATTACCCGCTGGGAGACGTTCATTTCGACTGCGGCGGACTGAAGGTCGGCTTCGAGATTTGCGAAGACGCCTGGGTGGCCAATCGGCCGGGCAGCGAACTGGCGCTGCGGGGCGTCGACGTCATTCTCAACCCCAGTGCCAGCCACTTCGCCTTCGGCAAGGCCGAGGTGCGGCAGCGATTTGTGCTGGAAGGCTCGCGCGCTTTCGGCGTCAGCTACATCTATTCCAATCTGCTTGGCAATGAAGCGGGCCGCGCAATTTACGATGGCGGGGCGCTGATCGCCTCGGCTGGCAAGCTAGTCGCCGCCGGGCCGAGGTTTTCGTTCGCCGACTATCAGCTTACGACCGCTTTGATCGATATTGATGCCACGCGGATGGCCCAATCGCGGACCGGCAGCTTTCTGCCGAGCACCGAAACCGAGATCGGCTGCGTCCGAACACCATTCGATTATCCGGCGGTCGAGCCCGAGCCTGAATCGCTCGCACTCGCAACCTGGGAAACCGGACCGCACCCGAAAGAAGAGGAATTCGCCAGAGCCATCAGCTTGGGGCTATTCGATTATCTGCGCAAAAGCCGCTCGCATGGATTCGTGGTCTCGCTCAGCGGCGGCGCCGACTCGGCTGCCGTAAGTTGCCTAGCCGCTCTGGCCGTGCAACTGGGCGTCGGCGAGTTGGGCCTTGATGGTTTCCGCGCCAAATTGGGATATCTCGCTCGAATCCAAAGCATAGACTCCGCCCGTCAGATTGTGCGCGCTTTGCTGACTTGCGTGTATCAGTCGACTGCGAACAGCTCTGTTGTCACGCGCAGCGCCGCCCGCGGCGCGGCCGAAGCGATTGGGGCCGAGTTCCTCGAGTGGGATGTCGAGAAGGTCGTGCAGGATTACGTCTCCACCGTCTCGAAGGCCATCGGCCGCAAACTGAGCTGGGAGACCGACGATCTCGCGCTGCAGAATATTCAGGCCCGCGTCCGCTCGCCGGGCATCTGGCTGCTCGCCAACTTGCGCAGCGCGTTGCTGTTGTCGACCAGCAATCGTTCTGAAGCCGCGGTGGGCTACGCCACCATGGACGGCGATACCAGCGGCGGCTTGAGCCCGATCGCCGGCATTGACAAGGCGTTCCTCCGGCGCTGGCTGGTATGGTTGGAGCGGAGCGGCTTGGCGGGCGTGGGACCAATTCCCGCATTAGCCGGCGTCAATTGCCAGCAACCTACGGCGGAACTCCGCCCCTCAAGCGCCTGCCAGACCGACGAGCAGGACCTGATGCCGTACGAATTGCTCGACGAAATCGAACGGGCCGCGATTCGCGATAAATACACGCCGCTGGAAATCTTTCTGCGGATGCGCTCGCGTTTCTCACAGTACTCGCAAGAACAACTCGCAACCTGGATCGAGCGGTTTTTTCTGCTCTGGTGCCGCAACCAGTGGAAGCGAGAGCGATACGCTCCTTCATTCCACGTCGATGACGAGAATCTCGATCCCAAGACCTGGTGCCGCTTCCCGATCTTATCGGGTGGCTACCAGCGAGAATTGGCTGAGCTGCGAGCGTACCTGGCCGGGCGGAAGTAGACAGTAGGCAGTAACCGGCTGACAGGGAAATTCGGAAGCGAGCGGCCGGCCCCGGTTCTCGCCGCTTGTGTTGGTTATGAGTTAGCCGCGATCAGCGCGAAGGTCATTTAACGGGCGACGGGCTCCATCGACCATGCACAAAGCGGTGCGCGACCATGCCACTCATGAGCGATGTCCTTCATGAATAGAGCATTATCGAACTCGGCCGTACCGGAAGGGAAGATTGCCTGATTGTCGAAGAAACTGGATTCTAACCGTTCGATCGCGAACGGCTGCAATTGCCAGTTCAAAGTGCGAAGCTCCAGACCGTCAAATACTCCCGCGCTCGAGGTTACTGAGT
>JAICIG010000480.1 GCA_025924495.1 Pirellulales bacterium | reverse complement strand
CCCAACCGGCTGGGCTCAACGACCCGAACGCTTTGCAGGGATCGCTTGCGCCGATTGATTCTCGATACGATCCAGTTCTGGCCTGGCATCTTGGGCAAAGACTGAGCAACCGCGAGTTAAAAGCCACGCGGCGCTGGGCCGACGAAGTGCGCCGCGCCGACCGCGGGACTCCGCGTCCGATCGTTTGCGAAGCGGAGTCGGAACTGAAAAGCTACAGTCGCATTCCAGCGGCAATTCTGCTGTCGAACCGATCTCCGTTAGGCACTAGTTTAGAACTGGCCGACTACGGGCGTTGGCTCTACCAACGACCACGATTGGCGCTGGCTGGAACGCCATTTTGGGCGACGATTCAAACCCAACTCCCTCCTGAGTTACTGGACCAGGTGTCATTGCTCGCGGCCGGACGCGGTCGCCAGCCTTCGGTCACGAGCGAGCAATTGCAATTGCTCACCCATGCAGCGCTCTCCGCGGGCGCACGAGGATTGGCCTTTGCCTCACGATCGCCGCTAGATGCCGCGGACAGCGAGACACGACAGCGAGCGCGAACTCTCGAATTGATAAACCATGAGTTGGAATTGATTCAACCTTGGGCTGCCGCTGGCGTCTTAAGGGCAAACGTCTCGGCGAGCGACTCTTCCGGTACAAGCAGCGGCATCACGGGCGCGGTGCTGCAGACCGACCGGACACGGCTGCTATTGCCCGTCTGGCTTGGAACCGGCGGCCAGTATGTTCCCGACCAGTCGGCCGGAAACAATGTCACCTTCGTCGTACCAGGCGCACCAGAATCGCACAAGGCGTTGGAGATCACTGCAGGCGGTTTACGACCGGCAGTGAAACAAAATCGTAAAGTTGGCGGCATGCATGTGCAGCTCGAGGAGTTCAGTGTAACGGCGATGGTGTTGCTAACCGATGACGTGACCATTGGTCGGCTGACAAAGCAGACGATGTCTACCGGCCCCAGGATGGCTCAGATTGCGCACGACATAGCTGCCTATAAATTGAATGAGGCGGAACATTTGGATGCAGAACTCGCCCGCCGAGGTCATCCTAGCGCCGATGCCCCGCAGTGGCTCAGCGAGGCTAAGCTGAGCCTGGCGGCCGCAAGCCGAAGCCTGGCCGGTCGAGATTATCGCGGCGCCGCGATCGGCGCCCAGCGGGCCATGAGGCCGCTCAGGTTACTGGACCGCCAGCATTGGGAAAAAGCGGTCGCCTCGATCGGCAGCCCTGTGACCAGTCCGCTGGCGGTCAACGTTGCAACGCTGCCCCAGCAGTGGGCGTTTTTGAGCGAACTCGATTCCGCCGAGCGTTCGCGCAATCTCTTGCCGGAAGGCGGCATGGAAGATTTTCGCAGAATGTTTAGCCACGGGTGGCGCCTTTATTCGTGCCCACGCGACGACTCCGGAGTCGCGGCGCGCATTCGCGCCGCGGGCGAACTGTCTGCGACGCCGACAGCCTTCGCCGGGGCGTATAGTTTTCGGTTTACCGTGGCGCCCACCGATCCCGAAAAGCCAGTAGAATTGCTTGAAACGCCGCCGCTGTGGCTCGTGACGCCGCCCATTCCTGTCCAAGCGGGCCAGTGGGTGCGGATTCATGGCTGGGCGCTTGTGCCGCGGCCGATTACGGGGAGCTTTGACGGACTGCAAATCTTCGACTCATTCGGCGGGGAGTCGCTTTCCGAACGAATTGGCGAGGCCAAGAACTGGAAAGAATTTACTTTGTACCGCGCCGCTCCAGCCACAGGACCCCTCACCGTCACAATTGCCATGACTGGACTGGGCGAGGCGTTCATCGACAATTTAACGGTCGAGCTGATCGCGCGCCGGCCGCCAGCGGCCAGGCCCGACGCGTTAGGGGCTCGTCGCTCGGCGGGACGACCAGCAATTCGCGATTGAAGTCCGGCCTCAAGCCGCGGCGGCGGAAAAGTCTCCCACCAGCCTCAAAAACACTTCGCGCGTCACATGCGCCGGCAGAAGCTGTCGCGAATCGCCAGGATCCTGCGTCCAGCGACAAAGACTCAACTCTCCGCCGCGACGAACCAGCAGCTCGTAATAACTCGTTCGCTGCTCTTCACGTTGCGGCGGGTTGGACCGCATTTGCACCACACACTGTTCCGCATCGGCTTCGACAGCCGTAATGGGTTCCAGCAAGTAGTTCAAACGCGCCGAGAGTTTGTTGCTGATATCGCGAATCTGTGCGATCGTCGCCTCGGACAGTGCGTTGCTGTGCAGCTCAAATCGCACGAAGGCGCAGCCGAAAGTGTCAAGTCCCGAAAGTTCGCAGGAGAGCCCCTGGCCGCTTTCGTCAACAGCCAGCAACTGCCGACCGCTGGAAAAAAGCGGTGCGGCGGCCAGAGCTGCGCGGGTCTTTTCCACCAACGTCATTGTTTCGCTCCTTATCGAGACGACGGCTTGAATTGCTCAACCGAGTGCTCCGAGCCATCGTAAGAAAGAATTGTCTTTGTGCCCCCAAGAACCGTCTCGATGTGGACCGGGCGGCTCCATAATCGCTGCAGATTAACTAACGTGTCTCGCGCATAACCCATTTGCAATTCGACGCCGTTGAACTCATGTTCGAGAAACAGTTCGCCGCGATTCTTGTAGTTTCCGTCCCGTACCGTAATGAACGGCTGGCCTCGATGCGTCAGGCTGAATAGCAGCCGTTGCTTGATTTTGGGAAACTCTCGGCTCTCGATTTCATAATAGTTCGAGTCGTTGTTGTAGCCGAACGAAAACAGCTTGTGCTCGCGGCAAAAGTCAAGCGTTAAGAAGGTGTCGATGAACGTCAAGTCGTTGTGAATTTTGCGGACCTCGAAGATCTTGGCTCGTCCCAGGCCGGCTCCCGTGTCCCAGTCTCTTTTAGCGGCGAGGTCGTCGCACTCTTCGTATTCCTTGCCGAAACGGCCCTTGTTCCAGCGGTCCTCGATGTCGCGCAGCAGCTCCAAGCCAAGCTTGTAGGGATTCAAGCGGCCCGGCGAGGTGGCCATGGTGCCCGAGTGGTGATCGCAGTAGTTGACCACGTCGCCCGGCAGCAACCCTTGACGCGTCATGATCGTGGAATGCCAGTAGCTGGCCCAGCCCTCGTTCATGATCTTGGTCTGACCTTGAGGGGCGAAGTAATAGGCCTCATCGCGAACAATCGACATGACGTCAAGCTGCCAAGGCTTCAGCGGAGCGTGTTCCAGAATAAACAACATCACGTCGCGAACCGGCTCCTTGGGAAACCGCTGCTCGACCTTCTGTTGTTCCCGGCGTTTTTCCGCCTCGGCAGCCAGCGCGTCGGGAGGGTTAATGAACTGGTCCATGTAGTTCTTGGCTTCGAACTTGCCGGGACGAGAAAGATCCGCTTCGTCCTCGGTCGCCGCTAGTCGATCGGCCCGCGGGGAATCGAAGCGTTTAATGAACGGCGAGTGAACGTCGATCAAATCTTCGATGCTCAAGCACGCGTCAATGAACGTTTCGACCTCTTCCACGCCCACGCGGTCCATGTACCGGCGGATGCGATTGCCATGGTTGGCCATCTCATCCATCATTTTGCGGCTCGTCTGACTGAACCAGAAGTTGTTCTTGAAGAAGTCGCAATGCCCATAGACATGAGCAATCACCATCTTCTGGTCAGTCAGGCCGTTCGACCGCATCAAATAGGCGTAGCAAGGATTATTGTTGATGACCAACTCGTAAATCTTTTGCAGTCCGTAACTATAGCCCTTAGAGAGTTGCTCGAACTCCATGCCGAAGCGCCAGTGCGGGTAGCGCGTAGGAAAGCCGCCGTAAGCGGCGATCGCGTTCAACTCGTCATGGTCGACTAACTCAAAGATCGTCGGGTAGAAATCGAGACCGTAATTCCTGGCATGTTGCTCCATCTGCGTCTGGATCTCGGCCAGATAGCTCGGCAGCGGCTCGATGCGGCAAGTGGCCATAGCTTATTTTCCCTTGCCCAGAAAAAGTCTGATCGATTCATAGATCGCGTCGCGGTCGCGGATTTCCGACAGGACCAGGTTTTCGGCATCCTTGGCAGGGCCGTCACGCAAGGTCCGTAAAAACTCGCCGCTGCCGTAGGGACTTTCCACCTGGCCGTAACAAAATAGGTTCACCTGCGGCAGCAAGTGTTCGCGCAACAGCTTGAGGCTGGTCTGATTATCCTCGCCCCAGTTGTCTCCGTCGGAGAATTGGAAGACATACAAGTTCCATTCCGAAGCAGGGAATTCTCGATGGATCAGCTCTACGCAGACCTGATATGCGGAGCTAATTCGCGTACCGCCGCTTTCGCGCGTGTGATAGAACGTTTCTTCATCGACCTCCTTGGCCGCGGCGTCGTGAATGATGTAGCGCGTCTCCAGACCGTCGTATTGGCTCTTCAGCCAGGTGTCGATCCAAAACGCTTCGGTCCGCACAATTTGCTTTTGCTCATCGGTCATCGAGCCTGACACGTCCATCAGGTAAATCGCCACCGCGTTGGCATCGGGCAAGGGGGTCGTCGTCCAAGCGCGATAACGCTTGTCTTCCCGGATAGGAACCACCAGCGGCTGCCGGGCGTCGTAGCTGTTCGAGGAGATCTGCCTGCGCAGCGCTTCCATGTAGGTGCGCTTGAAATGCCGCAACGACTCGGGACCTGAGCGGCGAATGCTCGTGTAACGCGCCTTTTCCTCCGTGATGTTGGCCTTGCCTTTCGGCTCGATTCGCGGCAGCTCCAGCTCGTCGCCGAGAATTTGAGCGAGCTCTTCCAGCGAAACCTCGACCTCGAGGATGTGCCCGCCAGGATCCGCCCCGGCCTGGCCTTGGCCGTCCCCTTCTTGAGGATCGCCCGGAGAAATCGGCATGCCTTCTTCCCCATCACCCTGGCCGACGCCCCCCGAGCCGTTCTGGCCGTAGCGAAAGTGGGGCACGTCGAGTTGCGGCACGGGAATGCTGACAAGATCGCGACCCTTGCGGCCGATGAGCTCGCCGTGGGTAACGTATTTCCGCAAGTTCTCGCGGATTTTACCCCGCACGATTTGCTTGAAACGCGATTGGTCTCGCTCGATTTTCACAAACATGGCCCGTTCCCTGTGCCGCCCATATCCCGTCTTGCTTTAAGTGCGACCCGGACAATCTCGAGCTCGCTGCGCAAAATCTCATTGAAAGCTCTCTCGCAGCCGCCCCGCCAGGTCGTTGCAGTTCTTGCCCTTTCTTTGAGTTCGTCTTTCTCCGGCCGATTGCCTCACGCGTGTTTCACGTCGCCACGTGCGAAAATGCTGGCCACGTAATTCAATACGTCGGTGGCGCTTTCATCGTCGTAGCCGTGATCGCGGATCAGCCGCTGCTTCACGACGTCAATTTTGGCCTGGGTGTCAGCGTCGACCACTTTCGAAACCAGGCTGGTCAACTTGATAGTGTCTTTCTGGTCTTCGAACAGTTTGAGCTCCAAGGCCTTGTTCAACCGCTCGTTGGTTTTGTAGTCGAACGTCCGGCCGTCAATCGACAGGGCTCCGATGTAATTCATGATTTCCCTGCGGAAATCGTCCTTGCGGCTTTCAGGAATATCGATCTTTTCCTCGATCGACCGCATCAGCCTTTCGTCGGGCTCCTCGTATTGACCGGTGAACTTGTTTTTGACCTTTTCACGCTGCGTGTAAGCCTTGACGTTGTCGATGTAATTCCCGCACAGCCGCTTCAGCGCATCTTCATCGGCGGCGATCGCCCGCTG
>JAICIG010000479.1 GCA_025924495.1 Pirellulales bacterium | reverse complement strand
CATCCGCCAAACGGTAACCAGCACGCGCTGTTGCTCGGCGCCGTTCAAGATCGCGGTGATCTCGCCCTGATAATCGTCGAGCACCACGCTGCATTGATCGGTGGCGCCGACCTGCTCCTCCTTGAGCGAGATGCCGATCGATGGCCACTGCACGACGAGCGCACTGCCCAGGTTTCCGGCCGGCACGCGGTAGGCGTCCGTCACCGTGAAGGAATTACTCGTACGGTCCAGGTAGTACTTCGTGCCGATCCCTCCGCCCCAGTCGACCTGCAGCACCTGGTACGGCCTGGCAGTCTTACTCGCCGCGGCCGTGGTGAAATTGCTGGTGAAGGAGCGCATGCAGGCGAGGGGCGTTAGGAGAGAGGAATTCGGGGTGCAGACAGGCGGCCGGTCGGGGCGGTGCCAACCGGACCAGTTTTGATTTTCAGGTCGCTACAGGTTTAACGCACAACACCTTAATGCGTAGCGACTTGCGTCTATTCTCATGCCGCGCATTTAAAGCCCCCAGCATGCGTTAAAATATTGAGGCGATAATTTTAATGTCGCGCAAAGTCTTAAAGCGCGAGTTGAACACTTGGCGTCGCCGATCTGGCTCGCAGGCTCAATGTCTCTTATCCAACTGCCAAGGCCGATGTCGAGCGACTGGTTCAAGCAGGGATTCTAAGCGAGCTTCCTCAAGTAACTCCGAAAACGTATTACTCGCCTGCAGTGTTCGCAGTTGCTTACGAGAAGCTGGAAGGAGTTTAAGCTTGTCGAGGCAGACAGGAATGTATGCCCTCCTGGGGTTATCGGGCATAGCCGACGGCGCGTGAGGCGAGGGTGCGGCCGTTTTTGCCGCGACGTCTGGCGGCGGCTTCGACGGCGTCCAACAGCGCGTCGGCATGGGCGGGCGAGGTGATGTTGGGCAAATGCAGGTTGAACGTCTGGTTCACCGGCGCCGCAAATTGCTCGGCAAGCAGAGCGCCGCCGGCTGTCATGCGGTTGACGCCGGCCTGCGGCAAGAACGAAGGCGAGCGGCTGGCCGGAGCAAGATTGATGCGTCGGGCGTTCCACAGCATGTCGGTCGCGTAATCGAACGTTTTTTCGATCCGTTCCAGGCTGGCGAAATATTGCTTCGCTCGGGTCGGATCATTGCCCATGCCCGGCCCGATGCCATTGAACCAATCGCCGACTCGCTCCATGGTCGATTGAATCTGCGTAAAGACGGGCAGGGCTCCGAGCATGTTGGTAAAGCTCGTCAAAGGCAGCACGGCCTCGGGGCCGGCTTCGCCAAGGAGGGCCTGCGTGGGGCCGGCGACAATGCCGCCGCTGGCCAACTTGGGCAAGTGATCCAGTTGGGCCTGAAGGAACTTGATCAGCCGCACCAGCGGAATATCCAAAGTCATGAAGTAGGCGTCGTTCGACACGCCGCCGTGCTCCGGCCCGAATCCGCCGCCCGCCATCGGGTCGCTGGCCAGGTTGTGCAGGTTGCTCAAGGAGACTTTGAGCTGCTCTTCCAGGCGTTGGCGAATCAAGGCGTAGGCGGATTTCAAGTCCCCCTTCGATGCCGCCTCGTCAATCATCGCTTGCACCTGTCCGGGGCCGCCGAGCGCCTGCTCCAGCATCGCCTGGCCGCCCTCCCACATCGCCTGTCCTTGCTGCTGCGCCGCATTGCTGGCGGCCTGCGTCATGCCCTGCTGGAGCTGCTGCCACATGTCCTGCTGCTGTTGCATCAATTGCTTTTGCTGCTCGGTCGGCTGACCGTTCTGTTTGGCAATGCGGTCTTTTTCAGCCTGATCGAGCTTCTCCATGTCTCCGGCGGCGGCCTTGACGATTTCGCCGAGTTTCGTCAGATCGCGTTCGCCGCCAGCAATGGCCTTCCCTACCGCGTCGAACGCGGCTTTAAGCTTTAACCCAGACTCCAGCATGTTCTTTTGCGTCTGGCCGGTCGTCTGGCTCGCTCGCTGCATCATTTGATTGAAGCCCGCGGCAAGGTTGTTTAGGAGTCCCATCGCCTGCTGATTGTCCTGCGCTTGGGCACGAGAGGCAGGCTTGCCCATGGCGGCTCGCAGCGAGCGCTGCGCATTGTTGAAATCCTGATTGCCCACGCGAGTCATCGATTTGATGTCGGCTTGCTTCTTCCGTTCGTCAACGATCGGATTTCCCCGGGCGTCGAGCATCGGGTCGCCTCGTTTGTCGCGGCGGACGCCGAGATCGTCGGCCACTTGCTTCGCACGTTGGCTGACGGAGAACCTGGTCGCTTTGTCCTGTTCTTGTTGTCGCTTGTCGCGTTCCTCCTGGGCCTTCATTTCGGCTTCATGAACGTCGCCTTCATAAGCTCCCTTGACTCCGCCGACCGCGGCTCGCGGATTGAGCAGCTTATGCCCTTCGACAGGCATGTCCTTAATCGCTTCCGAGAAAGTTTCTCTCAGGCCGCCTGGGGCGTTCTTCACTTTGTTGATGGCCGCCAGCATCGCTCGCGACCATGCTTCAGCGCTTGCGGCATATACGCCGTCCATCTGCAACATGACGGCTTTCAGGTTGCCGACGATCTGTCTAGCTTTGGCGTCATTCACTATGCCCTGCGAATTGGGCCTCAAGCTCGACGCGATATCGCCTTGCGCACTGCGGACCATCTCGACCACGCCCTTGCCGTTCTGGCCCGTGCTAGCGAAATGGGCCGTCAGCGCTGCGGCGTATTGCCTGGCCCCTTCCGGCGTCATGGCCGCCGATCCGATTCCGCCCGTCGGTTCGCCCGCCGGATTCGATTCCGTGTCGCGGCGGGATCTCGTAGCCTGCCCTGCGGCGGCGCCTGCCGGGCGATCCTGTTGCAAGAAGCGAGCCGGCGACGGGCCGCGTGTCTGCTGCTGACCAAGAGCGGAAGTCGAAGACGAGGCGGAAAGCTCGCCGTTGGCCGAGAGCTGAAGCTGCAATGCATCGCAAATACGCTGCAGGCAATCATTGCTGGCTGGGCCGCCGCACTCGCAACCAGCCGATTCCGAGGACGGATTCACGGCGATTGCAGACGTCTGCTCGGGAGCGGCGGCTGAAGTGCCCGCAGCGCGGTGTGCCAAGTCAGATCGTTTCTGTTGGAGCTGGTTCTCGATCTCGAGCCGCTTTTCCGCAGCGGCTGCTTCGGCGTTCACCGTTTCCTCCGCGGCTTGTTTGGCCTTTCCGCTCCATAATGCATTGATGCGTTCGGCGTCTTTCTGCGACTCGGCCGCCACCTCCTGAAAGCGTTCGCCGATGCCCTTGAAATCTAACCGCACCAACTTGATGAGCGCCTCGACCAGGAACAAGACCCAGCGCACGGTCGTCTGCAGCGAGATGACCATCGAGCCGGCGAGCACGCCTGCCCAGCGCAGGACGACCGCCACCACATCCCAAATGGTGCGAAGCAATGAGGCGTTGACCGAGAAAAGTTCTTTCAAAAGCTCCCAGAACCAGGTCAACGGAGGCTTGAGAACTTGCCAGATCGCGTTTGCCAGAGACTCGAGGACCTCCCAGAGGCTCTTCAAGATTTCCCACAGGCCTTCAACGGCCGTGCTGAGCAGGCCGCCTTCGCCGTACATGGCTTCGAAGGCGGGCGTGGCCGCATCAACGATCGTGGTCGCCACCTCTTGCAGTGCATCGCCGACTTTTTCCAGCGCGGCGACAAGCGTGTCCCAAAGGAACTCGCCGAATTGCTTGACGACATCCCACACCGCCTCGATCGGCGGCTGGATCGCTTCCCATGCCTGCTGCGCCTGATTGGAAATCGAAGTCCAGACTTTGGCCATGCCCTGCTTGATGGAATCCCAATTGCGATAGACCAGGTAGGCGCCCGCGGCGATGGCGGCGATTGCCAGGAGCACCGGCGACGCCACGGTCCCAACGACGCTGCCGAAGGCCGTGAACGCCGGACCAAGCACCGCGACGGCGCCTTCGATCAACGTGATTGGATTCAGCAAGGCGGCGCCAACCGTCGTGAAAATGCCGCGAAGCGAAGCGAACGCGGGGCCGATGAGTTCGATGCCGCTGCGAATCGTCGCCAACGGGTTTGCCAGCGCAGAGCCGATGCGGTTGAAGTAGGGCGTCAAGCCCGATGCGGCATTGCCGATCGAACCGAATCCTTCTCGGGCCGCCGCGCCGACGCGCGACATCCCTGATTTGACGGTTGTTTCGGCCGACTTCATGACCGTTTTCAAACGATCCGCCACGGGGCCGATGTTCTGAAAGGCTTCGTAAAGCGGCTTGGCCGAGTCGCCGGCGGTTTTCAGCCATTCCAGACCTTCGCCCGCTTTTCGCAAGCGTTCGGCGAGCGTATCGACCGAGACGCCCACGCGCGCCAGCGCTCCTTCGGCAGTCTTGGAATGCTCGATGATCTGGGCCGCCCACTTGGCCAATCCCGAAGTGCCTTCGGCGATTTTGCCGACGCGCTCGGCCGCAGCCGCAACCGCCTCGACCTTGCTCTTTGCCCCCATGAGCGGCTTGTCGAGGCTTTCGGTCAACTTGCGAGCCGCTTCGGCAGCTTCCTTCAAACCATTGGCCACGCCATCGAAGGCAATCGCTTTGGGTCCCCCAATGCCTTGTAAGGCCTGGTTGATTTGCGCGGCGAATTTCTGCGCCGCGGCGGCCGCCGCTTGCAGACCGCTGGCAAAGCCCGTCGTGTCGAGAGAGATTCGGCCGGCGAGCACATCGACAGTTGCCATGAAACAGAGTCTCTTTCAGGCCAAGGCTGATTTGCTAGGGGAAGGCCAGAGCGGCCTTGCTCATTTCAAGATCGACGACAAGTTCAAACGCAGCGCCACGCTCCATTGGTCGCGAGCGCTCTTTTTCAGCGCCAGGCTCGATTCAAGAAAGCGCGCGGCGAAGGTATTGCCGTTCTCATCGCCGTAGCTGAACGAGGCGCCCCAGTTGTTGCGAAAAAAGCTCTCCAACGCGTCTTTGTCGTTGTTCGTCATGCTGGGGATCGTAATCGTCGCCTCCCAGTACGGCGGACCGACCTGGTATTGCACCAGCGAGCCCCCCTGCGTGCGGTTCGTGACGCCCGGCACATTGACCGGCGCGTCGATCTCGGGCTGCGGCGCCCGAAGCATCACGCTGCCGACGCCCGTGAGAGTAATGGTGATGTTGGGCGCAGCCATGGGCAGAGCTCAGCCGAAGCGCGGGAGGAGTTTCAATGAAAGGACAGTTAAACCGGAAACATCTGCCGGCCCAGCTTGCCGTGATCGCGCCAGACGCGGTTCAACCTTTCCGGATCGGCGTACCAGGGATACTGCTCCGCCAGCTCGCGCTCGATCTCGGCGATGGCCTCGAGTTCGCGCGGATCGGTGTCCGCAAGTTCATGACCGCCGAGCAGGCTGCGGACCGTTTGCTGCAAGTGCTTGCGGACTTCGTATCGTCCCCCAAACGCTTCCGCGGGCGTCAAGAACAGTTCGATCTGCCGACTCAACTCGACTGCTTCGCGTTCCAGACAGGCAGTGGCATAAACGAACGCCTTGCTCGCCGGCAGTCGTGCCAGCTCGGTCAGACTCCAGCCGGCGACGGCGCCGATGCCGACGTCGATTCGCTCGCAGAGACCCCGGCATTGGCTGCTGCGGAACCTGGGCTCACCGCCGGGACGGCGTTTGTCCCCAGGCCCAGCAGACCGCCGAAAAAACCGACCGCCTCCGTGAAGAACCCGTCGTCGACGAGCGCCTGCCATCCCGCCCGCGCCACGCGCAAGAACTG
>JAICIG010000478.1 GCA_025924495.1 Pirellulales bacterium | reverse complement strand
TGTTGCTGCTCGGTGGTGGGCTGTGGCGGGGGAGGCATCAGTTGCTCCGGGGCCGAGACATCGCCGGACGCTTCGTCGCCGTGCATCATTTGCGCTGAGCAACCGCCTTGTCCGCAAGCTTGCTGTCCGCAGCCGCAGCAGCCTTGTTGGCACTTGCACTTATTGCCGAACAGCTTGGGCCGTTTGCACATCAGCTTTCGCCACAGGCCGCCCTGGTTGCAACCTTGATGGCGGCAGCCGTGCTTGCAGTGGCGGCAGCGTTGACTTGCGCAATATCCATCCCAAACATTTGAGCAACACGTGCCCGTATATCCCCAGCTTGCATTAGGGCCCGGCATGGCATAGAGACCGCCATAAAAGTTGCCCGCGGGGACAACGCCGTCGGCGGTCATGGCCATCGCCTGGCCATCAACCACCGGATACATTGACTGTGCTTGGGCGACGCTGGCTGAAAGCAGGGCCGAGGCCGTCAAGCTTAAGACACATGCAGCGAGCTTCATTGCTCATTCCCCCTCAACTGAATAAAAGATTCGGCCGCCTGGATAGGCGGTCGTCTGATGGCAACGATGCGGCAGACCCTAATGGCCGCGGAGATGTTACCATCGATCGACTTCGCCCAGCCCGAAGACTCAGCATTTCTTGCGAGCCGTCAAATGCGGAAAAGTCGACCAACTCGCGGGTCGACGGCAGCCTTGGCGCAGTTTGACTATCTTTCCAAGCGGCGAGCCGAGGCCGACTTGACAAAGACCGGCATGGAGCAGTCAATCCGGCGGCTTACCAAAGCGTGTAGCCGCCGTCGATGACGAGCGAGGCGCCCGTCATATATCGCGAAGCCTCGCTGGCAAGATAGACGGCCAGCGGACCAAGATCCTCGGGCTGGCCGAAATCGCCCGCCGGAATGAGGCTCTTGAAGGTATCGACCACCTCGGGGCGTTCTTTGGCCCAGCGCACGTTGGGAGCAGTCATGAATCCGCCCGGACAGATGGCGTTGACGGTGACGCCATGCGGCGCCCAATCTGCCGCCGTCGCGCGTGTGAATTGGATCACCGCGGCCTTGGAAGTTTCATAGCTTCGTCCGCCGATGCCTCGATTAGCAACCATCCCGGAGATTGAGGCAATATTGATCACACGGCCATTGCGTCGCTCGAGCATCGCGCCGCCGATCAGTTTGGTGCAAAGGAACGTGCTGGTCAGGTTCAGATCGATGATTTCCTGCCACTGCTCGAGCGGCAATTCTGCGGTCGGAGTGCTGATCCGGCGTCCGCCGACGTTATTGATCAGAATGTCGATCGGCCCGAATTCCTTGAGCGCGGTGCGGCAAGCGGCTTCGCACTCCGCCGGCTTGCCGACATCGGATTGGATTGTGAATGCCTGACGCCCTAAGCGGCGCACTTCGGCTGCTGCGCCCTCCAAGCTTTCCGCGTCTCGCCCGACGAGAACGCAATCGGCTCCGGCGTCAGCAATCGCCAGCGACATTTCTCGGCCCAGCCCCCGGGTGCCGCCGGTGATAAACAGCCGTTTGCCGTTCAAGCGAAATCGATCGAGAACGCTCATCGCGTAGGTTCCTTTGCCGAAGATAGTCGTCTTCTCTCAGCCGGCCGGCTACTCTTGCGGCGCGGCCACGACAGGATTGCGCAGCACGCCGAGGCCTTCGATCTCCACCTCGGCGACATCTCCCGGCTGGAGATAAACGGGCGGTTTTCGCGCGAATCCCACGCCCGGCGGCGTACCGGTGAAAATCAGATCGCCCGGCTTCAGCGTGCAGACGCTTGAGACATAGGCGACGACGGCATCGATGGGAAAGATAAATTCCTTAGTGTTCGAGTCTTGCAGGCTGGCGCCGTTCAGGCGGAATTGAATTCGCAAATTTCCCGGATCGGAAATCTCGTCTCGCGTGGTCAACTCAGGGCCGCAAGGAGCGAAGGTGTCGAACGTCTTGCCGAGCAGCCATTGCTTGCCGGGCTTCCCAAGCTGCCAGTCGCGCGCCGAGACGTCGTGTCCAGGACAGTAGCCGGCGACGTGCTGCATTGCGTCCTTGACGGCGATGTGCCGTCCGCCACGACCGATGACCACGACCAACTCGGCCTCGTAATCCACCTCGTTGCTTTCTCTCGGCAGGACAATTGGCTGCTGGTGGGCGGTCAGCGCTGAAGGAAACTTATTGAACAGCACGGGTTCCTCGGGCGGTTCGACGCCGCTCTCTCGAGCATGGTCCGCGTAGTTTAAGCCCACGCAGATCACTTTTTCTGGGTCGGGGACTGGCGGCAGAAGAGCAATCGGCGCTTCGAGCGGTTCGCCGCGTCGGGCCGCAGCCGCGGCGCGTTCCAAGCCCTCCGGGCCAAGCGCCAGAAGCGCCTTCATGGAAACAGGCAATTCATGATCCACGGCGTTCAAGTCGACATAAACGCCGTTGAGCGCCGCCGCAACGCGCGATCCGGAGGAACTCTGATAACTCACGAGGCGCATTAACAACTCCTGCCAGCGCGGCCGGCGGTGGGTGGCGGGTGATTTTTGGCCGATCATCGCCGGGCGTCGGGCAATTGGCAAGCCCCGCGCCGGGTAATTGAGGTTGCCGCGGTCTGGAGCGGCTACCGCCAGTTCCGCAATTCAAATCTGGTTTCTGTTGACGAACCTCGCGGTTGTAGCGGTTATGACGGCATGGCGGCTCGGCCTGCGGCGGTGCTGCTTGCGCTTAAAGCGGTGCTGCCGATATTCGTCCGAAAGAACTAAGCCAACTGCAATTCGCTATTTGCCCCCCAACTGGACGCGACCTAGCTTTGCTTAACGGTCAGCCAGAACTCGGGACGTTGCAGGCGCTGCGGGCGTCGGTCACCGCCCGTAAATGCCTTCTCGACAACACTCAATCATGGCAAACGATTTAAGTCCCGAGACTTCGGCTTCGGGCGCTCCGGCGTCGTTGGGGACAATCGCCACAGCGGAAACTCACCTGAGCCGGCTGGGCGCGTTGGTTCAACAACTCGACGACGAGGCCCAGGGCGGATTTCCGCCTAACGCGACGGTCCTCGACCGCGACGCAGAGAATCAGCTCATCGAGGTGCGCTTAGGACTGGCAAGCAGTCTGTATCGCGCGCTGCGGTGGAAACATGAACCGACCGCTCGGCATTGCTTGCGCGTCACGCTGGCATGCGCGTCGTGGGCTGACCGGCTGGGATTGGCCCGCCAAGAACGCGACGAGCTCGAAGTTGCGGCGCTGCTTCACGACATCGGCAAGATTGGCATCCCTGACAGCATCATCACCAAGCCAGGTCCGCTCACGCCGCAGGAAGCGGCCGTAATGGATTGTCATTGGCTGATGGGCGAAGAAATCTTGCGCTGCACTTGCAGTTCGCCCGGCGTGCTCTCGATCGTCGCGTCGGGTTCCGCGTGGTTCGACGGCAGTCGATCGCGGCAGAACCTTGTCGGCGAAGAACTCCCGCTCGGCGCCCGAATGCTGGCGATTGTCGATGCTTTCGACGCGATGATGGCCGACCACGTATATCGCCGCGCGTTTTCGCGCGAGCGTGCATTCAACGAACTTTACCGCTGTGCAAGCACTCAATTCGACCCTC
Source organism: Pirellulales bacterium (assembly GCA_025924495.1). Next base: position 2,133 of record JAICIG010000478.1, on the reverse strand, counting down.
GCCTCGTCGAGCTGTTTGCAGAATTGCACGAGTGCGACCAACTCAAGCTGCGAGAGGCCGTGGCCCAACGCTGGATTCAATCGCTCGAACCGGATGCCCTCGGCGACAATTGGAGATTGAACGACGCGCCCATCGGCTCGACCAACGAATCGTTGCAGAACTTGTTTCAGCAACGACTGCTGGCCAACATGTTCGACGCGGTCGTGTTTGTCGACAGCAGCATGCGAATTCTGCATTGGAACCGCGGCGCCGAACGGCTGACCGGCATCTCTGAATCGAGCGTATATCAGCGCGGCTGGGTCCCCAGCTTGATCGGTCTTGCCGACGAGCATCGCGAACCAATACGCGACGAGGATTGCCCGGTGACTTATGCCATCCGCACGGGAGTGCAATGGTTAAGGCGCCTTACGATCCGCGGCCGCAACGGGCGCGCCGTCGCCGTAGATGCGCATGCCGTTCCGGTGATGGGCCCGGATGGAATTTCTCGCGGTCTCGCGCTAGTATTGCACGATGCCTCGCCCGAAACTTCGCTTGAGGCGCGCTGCGAAAATCTGAAAGCGAAGGCTGCTCGCGATCCGCTCACACAATTGGCCAACCGGGCCGAGTTCGACATGAGCCACGCTCGGCTTGTGAAGTCGCACTTAGAGAGCGGCCTCCCCTATAGCCTGTTGATTACCGATATCGACCGTTTCAAGCTCATCAATGACACTTATGGGCATCAGGCGGGCGACGAGGTAATTCAGAGCTTGGCGCGGCTGCTGAAGAGTGCATGCGGGCCCGACGATCTGGCGGCTCGATACGGCGGCGAAGAGTTTGTCCTGCTGTGCGCCGACTGCGACAACAGCAAGGCGGTGCGTCGCGCCGAGGAACTGCGCAGAGCGTTTGCGGAATTGAGACAACCTGCTCTGAACGGTAAAGAAGTGACGGCCAGCTTTGGCGTCACCGAGGTACAACCTGGCGATACGCCAGAAACGATGCTGCGACGGGCCGATCGGGCACTGCTAACAGCCAAGGAAAATGGCCGGAATCGAGTAGTTCAACTCGGCAGCGGCGGCGATACGAACGAATCGGCGTCCGAGAGCCGCTTTGGCATGCGACAGGCTTCCAGCAATGTCCTGATCGAGCGGCAACTCCTTAGCGAAGCGCCGTTGCCCGTGTGCGTCGAAAAGCTTCGCGGGTTTGTCGCCGACCATCATGCCGATGTCCTTTCCGCGGACGGCGACGAGATTCGAATCGCCGTCGCCGAAGGAAGCAACTCGCTACTGCGTCGCGTCGCCGATCGGCCCGTGCGCCTGGTCATGGAGTTGAAATTCGAAGAAATCCCGCGCGACCAAGGCCGAGATCGGAGTAATGGGATGGGAGCCGCGCGGACCCGGATTCATTTAGCGATCGTGCCGCACAAAAAGCGCGACCGTCGCAAAGAGCAAGTGGCCGAGCGCGCCCGTCAGCTATTAATCAGCTTCCGCTCTTATCTGATGGCCACGGAATGTGAGCCGCCGACCGAAATGAGCGTCATCCGCCGCGCGCGCGGGCTGTTCGGTCATTGGTTTGGCCAAGGTTGATTAAGCTCGCGCTTGCTGGACGAGAGCGGTCCACCTTGGCTGCTTCTCGTTCAATCATCGCACGCCACGCGGCTGGCCGCGGTCAAAGTTCTCCGCGGCATATCCAGTCTTAACTCGCGTGCTGCCGATCAGTTAAGGCGTCGAGGCGTGACAGGTTGAACGCCACGGAATTTAGGGAAGCCCTCGGCTTAGGTCAGGCTGCCGCAGATGCTCGCCCCGTCTAGGCCCAGCCTCTTATGGCACATCGATTGCTATAAGGGGCGGTCATGGCTGTCGCTGGGCATAAATGGCCGGGCCGGCCCTACGAAAGGATCGACAAATGGAATCGGCTGGGCCAAGTCGACGGCTATTTATTGGCGCCGAAGCGCAAGCTCGCGGCGGCGTTCATTTTCGCGTCTGGGCGCCGCGCTGCCAACAAGTTGAAGTCGTCGTGGACTGCCAGCCGCCAGGCGGTGGACAACTTTCCCAAGTTTCGCAGTCATTGAAGGCAGAGTCGGGGGGCTTTTTTTCGACGTATGTCGAACGAGCTAAAGTTGGCGACCTGTATTGTTTCCGGCTCGAGGGCGATAAC
>JAICIG010000477.1 GCA_025924495.1 Pirellulales bacterium | reverse complement strand
TCGGCGCGCATCGCGTTCAGAAACAATCCCGGCGAGTACTTCAAACGAATGACGCGCGAACGCACCGGGGCTCGGTTGATGTGGACATTAAAGATAGAAAGGAAAATGCCGATCCGTACTGCCGGACCGCCCAGAAACTCATCTTCGTCAAGCTCCACGATCTCGGCAATCGTGCCATCCGCCGGCGATACCACATAGCCCGGCTCTTGCGGAATGCGGCGGGGGGGATCTCGAAAAAACCAGATAATCAACCCCAGCACGACGCCCGGAACAAATGCCAGCGGCCAATAAAAGGCCGCCGCAGCGATCGTCAGCGCCAGCATCGGGAGGCCCATGAGCAAGAGTTCCGCCAGCCCCCAGCGGGCGAACGGAATTCGCTCGCGCCAGGCAAAGGCATCGTCGGCAGGCGCCCAGTCGGCCGTGCACAAGTTGCGGCAGTACTTCAGATCGCGAGGATCGAGCAACTCGTGAGGCGCCCCTTCGGAGCTGCCGCGCCGCCTGGCCGCCATCCGCGCCACGTAGCCGGGACGGAACGTGCGCAAGGCCCACCGCCGCCAGCGCCCCCAAGCTAATTCAATCTGGTAGCAAACGCCCCCCCCGGGTTGGACGCTCGTGATATTTATGGGCAGCGGCTCGGGCGAGGAGCGTGCCGTCGAGGCTTCAATCTGAGACATGATGGCATCGTATCTCGAAAGGGCGGCGTTGGAAAGCAAGCGAGGCGATTCACAACCATCGCCGAACAGTCAGTGCCATCAGTCTTTGCGGATCGTGCCCGCTTGTCTCGGCCGGGCGCCTGCCTACGCTACAACCTGTCCCTGTTAGCAACCTCAGGCGAACGCACTGTCCACACGGCATGCTGCTGTTTTATCGCCCCCATAGCCAATCGCGGGGCGATTCGGCACAATGGGCGGCAAATTGACCCATGAAACGCAAGCCCCGTCGGTCCGCCGCGGCGCCACATGTCGGCTCGCCTGCGGCGACTGGCCTATAAAAGAGTGAGAAAGACGCATGAATTCACTAATTGTTGACATCCACGGCCGCCAAATCCTCGACAGTCGCGGCAATCCTACCGTTGAGGTGGACGTGCGCTTGGCCGATGGCTCCTTCGGCCGAGCCGCCGTGCCGAGCGGCGCCAGCACGGGAGTACATGAGGCTTGGGAGCTGCGAGATGGCGACGCGAAGCAATTCCTTGGCAAGGGGGTGAGCAAGGCAATCGATCACATCAACAAGGAGATTGCCGAAGCGCTGATCGGTCAAGACGCACTGGAACAGGCCGATGTCGACCGGCGGATGCTGGAAGTCGACGGCAGCCCGAACAAGAAAAACCTGGGCGCCAACGCGATCCTCGGCGTCTCCTTGGCCGCCGCACACGCGGCCGCAAATTTCTGCGGTTTGCCGCTGTTCCGCTATTTAGGCGGAGCCGGGGCCAGGTTGCTCCCTGCTCCGATGATGAACATCGTGAATGGCGGCGCCCACGCCGACAACAAGGTCGACGTGCAGGAATTCATGGTCATGCCGCTCGGCTTCGACTCGTTCAGCGAGGCCCTGCGCTGCGGCGTCGAGATTTTCCACAATCTCAAAAAAGTGCTGCAAAAGAAGGGCTACAAGACGGCCGTGGGCGATGAGGGCGGCTTCGCCCCGGATTTGGGGAGCAACGCTGAGGCACTCGATTTGATCGTCGAAGCCGTAGGCCAGGCGGGTTACAAGATCGGCCGCGGCGAACAGGTGGGCATTGCCTTGGATGTCGCCGCCACCGAACTCTACGATTCCAAGAAGAAGACTTACTCGATGGACGGCAAATCGCTCGATGCTTCCGGCATGGTCGACCTGCTGGCGGGCTGGGTTGAGAAATACCCCATCTGCTCGATCGAGGATGGCTGCAGCGAAGATGACTGGGAGGGCTGGAAGTTGCTTACCGATCGCGTCGGCTCGAAGACGCAGCTTGTCGGCGACGATCTGTTCGTCACCAACACGGGCCGCTTGCAAGAGGGCATCAACCGCGGCATCGCCAACAGCATTCTGATCAAGGTCAACCAGATCGGTACGCTGACCGAAACCATCGAAGCCATTCAATTGGCTCACCGCAACGGCTATACGAGCATCTCCAGCCATCGCAGCGGCGAAACAGAAGATTCGACCATCGCCGACCTTGCCGTGGCGCTTTCCACGGGCCAGATCAAAACTGGCTCGCTGTCTCGCACCGACCGCACAGCCAAATACAACCAACTGCTGCGGATTGAAGAGATTCTCGGCGACTCGGCCGTGTACGCCGGCAAATTGTTCCCGAACTGGATCAAGAAGTAGCCAATCGAATAAAGTCGCTATCCGCCATGATCCCGGCTTTCGCCTCGTCTTGCGGCGAAGGCCGGGATTTTTCATCTCTTCGACGCCCCGCCGGCGCGTTGACGGACCACGCCGTGCCCGGCGATGATGAGAACAGCAGGCTCAGCCAAGCGGACCTGGCTTTCGAGTCATGTTACACGTCCCAGCCGGCGACCATTCGATGCATTCGACGCCCCCGCCTCAAACGTCCCACCAGCTCAGCGATTCGCCGCTGTTCTGGCTGCTGCTGTTCGGCGGCGTCGCAATTTTTGCCGCGGCATTGATTCAGCCGAAATTCGCTCAGCGCGAGGCACGGCTGGAACGAATGTATCAAGCGCGCCAGAAGGCGGCCGCGCGAATGAACGCTCGCAGCGGGGCAGGGCAGGGGGCCGCGCCAGAAATCGGCGCCGCGCGAGATGATCAAAATCCGGGCGCCTCCGCGCGCGTCGCTGACGAACCCATGGTCAGCCTGCGATCATTGATGCTGCTATTGGCCGCGCTGATGGTCGCAGCCTCGATTGCTTATGCCATTTATCGGCGTCCGCCCCACTCGGAGCCCTCGCCATGAGCTGGTTGTTCGAAGATCCGACGCTGCTGCTCGTAGCGGGCGGCCTGATTGAAGCACTGCTGGCCGTGGTCGTGGTTAACACCCGGCAACTGAAGGTCGTGCTGGCGATGGCGGCCGTGCTGGCGCTGGTGTTGACGGGCCTAACGATCGAGCAATTAGTCATAACTGACTATGAACGAATCCAATCTACGCTCGAAGCCACGGCACAGGCGGTGCAGGCCAATGATGTCGAAGGGGTTCTCGAGCATATCGATCCGCAGGCTACCGGCATGCGTCAGCAGGTGGCCGGCATTCTCAGGCAGGCGCGCGTTCGTGACGCACACATCAAAGATTTGCAAGTCCATTTCAGAAGGCTGACCAGCACGCCATCGGCGGAGGCCGAATTTATCGGCAATGTGAAAGGCAGCTTTCGCTCTGCATCAGATTCGGGCGAAGGAGTCGTCATTCGAAGATTTCGCGTCGACTTGCGCCGCCGCGATGACCGTTGGCTATTGACCGGCTATGAAGATCTCGGGCCGCCGATCGGTCCGGGGCGCAGTCACGACCGCCCAGAATGAGAGGCGCTCGTTCAATGCGCCCCAATGGCAGACTTGCTGCGGCTGGCGGTTGCGGCGGGACTTAAAACTGGCCGCCCGTTTGAGCCCACGATTCGAACAGGTTCAGATTGTCGTAGACGTACCCGCCGACGTTGATCGTGCTGCGCAATCGGCGGAAGCCGCCGTTGAAGTAGGCGCCTTGGGGCCGGGTATAAAAAGGTCCGCCCCGCGCACGGCGGCCGACCTGCACCGGCGTTTCGGGCTTATGGCTGTAGTACGATCGTTCGAACATCCAGCTTTCGGCGGCCGCAGCTCCCGAGGAACTCAATCCGATCGCCAACAGCAACGCAACGCCGAGCAAACGCTTCATAGCCAACGCCTACCGAAGGGGTGTCGAGAAGAGCCGTGCGAGCGGCTTTTTAGCGACGCCAACCGCCAGGCTCTGACTTCCAGATTGATCAGACGCGAGGCGATTGTCCACAAGAATCTTCGTGGCAGGTCATTTGTCTTGGCAGTCAGCCGAGCCACAGATGCCTGTCTTACTGCGGATGCTCGACCATCAACTCGCCTTTTTGCGGGTCGTAAACATACTTGTGGCCGGGCGGCAGTTCGGGCAGCTTGATCTGGTTGAACTGAATGATGTCGCGCATGAAGTCTTCCTGCGTCTTGGGCTTATAGCCCTTTTCGGCGACGTAGAGATTCATGGCTCCCGGGATGGCGATCTCGAACACGATGCGTTCTCTGGCTTGAAAGTAGGCGCCGATCGGCGTGGTCACCACGCCGGGGCCGTAGTTCCCCTTACCCGAAACGCCTGCCTGAGCCTTCTCTTGCACCAGGTTCGGCTGCGCAGGAGCCCCGGGCGGAACCGGGGCGCCGGGCGCTTGAGGGGCAGGGGCCTGCGCTCCGGATGCGGCCGTCGTCGGAACCGCGGCGCCCTGGCCTAACTGCGCGGCGGCAGAAATGGCCGAGGCCGGCGCGGCCTGTGGCTGAGCGGCAGGCGCCGGCTGCGAAACTTGTTGATCGGGCGTCACCAACCCGGCGCCGCCGATGGACCCGCTGGCGTTGCGGCGGCTGCCGCCCATGTCGCCGCAGCCCAGCGAAATAACGAGCCCCATCATGGTCAAAAACGAGAAACACGTTCTCATAGCCAAGCGCTCCTTCGGCAATCGCGCCGGATGTTGCTGCGCCCCGAATTTCAGTCCGCCACCGCAGGTAACTTGAACTCCCACCGTTCCATTTCCGAAAGCACGGTCGTCTTCGTCAGGTCGAAGTCGAGCGGCGTCAGCGTCACATGCCCCTTGGCCAGCGCCGTCAAGTCGGTCTCATGCTCGCCGGGCGGGGGCGGCGGTTCGTTCGTGGCCCAGAAATAGCTTCGTCCCCGAGGGTCGGTGCGCTTTTCGTACTTTTCTCCGTAGCGAGCCACGCCCATCGGTACGACGCGCAACTCGCTCGGGCGCTGCAAAGCCTTGGTAGGGATATTCAGATTATAAAGCTGCGGCGACGGTCCTTTGCGCTCGAGAATCTGTTCGATCACGGAGCGCGCCAGCCGAGCCGCCTTGTCGAATTGGGCATGTTCATTGTATTCCAACGAGACGGCGACGCTCGTCAGTTCGAAAAAGGCCCCTTCGATCGCCGCCGCTACCGTGCCTGAATAGAGCACGTTAATGCCGGCGTTCAGCCCTCCGTTGATGCCGCTCACCACAAGGTCGGGCCGCCGCGGGCAGAACTCGAAGACCCCAATTTTTACGCAGTCGGCGGGGCTTCCCTCGACGGCCCACCCACGCCGCCGTTCGCCGTCGAATAACTCTTTGACCACCAAGGGGCTGAGGAAGGTGATCGAGTGTCCCACGCCGCTCTGCTCGGTGGCGGGGGCCACAACACAGACCTCGCCTAGCTTGCGCAACTCGCGCTCCATTGCGGCCAAACCAGGCGCATAAATCCCATCGTCGTTAGTCAGCAGAATCTGCACGAGCCGAAAAGCAACCAGGTTGATAAACAGAGCGTCGCGGCATCAGCCGGTCGCCGCTTGGTGGCGACAGATCTCACTATACTGGCTGCCGGCGCAGGGCGACAGTAGTCATGCGGCGGGCGCCTAGCCGCCGCGGCGCTCAATTCTTATAATCCGTGGTTTCGCTCGTCCTTGCCGACGGGCCTTTTTGTTTTTTGCCTGGCGTCGCCATGACTAGCGTGGAAACTCGCCCCAGCGAGCTCGGCCGCATCGCCGATGAAAAGGTGCTCGTTCTCGACTTCGGCTCGCAGTACGCCCAGTTGATCGC
>JAICIG010000476.1 GCA_025924495.1 Pirellulales bacterium | reverse complement strand
GCCGCGCGCCGCCGCGCTGGTGAGGTCGTGATGAAATGATGAGGCATACAAGTCTCCGGATTCTGAAAAAGGATTTATTGTGCCGGGCGACGGCGCCTCGGCGGAATGACGACTCCTTCTGTTACCGTTGCGATTTCGACTGGCTCTGTTCCGTTGTCGATCTCTTTCCCATTGCGATAGCTCTTCGCCTCACGCGTAGCTCACAAGTTGATTGCCGGCGTCCGTCCGACGTTTAGGTTGTCGCCGCAGCCAACTACCGCGGCATCGAATGCAATTCGGTTGACGAGACGTCGCACCACAGGCGGAACAGAACAGGTTCATTGCCTGGGCGGCGGTTCTTCCCGCCTGCGCAACCCCCGGACGGCCGAGTAAACGCGAATGCAACCCGAACAGGCGCCTGGGTGTCGCTCGAGTCCCCTTTTTTGGGCTCATGCGACTGCAGTGTATATCCCGCGTTTCTTATTTGCAATATTTTTATAAAAAAGCGTCAAACACAGCCGCCGACAGCCTTCCGGCGACTGGGAGCACGTGCCATAGCGCGGACGCTTGTGCGAGCGTGCCACCGGGACTCAACGCCTTGCCGAAGTTGCCGCTCTTTTAAGTGCGACAAACTGTCGTAGTCGACGGGCCGCCGATTCAGCGCTTTGAGTCGGGCAAAGGCCACGCACCTTCTTGCATTTGTCTGGCGCCGAATGTGATTGGAGCACTGAAGTAAATCGGCGATTATCCGGTTCTCCGGGCGCGCGTGCCTGCGCCGAATAAGGCTGCGGGCAGGCGCGACCGGCAAGTCGCCTGCCCACATGGCCGGACGATGAAAAGCCATTGCGGGCTGGTTACTGCTGGGCCGCGCGTTGGGGGGGAATGCCAGCAACCGGAACTCGCTATTTCGCACCGCGCCGCAAAATTAAACGCTCCGCGCCGCGCCGTATTCCGCGGCAGCAGTGCGTTAGTCGCTTAAAAGAAGCGGGCGGCTCCAACGCCGTTAGTCGGCTTCCTTCGCCGTCTCAATTCGGTGCGGCGTGTGCTCGACATTGCCCGCTGTGTCCTGGGCGAACGCGACGATGGGTCCGTCGGCATCGGCTTCGAAGGTTGCCTGCCAATCGCAAACGCCCGCCCCGCGCGACACGATCTCTGCGGGCTTGTCGTTGACGCGGATTGAAACAATCTCGCCGTTATCGTGTGAAACGCCGCGAACGACGAGTTGTCCGCTTTCCTCTGGTTTTACCGAGAGGATGATCGTCGCCGGCGGAACATCATCGACTGCTGCAAGCAGTTCGGGCCAACTAGCGCCGCTCACCTCGGCTACCGCCGATTCGTCCCCGGTGAGTGGCGGCAACGAACGATAATGGTTGCCGTCGGCGAGCAAATCCTTGGCTTTGGTGCTGACGATCTTGGCATGGCGGCCGGGTCCGAAATAATCGTGGATGTAATACGGCACGCCTTGGCTGACGTAGGGATCGACTCGTAACGAACCGCCGCGGTTAAATACGGGGCGCCGCCCGTCTTCGCTGGTCCAGACCACGTTGCGAAAGTGGCTTTCGGCGCTGCCTGATAGATTATTGTCGGTCATGTGAACGACCGGATGTCCTTGGTTGCCGCCGCGCAGGCTGTCGATCGTCAGGCCGTCGACGGTGAAGCTGCCGAGCTGGGCGCTGGCGTCGTCCATGCCGCGGTTGAACGGCTCGGAGCCAAGCTTGGAAAGGTGCACGCTGCGGTAGACGTGATTGTCGAACGCGGGACGGTAGACCCCATATTCGGCGCGGTCGATGCGCAGCCGCTCGATCAGCATCGAAGGGCTCTGCGGACGGAAGGCGTAATGCGCCTCCCAAACAGTAAAGCCGCGAATGACGTGCGGATGACGTGCGTCGGGGCCGGTCCAGTCGACCTGCTTGATGCGCGCCAACGAGTGCTCGTCTCGAATCGCATCATCCGGTTGCGAATCGCCATTGGCCGCAACCACCATGCCGGCAAAATTCGTATGCGCCTCGTTGTCTTCGAACCGCCAGATGGGAATCGTGCGCACGTCGATTGTCTGCCGCTTGCCGTCGGGCTGCAGAATCGGCAATCGGCTGTCAGCCTGCGACGTACTTTGCATGTCGTAGCGGAAGCCGTATTGATCGCTCTCGCAACCGACGTTGCGGACGAGCGAATTGCGGCCATTGGCCCACCAGAAGGCCGCTCCTTCGTTCGCGTCGAAGCCGAGCACCTGCTTGGGCAGCCGCTTGCCGCGATAGGATTGCACGCCCAAGTTGCGGTCGAGCAGGTTATAGACTTCCGTTCCGTCCTCCAAAAAGAAGCCATGCCCGACGCTTTGGAATCCCACACAATCGCGCACTACCAGGTATTGGGCGCCATGGATGGTGACCCAGCGGTTGTGCGAATCGACGATCGCGGCGCCGAGCACCTGGCTGCCGCGCATCGTGTCGCCGATCAAATGGAAGTGAATCGCGTAGCGGCCGAGCACGCCCTCTTTGCCCAGATGCGCGAAGCGGGCGTAACTGATCCCGCCGCGACTGAAACGATGATAAACGGTGTGACCTCGCTGGCCGTCCGGATCGGCGCTTTCGACGATGACGTTGCGAGTCAGGTTGGCCGCTTCGCTGCGGAATTCGCCGCTGCCGGCATGCTCGAATTCGAGCGGCTTGTCGAGCGACAGCGTGGCGCCGTCGATGGCCGTAATACGTCGCGTCTCGGTTTGACCCGGCTCCGGCACGCCCGGTTTGGCCCGGTAGGTGGCGAAGCCTTTTCGCTTCGATCCGGTGATGATCACTTCGTCTCCCACTCGCCAATCGGTCATAGGTTCGGACAGCGTTACGCTGCCATCGCCCGACCTGACATCGGCGCCGAGCTTGAGCCAGGTACGCTTCAGCGGCGCGCCGTGAAACTCCATCCGGGCCGAGCAGCAGGCAATGGCCGGCGCGTCGTCCTGCGGCATGCCTTCCAGATAGTGCAGGCGGATGCGCGCCGTATATTCGGCAGGGATTGGTTCGTCGAGCGTGCCGACCAGCAACTCGGGCATCCCGCCTGTTGGCGCGTCGCTTGGCTCGCCGGCCAGATTGGCGCCGCGAAAATCGCAGGCGAACCCGCTCTCGCTGCACTCATCGCTGTTTTGTACTTTCAGCAGGCCGACATTCAATTCGGTATTGCGGTCGCGGGCGAAGCGAAGCGTGCCGACGACTTGGATCAAGCGGATCACATCGGGGCTGGCTACGTCATAGTCGACCGTCGTCCCGCGGCTGACCAGCACCCGATCTCCCGCCTGCGGAACGCGCTTCGGCGCCCAAGTCTTCGCATCGGACCAGGCGCCGCTGTTGACCGAGCGCAGCGAGAATTGAACGTGTCCTTCGTGATGCTCGTGCTGCGCTCGCGCGGCGCCGGCTACCGGCAGCATGCAGCTCGTTGCCAGGAAGAAAACGGCGAAACTCCGTCGGCGACCAGACATCAGCAGCTCCTTGACGAAAGCGTGTTCGATTAACCCCGGCCTCAGGCGATCTACGCTACGACGGAAACATCCTGTTGCCTCGCCGCCGCCTCGGCTCAACAGGCGACAGTCTAACAGGCGCCGCGGCGATTGGGGAGCTTGCGACGATTCGACGCGGGGCGTTCTGAAATCGAGGGCGCTAGGGCGCGGATTTACTGAATCCCATGCCACGGCAGCGGCATTCGGAGATAGTCGGCGGCCTCTTGCCATCGCGCCTCGCCGTGTCGGGAAAGAATGTCGACCAGGCCGTTGCGCGCTTGAGCCTTGACATTCCGCGGAGCATCGTCGGCGAGCGCGTCATAGAGCGAAACCGCCCAGTTGGGATCGACCATCGCCGCTGCGGCGAACCAGCCCTTGGCGCCTCCCGAGTACTCGTTCGGCTCGAGCCTGGCCGCCTCGCCGATCAGGTCGCCATAAACTTCGCGCGCCAACTCACGGTCGTAGCGCGAAAGATACATGGCCAGATAGGCCCGCGAATTCAGCACTGTGCGTTCTCGGTCCCCTTGCTTTGCCAGCGGCAGGCGCAGTGACATCGCCCGCCACAAATATTCATCGACCTGATCGGGCGCCAACGTCTCGACGATGGGCAGCAACCATGCCGCCACAACGGGCGCGGCGTGATATACATGCATGTGCGGGGCGTCGCTTTCAACCAGCTTCGTCAGCGTTTCGTAGGCGCGGTCGAGCTGCAATCGGGCCTGCTTCGCATCGTTCTTGGCGAGAGTCAGGCTACACAGTCCTTGGGCGAAGGCGCGCAGATCAAGGCTCTTGATCATGCTGATGGCTTCCTCGGCCGCCGCCGGATCGTCCATCATCAGGCAAGCTGCACGCGTCGCATGCTGATCTCGCTGAAAATCGTCGCGCACCAGCTTGAGCGCCCGCAAAGCCTCGGCCGGTTGAGAGGGGGCGGCAATGCGGGCAATATTGCCATGATGTCGGTCGTATTCGCGATCGTCTTTCAGGTCTTTGATCAACGCCAATGCCGCCGGCAGATCGAAGGAGGCCAGCGCCTCGGCGACGACTCCTCGCACGTAAGCCGCAACGCCGTCGAGCGGAAGCTGTTTGGGTTGGATTTCGGTCACGATCTTGCGCGCCTCGTCCGCCTGGCCGCTTTCGACCAAAAGCCGCGCGATATACCCATTCATTGCCGTCCGCATGGTCGGGTCGCCCGCGGCTCGCAGATGAAATCGCGCCTTGCGGAGCCATTCAATCTTGCGGTCGCGAAGCGCGTCGGGCAAAGCTTCCGCCGAAGTGACGTAGCCCGAGGCGCGAGCGTAAGCATCGTTGAGCCCTTCGATAATGGCCATCGCGTCGTCGGGATGGTCTGCCGCTAATTGCTTGGCGATATTGAACCGAAGCATGTCGGCCTGCTCGCCCTGCAACCCCCGCGCCTCCAGCCGATCGAGCGCCGCCGTCGGGTCGATGAGCGCCAGTTCCTCGAGCAGAAGCCATGTGTCGCGATCTTCGGCGCCTTCAGGCTTACGTTCGAGCGCCGACGCCAAAACTTTCATGGCCATATCCGCCTCGGCCGCCGTATCCCCCTCGGGCAAGCTCGCCAGGCGTCGCTCGGGCGGTTCGCTGGTGCGAGCCAGGGCGATCTGCACATCGTCGTCGCCCGGTTTCACGCGCTGTCCATGAAAGCGGAAGCTGGCCTTCTCGACGAAGACGTAGCCGTTTTGGCGTTGGTAGCCCGGCAGGCGGAAACGGCCGTCGGCGTCGGTGACGACCTCGGTGCGCAAGGGGCCGTCGCCTGCTTGAATGACCGTGGCGCCTGGAATCGGGCGGCCTTGACGATCGACGATGCGACCAGCGATCGAACTGAGCGAGTCGATTACGATATCTGGGAATATGGCCGGCCGTTCGCCGCTGAACTTGACCCAGTCGCTCCATTGTGGCGCGCGGCCGTCGGCATGAACCTGCACGCGATAATCCGGGCCGACTTCAACCCATGCTCGATACTCGCCGTTGTCATTGGTTGCCAGCTCGCGCGACTGTGACAAGGAACGAACGGAATCCTCGAACAGTTCGCCTTGCACCTCAATTCGCGTGACGGCCTTTTCGATCTTCAGCCCCGCGAATCCGCGGCCGCGATTATCCACCACGCGGCCCCGCGCCAGCATCAATTCGATCGGCGGCAGTTCGAAATCGCCTTTGCCGCCGGGCACGACATAAAAGTGCTGCGCGAACCAGCCTGGCGCGTCGCGCGGCTTGCTGAACGCCAGGTACATGTTCAATTCCCCCGGCAACCG
>JAICIG010000475.1 GCA_025924495.1 Pirellulales bacterium | reverse complement strand
CCATGTAGTTAGCCAACTGGCCGTTGAAAGCGAAGCTAAACCACTTCTGCTTTTGCAAATGGTGCCGCTCGAACGGCTGAGCATAGCTGCGGTCTTCGGCGCCGCAGGTGGCGTATCGCACGTGTCCGATCGCCGCTCGACCGGCATATTCATTCATCAGACTTTCGTACTTGCCGCGGTGGCTGAGACGAAACACTTCGCTCACGCCGCCCAGCTCCTTGTACGTGTCGATGAGCTGCTTGCGCTCGGGATTGAACGTGGTGAAGCCGGCCGAAAGCTGGCCGCGATTCTGAATGTCGAGCAACATTCGCGGCATTAGCCGCGAGACTTCATCGGGTCCCTGTTCAGGGCAAAGCGGGCTGACGCCCCTGCCCGGGAGGTGGTAGATCGCCGCCACCCCGCACTCATGATGGAGTTCGCTCATCGCGCTTGAAATGACCTGCTTGCCGCTGGTGTGGGAGGGGAGCAGTTCGCCGCGGTCCGTCGCCAGCGATGTCCAAACCGCCGAAAATCAGCAGGTGTTGACGAATCGGCGTCGCTCGAACTCACGCGAATTCATTGTAGAAGCAAAACAATATCTTAACAACTCGCCGAAAAGCCGAATGGAGCACGCCTTGGTCCGCTTGTGAGAGCGGAGCGGCTAAAGGTATCTTAGGGCAGCGTTTACAGCGACTGGACAGTTGGCATCGCGGTAGCAAGACACTTCTCCGGTCTTGCCGGAAACCGATAAGCTGTTCGATTGCGCCGAGCTTGGCTGCAGCCTGGCTCCGCCCAAACGTGGGGATTGCATTACCCGCTCATTTAAGACACGCACCCATGACCGACTTGCTTCGCCAAGAGATCGCCACAGCCGCCGAGATGCTCGTCGTCAAAGTGGGTACGCGCGTGCTGACCCGTCCTGACGGGCGGTTGAATGAAGAGCGCATCGCGGCGCTTGCGGAAGAACTGCACCAGATTCTGGAATCGGGCCGCAAAGTCGCTCTGGTGAGCTCCGGCGCCGTCGGAGCCGGAATGGGGTTGCTCGGTCTGGCCGAACGGCCGCGCGACCTGGCCCACTTGCAAGCCGTGGCCGCCGTCGGTCAAAGCTGCTTGGTGCAAACTTACGATCGTTCCCTCCGTGCTTTCGGTCGTCATGCCGCCCAGATTCTCTTGACGGCCGACGATCTCGACGATCGCACGCGTTATCTCAATGTGCGGAACACCATCCTCACGCTGTTGGAATACGGCGCCGTACCGATCATCAACGAAAACGACACGGTCAGCGTTGAGGAGTTGCAGACCACCTTCGGTGACAACGACCGCCTGGCGGCCATGGTCACCAATCTGATTCGAGCGCCGTTGTTGGTGCTGCTGTCGGATGTCGATGGACTTTACGACGGCGACCCGCGTTCGCAAGAAGCTCAACGCATCCCGACCATTACCAAACTCGACGAGTCGATCTTCGCCTTGGTGCGAGACAAGCTAACCGGGCTGAGCAAGGGGGGCATGGCGAGCAAGCTGGCCGCGGCTCGCATCGCCACCATGGCGGGCGAAAACGTGATCATCGCCAATGGCCGTACGCCCGGCACCCTCGCGCGCATTCTTGCCGGAGACGATGTGGGCACGCTGGTAGTGGCCCAAGGCCAATCAATTCCTTCCTGGAAGCGCTGGATCGGTTTCACGGCCCAACCGCGCGGCCAGTTAGTGCTCGACCGCGGCGCCCGGCAGGCGGTCGAGAAGCAAGGGCGCAGCTTGCTGGCTATCGGCGTGCTCGATGCGGTTGGCGAATTCAAAAAGGGGGACGTCGTTTCGCTGCGAGACCAGTCGGGGGCCGAGTTCGCACGTGGGTTGACGAATTACGCCGCCTCGGAAGTGCTCCGCATTAAAGGCTTAAAGACCGAGGCCATCGCCTCGGCCTTAGGGCATTGCCCTTATCAAGAGGTCGTCCACCGCGACAATATCGCGGTCACCGCGTAGGCCAGACCGGCCGAAAAATGCTCGTTATATCTCCGCCGTCCCCGCGCCTTAGAAATCAGCGGCGAGAGAGAATGCTGATGCTGGCCGGCCCTTAAGAGGGCAGCCTCGGGCGATTGCGATCAAACGCAGCGACCGGCTCACAGCTTTCCTCGCCATATTTCGGCTCATCTGGGATCGAGGGGAGCGGATTGATGTGGCTACTCATCTTGCTGCTTGCGCTTGCCTTCGTCACGGTCATCGGACACGGCGCCTGGGTGCTGTTGGCGTTCATCTGCCGTACGCTATTTTCGCTTGAGGAATCGCCAAGCGAAACCTGCCGCTGCCCACGATGCCGACGACTGTTGTTGCCGGGCGAGCGCCGATGCAGTCAGTGCGGGGCAGGCCGATCCGAAGCGCGGATTGCCGAGATCACGGATTTGGAAGCCACCGAGCGCCAACTGCGACGATGGCACGAGCGCGGCGAACTGAAGGCCCGGGTCGCACAACGACTCCTGTCGCGCGTGCAAACGTATCGTCGCCAGCTTTTGCATGCGGACGGCGCCGCTTTCCCACAGTTAGCGGCTGCCGAACAGCAGCCAGCCGCGCAAAAGGCGCCTGCAGCGACTGTACTGGCTACGCAACGGCAGAAGAAGACGGCGCCGGTAATGGCGGAAGTCGCAAACCACGGCATCGACACATCTCCCATCAGGCCATATGGCGACTTAGTTGCCGCTATGGCGCCAAGAATCTCTGCTCGGTCTGCCGCATCATCACCCTCGATTGCACCAACGATCGCACCAGCCGCGCCTCCTCCGGCCGGACCGAAGCCGATTTCGTTTCCACCGGCCGCTCGCCGTTCGCCGCCCGAACCGCGGCGCACCTTTGCGGAGATGCTGGCGACATTCATGGACGAGCGCAATATCCGCTGGGGCGAGCTGGTCGGCGGGCTGCTGATCGTCTGTTCGTCAATCGCGCTGGTGATCAGCCTTTGGGATACGCTCAACACGATTCCTTACTTTCAATTCCTGATCCTTGTCGGAGTGTCCGCCGCGGTCTTCGGCGCGGGTCTATACACGGAACATCGCTGGAAATTGGAATCAACCAGCCGCGGCATACTGATCATCGCCACGCTGCTCGTGCCATTGAATTTCGTGGCCATGGCCGCGACAGCAAGCGCCGGCTGGGATTGGTTCGCTTTGCTCGCCGAACTGATCTCGCTGGGCATATTCGTCGCGCTCGTCGAGCGGGCCGCACTCGTGCTTGTACCGCGATGGCGCTGGCAACTGACCTGCGCGGTGGTTGGCAATTCTGGGCTGCTATTGCTGGCTCGCCATCATTTGCCGCCGGTTTGGTTGATGCTCGTAGGCGGATTGGCCGTCGCGTGCCATGCCGGCGCGATCGGCGCAGCGCTTGTTTCCCTTCGACGCAAGATGTTTGAGCACTCTCCAGGTAACGGCGCGAATATTATTGCAAGCCGCAAGTTCATTGGCGCCGACCGCGCCAATGAACTATTCATCCTTGTGGGCGCCTCGACCTTCGCCCTCGGCGCGGCTCTCTGCTTGCTCGTCGCTAGCAGCGATGACTATGCCACGACCCTAAATCACTTCTCGCTGTTGATTGCGCTTGCCGCCCTGCCGATTTGTATGTCGGGAATTGCAGTGATGTATGGCCTCAGAGAAGGGCAAGAACTGGCCGGATGGCAAACAGCGGGAACAACCGTCGCACTCGTCGGCGCACTGGTCATGTTGGCCGCTCAAGCATTGGCCTGGCCGCTGCCGCTGGCGATGCTTGCCGTCGGGATCATGAATTTCCTGGCGCTCTCCGCGATCGGATTTCGTTGTCATTTAGCGGTCGCACATGCGGCGGCGCTCGCCAGCCTGGCGGTCGTCTATCTTACGGCCTCGCATCTTGCGTTGGGACATTTTGCTGATGTCCCACGAGATCTACTCGGACAGAAGATGATTCAGCTTGCGCTCGATCAGCAAACTGGCGCACTGCTGATCGGACTCTTCGTTGCATTGGCTGCCGTCTCCGAAGTGCTCGTTCGCCGTCCGAAACTATTCATTGACGCCAGGTATTATGCAGGCGCCTGCCTGGCGACGGCAGCCGCAAGCTTGTCAAATATTTTTGGGAACGCGTACGTTGCCGATGATGCCGGGCGTTGGCTCGTGCTTGGGGCCTGCGCGACCTACGGCCTGGGATCCTTATCGCTCAATCTGCGATTGAGGCACAGGTTGCTGAGCTATCTCGGTTCCGCGTTGATTGCAGTTGGACTGATCGATGCGGGGTTCCTGCGCCCTGCGGCGGCGCTCGCGTGCCCTTGGATGGCCGCCTGTCTCGCCCACTCGATCATCGTGATGGCGATCAGCCTCGCTATTGAGCGGTTTGTTAAGCACGCCGCGAGCGACATAGACCAGAGCATCGTTCAGCCGCTGCGGAGAAGCGCCTCGATCAGTTCGCTGGCCTCCTTGGCGTCGCTCTTGTGGATTGGCGAACAGCCGCCGCTGGCATTGGCGCTATATCTGGGTTTGCTCGCCGCGATTTGGCTGGTTATGGCGGTCTTGCAACGCTCGACACCATGGTTTGCCGCATTCCAGATCGCGTTGACCGCGTCGGCGTTGTCCGCCATCACTGCCTGGCTGAACGGACAACCATGGGTGCAACACCAAGCGAGCGCGCTGCTTGATCCACGCAGTTTGCAAGCGTATGGCATTGGCCTCGGTTTGCTTTGCGCCGCGTGGTCAGTCGCGCGGATCGGACTGTGGCGAACAGGCAGCGCGCAGCTCTTTTTAGCTCGCGACGCCGCAGCCGTGGACCGCTGGACGTTCTATGGGCTATCAATCGGCAGCTTCGCTCTGGCCGCTTGGAATCTGTTGCCGAGCGCAATTGCTGAGCTTTCTAGGGGCGGGCCGGTTATTCCTGGCAGCCTGCGGATGTTCGCCTTCGGGCCGCTTGCGTGGTCGCTTGTGTCGGCGCAAGCGTTCGCTCTGCTACTGGCTCTTCGGCATCGCTGGCGCACAATGGAAATGGCGTGCGGCATTTTGCTGCTCGTCACGGCGGCCATGTTGGCGGCCGGCCCATTTGCAGGGTCGTTGGCAGCCGCGTCGGCGTTGCGCTGGAGCCTGGCCGTCGCCTTCTTGTTCGGTTCGGCGCTCGTCTGGTTGCGAAAGCCGCTATCCCGCATGGCGCAGAAGCCCTGCTGCCGCTGCAAACTCAATGATCGTGACTTGCAAATCGCTCAAAGCCTGCTGCTGGCACTGTGCGCGGCGCCCGTGTTGCTCATCACGGGACTCGTGGTCGCGATGCAGCTCAGCGGCTTGCGCCCGCAAGGGCCACAGGCAGGAACCTGGTTCGGAGCCCTCGGCTTCGCGTCGTATTTAATTCCGCTGGCCCTGATCGCGGCAACGCTGTTGGGTTATGCCGTGCGAGAAGCATCGCCGCGCTATGCGTTCTCGGCAGGATGGGTGACGAATCTCACGGTCGGCGGCGGCTATGCCCTGAGCGTCCATCAGTTCGGCCCCCTCGAGGCCGCCACCCTGCTGCAACTTTGCATGATTGCCGCGGCGCTGTGGGCAGTCGCCTGGCTGACAAGTCAGCGGAAGATTCTTGAGTTTAGCGGTAGAACAGAACCGCCGAGCGCTCGGCGGCTGCTGCGAGTGCAACTCGGCCTGGCAAATTCGGGTAATTTGTTGTTACTTCTGCCCGCTTTGGGAATGCTCGCCGTATTTTCGCCGGACGCATTCCCCGCCGCGCAAAGTTGGATTGCCGCCGCCGGTTCGCCGCTTGGTTGGCTGGCATTCATT
>JAICIG010000474.1 GCA_025924495.1 Pirellulales bacterium | reverse complement strand
TCCGCCGGAGGGATGGGCGGCGGCTTCTTCGCCGTGCCGGACGATGCGGCCGATGCTGACGAAGCACCGCCGACGGAAACGGCGCCTTCCACCGCCGCTGGCGGTCCCGCCACAAAAGATCACGCCGCAACTTCAGCCAGCGCGCCGGTCGCCGCCACTGGGCCCTCCGACAGCCAGCTCGACAACTGGGCCAAACAACTGACGGCGGCTTTGCCCGAAGTTATTACGCCCGAAAGTTGGGCGCCGCGCGGGAAAGGACGCGTCTGGCCCGCGGCAGGCAGCCTGATCGTGTACCAGTCGGAGACCATACATCGTCAAGTGTTGCGATTGCTCAGCGAACTCGGGTCTGGCTATTCGTGGCTATTCGGCGCGCCGGACGAACCGTCGCTCCGCCTCGCCGTGCCGGGACCGCAACCCGACTGGCCGCAGGCAGCCGAACCGCAGGCGAACGACAAGGAAGCGGCGATCGAAAAGGCCCTCGACGCCAGGTTAGACATTTCTTTCGTCGACACGCCGCTATTCGAAGTCATGGACTATGTTGAACAGGAAGCAAAAATCTCAGTCCGGCTCGATACCAAGGCGCTCACGGATGCAGGCCTCGGCAGCGATACCCCAGTGACGCGGCGCCTTGTCGGACTGAGCCTGCGAGCCGCGCTGCGGCTCATGTTGAACGAACTCGATACGACCTACGTCATCCGCGATGAGGTGCTGTTGATCACGACCAAGATTGAAGCCGAGAATATGCTGACTACAAAAGTCTATCCGGTGTTCGACCTCGTCGTTCGGCCCGCGACCGCTCCGCAGAAGGGCGCCGCAATTGACTATAATGCATTGATAGAGCTCGTTTCATGCAGCGTCGCCCCGAACACATGGAGCAACGGCGCTATTGAGGATTTCCCCAACGCGGGCGCGCTCGTCGTGAGCCAAACGACCGAAGTTCACGAAGAGATTGCTCGCTATCTGAAAGCGCTGCGCGAAGTCGGCGCCGAGCAGCAGTAAGCACTCGGCCCCAATTCCCGAAAGCCAGCATACGGTCCTTGCATTCCAGCCTAGTGTTGGAGTATCGGATTGAGTTCGCAGCCCGCATTTGCGACAGATGAGTAACGTGGCAGTGCGGCTGTCGCGCGGTTTTCGTTCCATGCAACTCGTCGCTCAAATTCAATTCGGGCAGTCTTTAATATCCTATTATGGCCAGTTGGTTACCACGACCTCGCCAAATCGTGCCGGCGAGACGTTAGCCCGTCGCGGCCGTCATTGCAGCTATTTTTCGAGCGCCTCAATACTCGCTTCGGCCTCACTGCGATCGGCGACGGAGGAAGCCGTTCTATGTTTCGGGCCCGTACTTTTTGCTAAGGAATGCGACCAGGCAGGAAGGCGGCGAACGGGCCGAAGAGGAGCGAGAGGAGAAAGCAGTTCAGGCCGCTGCGGTTTTTGCCTTGGGCCAGGCCGGTGTTGATCAAAGCCAGCGTGCCCCAGCCGACGAAAAATGGTCCGGCTTCGTGCATGGGTTTTCGCGTAGATTGTGGCTGATTGGATTACGGCAGGAGCGCGCCCGCAGCGCGCAATCGCCCGATTCCATCCAGTGGTTGGCCGCAGTCAACGAGTTTTTAGCTCGCAGCGCGTGATATCTGTCGAAATTTCCCGCCTCTCTGCTCTGATGTGCCTGAAGTGCTTGGTCGGGGCTTGGTCGTCGTTTTGACCCTGATCTGCCGAGAAGTCGCCGATGGCGTGGTGGACGAAAGCAACCGCAGACGGGATGCGTATTCAGCGACTGCAAGTCTTACCCTGGGCGGTGGGGCTGAGCCTAGCCGCTGCGATGTTGGTCCCGGTTCTCTTCGAATGGCTCCAGCGATCTAACGACCAACGGATTGTCGACTCCGGCCTGTTTCGGGCGGCCATGATCCTCTTCGCGACGGCGTTCCTGGGGTCGTGGGCCAGTTGGCAGTTCGACTTTCAAGCCGGCACGGTGCGTTGGCGCCGCCTGCGGATGTTCACTTCCAACAGTAAGTTCATCCGCGATGAGATTGTGCAGATCGGCACGGTCCAGCGACCGAACCTACGGTTCGCGGCGCGGAACGTCTTGTGCATTCGAACGCAGCACGGCTTGTTGAAAAGTTCGCTCGGCTGGTCGTTTGGGGCCGAATCGCAAGCCCGCGTCGATCGCCTGACGGCCGAACTGCGCTGTCGCTTCCTTTTGCCGACCTTACCGGAGGAGACCGCCGAAACTGAATTCCCGCCGCCGGCGCCGCGGCGGCAACTGAGTTTGCGCCGCTTGATGCTCGCCACGCTCGCGGGGGCGATCGTGGCGGGCTTGGCCCGGTCGGTCGCCCATTCGACGCCGGAGTGGGCGCTCGGCGGCAGTATTGGCGCCGCCCTGATCGCTGCGGCCTGCGTGCTCTGGTTTCGCTGGGGAGAGCCCGCGATCGAACGCCTGCTGTTGATGTGGCTGGTCGCGACGCTGCCGTTTGCCTGGGTTTTCGATTTTGCTGCGCGGCATGGCGGAAACGGGCCGTGGGGGCTGTTCTTTTTCCTGCCCAACTGCATCATCCTGAGCGCTCTGATTCATCGAGCCAACGACATGATCAGCGGCGGGCTGGCCGCGGCGTTTTCGCTGATTGAATTCGTCCTGATGGTCTGGTGTTCCCTTCGCGGCTGGAAACAGACGCTGGCGGTTGCCATCCTCCTCGGCCTGTTCTCTTGCTACTGCTCATTCGTCATCTATGCTGCCTGCCGGGCCTAGCTCGTGCGGCAGCCGGCCGGTTTCGAGCCCGGCGCTTCCGGTTCGCCAGCGGCGATTATCCATCGTCCCGCGCGATGGTTGATAGAGCGAGTTCACAATGAACCCGAAGCGCCAGAAGTCCGAAAATCGCGTCGCTCGATCGTCCCTCGGGTTCGATCCCAAGCAGGCGCATGCGCTGCTACGATTTGTCAGCGGGATCGCTGATGGTCGCGGCCTCGCCAGACATAGCCAGTCCAAATGACGTGATTGTTCCTACGGACGCCTCGTAGACGCGGAGGACGACCTGTTGTCCGCTGATTCAGAAGTATCAGCGACTTCGGGCTCCCAGACCTCACACTCGCGTTTGCCTTGCCCATAGCTTGGCGCGAACCTGCAGAACGGCGTCATTCCTTGATCGCAGTGCGCTAGCCTGGAAGACTGGCGATCGGGGCGGTTTTGGGGCAGGAAGAAAGTCGAAACCGCTTATCTGCAACCGATGAGAGCGGGCGAAGGGACTCGAACCCTCGACATCCAGCTTGGGAAGCTAGCGCTCTACCAACTGAGCTACGCCCGCGCGTGGCCGGAGCCACGAGACGTTCTTATCTTGCGCTCGTTTGCGGCGAGAAGCAAGAGGCGCTGGCTTGGCAACGGATGGATCGTCGCGGAAGGCCGGACGCGGCGGATGGCTGTTTGGATGCGCCGCGGCGCAACTTGGAGCGGAAATCAGCCACCCGAACTGTCGCGACGAGCTGCCAGGCGGGCTCGGGCGCCGCTGGAACGCGCGGCTTGAGGCGGCACGACGTGGCTGGCCAAACCCACGAATTCCAACGACTTGATTATGTAGTAGTTCAAGTCGAATTCCCACCAGCGGTGCTGGACGCTAGCGCTGGCGGGGTCGTGGTGGTGATTGTTGTGCCAACCTTCGCCGCCCGTGATCAGCGCCACAAACCAGTTATTGCGGCTGTCCTCAGACGTTTCGTAGTTGCGGTAGCCGAACACGTGCCCGAGCGAGTTCACGGCCCAAGTAATGTGCCAGACGTAGACGGTGCGTAGCGCCACGCCCCAGATCAGCAGGCTCAGGCCGAACTGCAACCCGGCCGCGAACTCGCCCGTCGTGGCCCAGGCCGTCGCCAGCCCGCCGAGGAAGAACAACAGCGCGTGTGCCAGGTAAATCCAGTTGGCCGCGGAGCGATGCTTTTCCAGATACATGTAGTAGGGATCGTCGAGCACGTCGCGCGCGTACTTGTAATAAGCCGCTGCACTGTGCGTCGCTCGGTTGTCGAAAATCAGCCAGCCGATATGCGACCAGAAAAAGGTCACCAGCGGGCTGTGCGGGTCTTCCATTTCGTCGGAATGCTGATGATGCATCCGGTGCCAACTGACCCAACGAGCCGGCGTGTTCTGGCCGCAGCACAACGCCATGGTAACGAATGACCGCTCGAGCCATTTGGGCACGCGAAAGCTACGGTGCGTCAACAGTCGGTGATAGCAGATCGGCACGCCCAATTGGCCGAACACGCTGACGCCGACGAACAACGCAATCACGCCGGTCCAACTGAACAACCATGGGACGCAGGCCAATAGCGCCAGCAGATGCAACGTCAGCAGCGGCAACAGATAGTCCCACCGTAGGTTGCCGCGAGCGATCAGTTCGCGCAGCATGGCGGGCGACTTGGGCGGTTCGGGTGTCGCGGCGCGCGTTCTAGGGGCGACTCTGGGAGCGGCCTGCAACTGAGCGGATGTCATCCAATGACTCCCCAAAAAAAAGCGCACGGGGCCCGACGCGGGCCTGCCGATCTCGATAGCGCTGCGCCGTTAAGCGATAGAAGTCTAACAGCGTTACAGAAATGTACAGAGGGCAAACCTGACAATTATTTCCAGTGGACGAGCGACGACGATTAAGCTGCGAAGAGTGGGCAGCTTGTATCGCGGCGCGACCGCCGAATGCCCAGCTCGCAATCGCAGACGAGGCTATTTGCCGTTGCTGCCGGCTTGGTTCGAGCCATCTGCCTGTCGACGGGCTCTGACGTCGGCAGAATCGAGCGGGAAAACCTTTTTCCCTGCCGGGTTTGCCTCTTGAGCAATGGCCGGAAGCCGATAACATGATGATTCAGAGAATGCACACTTATTTGTATTTGCTGGGCCAAACCGCAGCGATTGTGTGCGTTCGCTCAGCCTCCTTAGCTCAATTGGTTAGAGCATCTGACTCTTAATCAGAGGGTTCTGGGTTCGAGTCCCAGGGGGGGCACTTCGAAAGCCGTGGCTGTGCAAGCAGTTACGGCTTTCGGCGTTTTCGGCCGGAGGGTGATTTTGGCCTACTGTTACCTAAAGTGTTACCTAAATCGGGTTCGCGCAGCTGACCGTAGGCTAACCACAGGGCATCTGCCGTCTTCTCGGCATTTTGGCCTACATAGAACTTCATCGTGGTGTCGATCGACTTGTGCCGCATCAGCTCTTTGAGCACTTGCGGCATCACCCGTCGGGACCAGCGTTCGCCGAACGATCGCCGCAGATCATGCGCGCTGGCGAACTTCACCTTGCCGTTCTTCGCGTTGGTGTTGACCTTGACCTTGGCCGCCTTGCCAATGCGAGAGATAATTCGCGACGCCCATTCCACCGAAGGGCGGGCGTCGTGGATCCTTAGGCTCGCCAGACGGAAAACTCTGCCGCGGCGGCGTTTGGCCGGCACGGCCCATAACCACTCTGCGAACTCGGGGCTGATCGGCAGCAACCGGTCTTCGTTGCCCTTCTCCAGCTCAGCCGGTATCCGCAGCATGGGTCGTTTGCCGCTTAAGTCGATGCGAAGCCGATCATCCCGGTCCCAGTAAAGCTGCATGGCCTCGCCCAGACGCAAGCCAGACAGCCAGAGCCCCCTCAAGAAGCGGCGCCAGGCCTTGGCATGCTTGGCGCCAACGATGGATCGCGTCTTCTTCAGCAGCCGATCGAATTCTTCCGCCGTGATCGGTCGGCCCTTCATCAGCTTCGCGGTCTTGGCGCGTTTCGGCTTTTGAATCTTGGGCACGCTTCTCAGCAAGCCGACTTCC
>JAICIG010000473.1 GCA_025924495.1 Pirellulales bacterium | reverse complement strand
GATCTGGCCGCGAGCTACGGGGCGGCCGGTCCCGCGAGCACAGGTTCATTCACCTTCGCGGACAACGGCAGCTATACGGTCTACGGCCGCATCTTCGACAAGGACGGCGGCAGCACCGATTACCAGACGACGGTCACGGTCAACAACGTTGCGCCGACTGCCTCGCTGGTCGCTTCGACTACTGTGGGCGAAAACAGCACCGTGCAAGTGTCTTTGTTGTCCCCGTTCGACCCCTCGACGGTCGATGCGGCGGCAGGTTTCCACTTTGCCTTTGCATTCAATAATGCCGGCTCCTTCGATGTGGGCGACGGGACTTACGCCGGTTCGAGTTCGAATGATTCGGCGATTATCCCCGCCTCGCTCGTGGCCGACGGTCCCGCGACAGTGACGATTCGCGCGCGTGTCATCGACAAAGACGGCGGTTATACCGACTACACGACGACCATGACGGTGACCAACCGAGCGCCGACGGCGACCATCGTCGCGCCACAAGAGGTCGGAGAAGGAAGCTCAACGGTCGCCGCCGTGACGCTGGTCGGTTCCGATCCCTCGCCCGTCGATACCGCGGCGGGATTGCACTACGCCTACGACTTCAACAACGACGGCGTCTTCGATCTGGGCGACGGCAGCTACGCAGGCTCCATCGGCGCCTCGAGCGCTGTCATTCCCGAAAGCTTTATGGACGACGGGCCCGGCCAGTTTACCGTCCGCGCACGAATTCTCGATAAAGACGGCGGCTACAACGATTACACTGCGATGATTGTGATCGACAACGTCGCGCCGACCGCCTCGCTCTCGAACAACGGGCCGGTCTACGAAGGGGGATCTGCGACCGTAAGTTTCAGCAATGCGTTCGATCCCTCGACCGCCGATACGCAAGCAGGCTTGCGTTATAGCATCTCGCTCGACCCCAACGCGCTGGCGGACTCGTATGCCGCGGCGGGAGCGGCCAACTCGGCCACGTTCGCTTTCGACGACAACGGCAGCTATCAGGCGTACGGTCGCATCTTCGACAAAGATGGCGGCTATTCCGATTATTCGACGACGATCACGGTCAACGACGTCGCGCCGACCGCCGTGCTGTCGAACAACGGCCCCGTCAACGAGGGCAGCCCTGCGACGGTGACTTTCGCTGGCGCGTTCGATCCCTCGGCTGCAGACGCGCAAGCGGGCTTCCATTACAGTTTCGCGACGAGCGCCACGGGCCTGGCCTCCAGCTACGCGACTGCGGGCGGCTCGAGTACCGCTCAGTTCACGTTCGACGACAACGGCGATCACAAGGTCTTTGGCCGCATCATCGATAAAGACGGCGGTTATACCGATTACTCGACGATCGTCACGGTCGACAATGTGGCGCCCACAGCCACGTTGTCGAACAACGGCGCCGTCAACGAGGGCAGTCCGGCGACGGTGGCTTTCGCAGGCGCGTTCGATCCCTCGGCTGCAGACACGCAAGCGGGCTTCCATTACAGTTTCGCGACCAGCGCCGCGGGCCTGGCCTCCAGCTACGCAACTGCGGGCAGCTCGAGTACGGCTCAGTTCACGTTCGACGAAAACGGCAGTTACGCGGTCTACGGCCGAATCGTTGATAAGGACGGCGGCTATTCCGATTATTCGACAATTATCGCGGTCAATAATGTCTCGCCTACTGCGACACTCGGCAACGATGGCCCAATTAACGAGGCGGCTTCGGCAAAGGTGAGTTTCAGCAATGCCTTCGACCCCTCGGCCGCCGACACGCAAACGGGATTGCACTACAGTTTCTCGCTGGACTCGAGTACGCTGGCCGCATCCTATTCCGCAGCAAGTACGACCGGCTCAGCCTCGTTCACTTTCCAGGACAACGGCAGCTATACGGTCTATGGCCGCATCTTCGACAAGGATGGCGGCAGCACCAGTTACTCGACCATCGTCACGGTCAACAACGTCGCTCCGACGGCTGCGACATCGGGCCCCGCAGCCTCCGTTCGCGGCCAGACGCAATCCTTCAGCTTCGCGGCCAGCGATCCTTCGCCTGTCGACCAGGCCGCCGGCTTTAGCTACCTGGTGAATTGGGGCGATGGCTCGGCGCTGCAATCTCTCGTCGCCGGTTCTTCGAGCGCCAACCACGTTTTTGCCAACAGCGGAACGTTCACGGTTCAGGCCTGGGCGATCGACAAAGATGGCGGCCAGAGCGCGTCGCCGGCAACGCTGACCATTTCGGTGCAAGCCGCGGCGATGGAGGGGAACAACCTTGTCATTGGCGGCACTCCCGCAGCCGACACGATTACGGTTTCGCCTGCCGACCTGAATGGCAATCTCAAGGTCGCCATCAATGGTACGAGCATCGGCACGTACCATCCGACGGGCGAGATCGTGGTGTACGCCCAGGCGGGAGACGATAGCGTCCGGTTGCAAACCGCCAAGTTTGGCCGTACCACAGCCTATATCGCCGTGGAGGCGGCGATCTTCGGGGGCGACGGAAGCGATACGCTCGATGCGCGCGGCAGTAATGCGGCCAACATTCTAGTGGGCGAAGCCGGCAACGACGTTCTCTACGGCGGCCTCAGCCGGAATCTGCTGATCGGCGGACTCGGGAACGATTCGCTTAACGCCGGCAGCGGCGGCGATATTCTGATCGGCGGGACAACCGACGACGACGGTAATCTCGCGGCCTTGAACGCCATCATGGCCGAATGGGCCCGCACCGATCTCAGCTACCAAACTCGTATCAACCAGCTCACCGGCGCTGCTTCCGGAGGACTTAACGGTTCCTACTTGTTGAACGCCAGCACCGTGCATGACGACGCCGCGGTCGATCAACTTTACGGCGGCGGCGGACAGGACTGGTACTTCTATCGCGCCTCGGGTTCTTTCGCGGACGTGATCTCCCGCAAAAAGAGCAATGAGACCGTTACGGCGATTTAATCGCTGGAAAGCGCCGCCGGCCTGCGCCAAAGTCGGGCCAGAGAGATTCGGCGATTTACAGCTCTTTGATCCGGATATTGCGGAACTCAACCCGGCTGCCGTGGCCGAGGAAACCAAGATAGCCCTTCGCTCGGTTGCGGCCGGTGTTTTGGTCGAGATACTTTTTGTATTGCAAGTTATCGAGATCGACGTCGACGATCACCGCGCCGTTGAGCGTGATCTTGGCGCGGCGGCCCTGCAAGCGAATCTCTTCCTGGTTCCACTGGCCGACCGGCTTCAAGCGTCCCCGTTCGGCCGGCGCTAGTAGATAGATCGAACCGTGGTATTGATGCGGCGCCAGGTTCTTATACCGATCGGCGGTGTCGTCGAGGATTTGAATCTCCATGCCATCCTTTGCGATGCTCCCTGCAAGCGGGGCGCGAACCGCCACGCCGTTGTTGCCGCCCGGCTCGAGCTTGAACTCGAAGCGGAAAATGAAGTCGGCGTATTGTTTGGCGGTGAACAAATTGGCGTTGGTCGCATCATCTTCATTCTTGCCATGCTTTTTGCAGACCAGTTTCCCGTCTTCCGCCGCATAGACGTCGGTCGCGCCCTGCCAGCCATCGAGGTTGCGGCCATCGAACAGGCTGACGAAGCCTTCGTCCCTTTCTTGTTGCGATAAGGTCGCGGAAGAGCCGTTCGGCGCCGGCTCATCGCTCTGCGCGAAAGCAAAAACCGACAGAAAAGCCACGATCATCATTTCCACGCGAAACATGTCTCAATACTCCTCAGCGTTTGGTTCGATCGGCGCGGGAGCCGCCGGCGTTGCATTTGGTTGAGGTGAGCAGATTAAAACAAAATGAAATCCAATTCGAAAGTGAAAACCTGGCCCGAGACGCTCTTCTTGCAGGCGCTTTCATGGGAAAAACTCCCTGATATATGCGAAGTCAGCAGCGGAGAGAATGCTCAGGCGGCTGTGGGGATTACGCTGGCTATAAGGCCAGGCGTTGATCCACCCGAGCGCCGGATCAAGCGACCAGCGGAAGTTTTCAATTGCCAATCGCTCCAGAAGAAGCTCTGCCATCGGCCGCGCCTTGCCGGGCCTGATTCCTGGAATTTGGGAGAGAAGTTCGCTCGCGAGCGAGACCGGATAGGAGCCGGATTCCAGGTAGCAAGCGAAGAGCCAAAGTAATGAGACTGGAGAGCCATCCGTCTCGGCCGACAACCAATCGGCCTCCGACAAACGTAATGCGGGTAACGAGAAGTGACCACTGTGGTAGCCAAGCAGGACTCGCTCCGATTCCGAGAGATCGCCTATCCAAATGCGGTCTTGGCACTCCACGCCTGCCGCTAGCTCGAGCTCGATGTATTTGGAATCGGACAGCGAAATGCGCAGATACGGCCACGCGCCATCCAACTGCGGACGATTAACGTTCAACTCGTACCACTCGTTCGCCGCATCGCGTTCAACCCCCAGATACTCAAGCGCCGGATCATCGACGTCGGAGTCAAAATGCAGCGCCATCTGCATGGCCCAGAAAGCTGGCTCATCGAGGGAGCGAGAAATATCGACGCGCTGTTTGGCTGGCTGAACGCAACCCAGGCCTGTCACTAGCACTGGTTCGAATCCGTCGGGAGGCGCGGGAATGCGGAGAATGAGGATAGTGCTGGAATGTTCCGGTAATACCGGCCAGTCTTCCGGGTTCTCCGTCCCGTGAGAGCGAATGTGCGTCGCGTGCTCGCTCCCATCTGCAGAGCGTAGCATGACAACCTCGGGACCGAAGTAGGCGCCGCTCATAAGGCGGCCACGCACAAACACTTCGTTGCCGTTCGGGGTAATACTAATCGGTATCAGTGTAAAGGGCATTCTTTTCCGATCGCTCCAAGCGGCGCACGTCTTTTGTTTCGATTGCCTCGGCGACGCTTCTGCTGCATTCCAGCGCTGCGCGGATGGCGAATGCTTGCTGTTTGGAAGTGAACAAGCTCTAGAACGCGGCTAGTGCTCATGCGGCCATAAGTCGGACGTTGGTAGGCGTTCGCCGCACTTCGCTCTGCGATCATGGAAGGTTCAACTGCCACGAAACGCCGAAGCGGTCTTGCAGCCAGGCGAATTTCTGGCTGAAGCCGTAACTGCCCAGCGGCATCAGCGCTTGCCCGCCTTCGGCCAAGGCGGCGGCGAGCCGATCGATCTCGGCCTCATCGGCGCAGGTGACGAACAGCGACATGGCGGGCGTAAACGTGAACGCATGCGGCGTCGGGCTGTCGATGCACATTAGCTGCTGCCCGTCCAACTCGAAGATCGCGTGCTGAACCGTTCCCTCTTTGCCCGGTTCGTTCGGGCCATAACGCTTGATGGAAACAATCTTCGAACGATCGAACAA
Source organism: Pirellulales bacterium (assembly GCA_025924495.1). Next base: position 522 of record JAICIG010000473.1, on the reverse strand, counting down.
CGAAATGTAGAAGTTCATCGCCTGTTCCGCGGCGCCTTCGAACATCAGAAAGGTGGTGAGTTTCATCGGTTGGCTGCCATCTGGATGTCGCACGGGTAAATGTAATATTGCCGCAAAGTATACAGGACGCCCTGCACGTGCAAAAACCAATTCCGTAGCGAGCCTTTTGGCCTGGTCATTGGCCCGTCCAAGTCATCCTGTTCGAGCTTGCTGATTCCGCCGCCGCGATGGCAGTCCGCTCTGCCGACGGCTACTCTGGAAGAGACGCATGAATCCCGTTGACGTGTTCTTATGAACGACATTACGCGCATCTTATCGGAGATGGTGGGCGATTCGAAAGCCAGCGAAGAATTGCTGCAACTGGTCTACGACGAACTTCGCCGAGTTGCAGCATTGCAACTGGCGCGCGAACGACCCGGCCAGACGCTGCAGGCCACGGCCCTGGTGCACGAAGCGTTCGTACGGCTCGTGCAAGGCGAGCATCCGCAGGCCTGGAGCGGTCGGCGGCATTTCTTCGCGGCG
>JAICIG010000472.1 GCA_025924495.1 Pirellulales bacterium | reverse complement strand
GTGTTAAACCGGAGGAAGGTGGGGATGACGTCAATTCCTCATGGCCTTTATGACTAGTGCTGCACACGTCCTACAATGGCATGCACAAAGGGATGCCAACTCGTGAGAGCAAGCAAATCCCAAAAAACGCGCCTCAGTTCGGATTGCAGGCTGCAACTCGCCTGCATGAAGCCGGAATCGCTAGTAATCGCGGGTCAGCATACCGCGGTGAAAGTGTACCTGAGCCTTGTACACACCGCCCGTCAAGCCACGAAAGTGGGGGGTATCCGAAGTCGCTGTGGTAACCGCAAGGAACTAAGCGCCGAAGATAAACTCCGCGATTGGGACTAAGTCGTAACAAGGTAGCCGTAGGGGAACCTGCGGCTGGATCACCTCCTTTCTAAGGATTCTTAACGCGTCGAGTGGCGACATTCGCGCGTTCAACATGTGAGGACGGTCCTTGTGCTACTTGGGATCGGTCAATGACTCGCCTCGGCGAGGCCATTGACAACTATCAAATTGACAAAAAGAAACCCGCCCGGGTTAGCCAGCCCGGTGCGGGTTTTTTTTGCGCGCATTGGCGCCGCGGAAACTATTGCTCCGCGGAAGGCATCCAGGCCGAGATCGCCAAGAAGCCAGAAGTGCCAACCCTCAATGCCAACGAGTGAAGACGGCGTGCAATTCGACGTTCCATGTAGCGACGAAACGCGGGGGAGCGTCAAGAGGTCGGCTCATCGTCGTCGCCAGCAAGCTTGAGCGGCGGCAACGCGGTTCGGCTGCCAAGCGAGCGAGAAGGGGGCGGCGGAGCATCGGCCGGCGGCGGCGCTGAATCGCTGTGTTCCGCTGCTGCCACGCTGCGTGTTGGTTCGCGCCGCCTGGCGGCCTGCAACTCGGCGCGAGCCGTTTCGGCCAGCGACTCGTTCGGCACAAACAAATGGAGCTCATCTTCGTCCACCGCCGCGCGGCACTGGGGCAGGTCCGCAGCATGTTCGCCGCACGTCCAGATGGTGATCCGCACTTTCTCTTGCCAACTCTTGATGAACAGCAGCACGCCACCGCCGATTGCCAACAGAATGGCCAGTTTGGGCGGCCAACCCCATGACGTAAAAGCCCAGAGCAGCAACAGTGCGCCGGCAACGCCGAATGTGCCGGAAACAATGGCCACAGGATTATCGAAGCAGCGCAGCGCGCGGGCAGACTCTCGCGGCTCAATGCCATCGGCCTTGGCGCACTGCCAGCATTGTCGCGGCAGAGCAAGATTCCACTTTAACCCGACCCGATTCTCGCGCGCGCGATACCGGACTTGCCGCCCCTTCATGTCGGGCGTGCGCAGCACAGGCAGCCAGACGCGCAGATTCAGCGCCGATTGCTCAAGCAACGGACGGATTTTCTGCCAAATGCCATTTCCGCCGATCGACGAATTTGCTGCCCTAGTCGAATTCTGCGTCTCTGATTGGTCGTCTTCCACCATGCAGTCCATCGTACACTGCCGGAGTCGAAAGCAGGAACGAAACTCAACGGGGGATGGCAGATGCCCGAGAAGAGGGCTCAAGTGGCGCCAGGGCCTAGACGGAGACCGCCAAGCCGTTCGCTAGAGCATGGCCGAGATACCGTAGAGAACGGCAAATACGACCAGCATGAAACCGCCAATCCAGGCGGCAAATCGCAAGGCGCCGACGAGGATGGCTTCCATGGCCTCATGCCGGGTGGCGGAGTACACGACGCTGACGGCTGCGATCAATGGCAGAGAATACCACAAGCTATTGATGCGCGCGGCCAAGAGGATGGGCAGCCAGACCTGGGCCAAGCAGGCAATGCCGAACATCAATCGCCGTCTCCTTTCTTTTCACGAGACCCGCCGCCGGTCTTCGTTTCCGCCTCGTCTTCCTCGTCTTCTTTCTTCTTGTCAGGCAAGGTTACCGCCAAGGCGGGCCCGCCCCAGGCGTCATAAATCGCCAAGATATTGAGTAGGCCGGCGATCATCGTGTAGACGGTGCCGAGCTCCCAATATCGATGCAGACGCTTCTGAATCGAGTCGAGTGAATCGTCCTCGCCGCTGATCTTCGGCGGGACCATGAACCGGTCATAGATGGGGAAATGCAGCGGGGTTTTGCGCGCCGCTTGGATTAGCGCCGGCATGGCCGGTAAACCGACGCCCACCTGGCATAAATAAGGCAAGCGGTGATCGTTGTCGCGCCAGGACGCATAAACGACGCGACCTTCGCCTAGGTAGAGGCCGAAGACGAAGGTGCCGAGTATCCAAACAAAAAACAAAACCGCCTTGTGACGCCGTCCTTGATACCAGTGGCCGGCGCCGGGAATGAGCCAAGCCAGAAATGCCGCCAGAAACGGATCCTTCAAATCAATTTCGATCTGCTCGGCCAACGTTGCAGCAGAAACCGTTTCGGCGCTGGAAGAAGCTTTTGCCATAAGGAAAATCCGGAAGTCGGCGGGCCTGAGTGCGCCGTTTATTCTAGGGCGCAACCCTGCCAATGCTAGACCAACTGCCGCCGAACCGCCGAGTCTTAGGCGAGGCTGTGAACGGACCCGAAGGCATCCATTACGCCCAACTCGTCGTAGACGGCATCAATCGTGTGCGCGTCGACCTGCGGCAGCTTGCCGCCGGCTGCGGCGAGCAAGGCTAGTTCGGCCAGTAACGTCACACGACGGACGGCTCCTCCAGATAGTTCGTGCAAGCGGAGTAAAGCTTCAGGGCGAAAAACCGGATAATTCGGATTTTGGCCTGCTCGCGCCAGGGAAGTCTGCACGTATAACTCAGTGTCGCCCAAGTCCCACGCGGCTAAATCGATGCGCAATTCCGCCAGCTCCAGCAATTGGCGGCCTAAATGCGCGGCCTGGTGCTGTTGTCCGGCAACCACGATAGCGACGTAATTGGGACTAGTCGGCTCGATGCGCGCCAATCGTTCGACCTGCTCGAGCGTTTGTTGCGACGCCAGGTCCGCGTCGTCCAGCAAGAAAACGGTCGGTAGCCGCTGGAAGCGGTTTTCTGCCAGTCGATCGCCGAGCTGCCGCCAAAGTTGAAAGCAGGTGGATGTCGTCTCGGGGTACAGGCCCAGCCGGGCTGCCAGGGCCCACAGGAACTCCTGCGGCGAAAGCCCTTGCAGGCTCAAGCGGACCACTTGGCCCGGTGCGCCGCGCAGTTGCCGGGCCAACACCGAGAGTACGAATGATTTGCCGCTGCCAGGGCTTCCTAGTAGCAGGCCCAGGCGGCGTTGCGATTCAACGATATAATTCAGCCGGGCCAACGCTTCTTCGTGGGTCGAACTGGGGACATAGGCCCGCGGATCCAGTCCGCGCGAGAAGGGCTCTTCGCGCAGTCGCCAATAGCCTAAGTGCATGGGCTTCGTCTCCGAGCGCGAAGCAGAGGCCGTCGATTGCTTGGTATCCATTGAGGTGACCCGCGGCATGGGAATATCTGCAAAGACGGTGGCGCCCTGGAGGCATGACTCGCTAATTCTTACTTAATCGGTAAAATGTCCCCGCAACTTTGCCTCTTCCCTCAAGGCCCCGCTGAGCGGTTGCAGGCCTTTCATGAGGGGTTTTTTGACTGCCGCCGGCAGCTAGCATTGGCCAACGATCCGCTTCGAGCCGGCATGCTCGCAGCAGCGCCCATTATGCCCATTATGACGTTACGCTACTTCGTAGAGACCCCGATCGCCGGCGACCGGGCTATCCTTGCCGGCGATGAGGCCCACCACTTACTACATGTCATGCGGGCAAAAATCGGCGAGCAGATCGTGCTGTTCGACGGCAGCGGCAACGAATTCGCGGCCCGCGTAGACCGCCTGGGCCGCACCGAGGCGGAACTTGCCGTGCTGGAATCCAGGCCTGTGGATCGAGAACTCTCGATTAACCTGGTACTGGCCGTCGCGCTGCCGAAGGGAGATCGCCAGCGTTGGCTCGTGGAGAAGGCGGTTGAATTGGGCGTGTCGCGGCTGGTTCCCTTGGAAACCGCTCGTGGCGTCGCCCAGCCTGTCGATAAAGCTCTCCTTCGCTTGCGCCGTGCGGTAATTGAAGCATCCAAGCAATGTGGGCGAAATCGGCTGATGGAAATTGATGCGAGCCGGCCGTGGCTAGATTATTGCCGAAGCCCCAGGACGAGCGGGGGCCGGCGCTGGCTTGCTGATCCCTCTGGAACAGCCGCGCCGGCAGAAGCCTGTCGCGATGTGGCGACGAATGAGCAGGTCGAAGTCGCGATTGGCCCGGAAGGGGGCTGGAACGAGGAAGAGTTAACTGTCGGACGAGTCGAGGGGTGGCGCGAGATAAACCTCGGCGCGCGGGTTCTGCGCGTCGAAACCGCAGCCCTGGCTCTGGTTGCGATCATCTCGGCCGCCGGCGACTTCTCTGCCTCTGACATTGCTGATGGACGTTAAGTGGGGGAGACGCCTTCATTGACGCCGGATGTTATTCGAGCGCATCGACGCTCGATCCGACACCGCGAAGAGGTGCTGGCCAGCGAGCGGTGCGGCTGCTTTTACTGCTGTGCCGTCTTCCCGCCATCGGAGCTCGTGATGTGGACGGATGAATGGGAGGGCATCGGGCAGACAGCGCTGTGCCCGCGGTGCGGAATCGACGCGGTGATCGCTTCGGAGTCTGGTTGTCCGATCACGCCTGAGTTCCTGGCGGCCATGAAAGATCGCTGGTTTTGACGGAGAAAGCATGGCGAGCGCCGCGGAATTCAAGCGCCCTGAAGAGCTTGCGTCGCCATATTACGCTGTTTCGGCCTTTGGCTGCCGGCTATTCGCTCAGCTCGTACTGTCGAATCTTGTCGAATAGTTGCCGGCGACTGATGCCCAACATTTGGGCCGCCCGGGTACGATTCCAACTGCATTGCGAGAGTGCTTCGGCGATCACCCGACGTTCGGTCTCGGCCAGGATTTCCTTGAGCGCGAGCGATTCGTTCGATATGGCGCTCGCCGCGGAAGGGGACGCAGGCCGCCGTAAATCGTCGACCACAATCAGTCTGCCGCGAGCCAAAGTCGCCGCACGCGCCAGCACGTTTTGCAGTTCGCGGACATTGCCTGGCCAAGGCTGCAAGACAAGCCATTCCGCTGCTTCGGGCGACAAAGCCAACTGCGGCCAGCCGTATTTGTCCGCCAACCGCTGGACGAGATGCTCGGCCAGCAGCGGAATGTCGTCGCGTCGCTCGCGCAGCGGCGGCAGTTCGATCGTCATGACGTTCAAGCGATAGTAGAGATCTTCGCGGAATTTGCCTTCGGCGGCGAGGACCGGCAGGTCGCGATGCGTAGCCGAAATTACGCGCACGTCGGCGAAAACGGTCTCATTGCCGCCGACACGTTCAAAGGCGCCAGTTTGCAACACGCGCAGCAGCTTGGCTTGCAGGTCGAGGTTCAAGTCGCCAATCTCATCGAGAAACAGCGTGCCGCCATGGGCCTGCTCGAAACGTCCGATACGGCGCGCCACGGCGCCGGTGAAAGCGCCGCGCTCGTGGCCGAACAGTTCGCTCTCCAACAGCGCGGGACTTAAAGCAGCCGAGTTCACCTTGACCAGCGGCTGGCCGGCTCGCAGCGAATTGGCGTGAATGGCGTTGGCGACCAGCTCCTTTCCCGTACCGCTCTCGCCCAAAATCAGTACCGTTTCTTCGGTCGAGGCCACCCGGCCGATCGTCTTGAAGACCTGGAGCATGGCCGGCGTGCGGCCCACCAGTTCTTCATCGCGGCCGGGCGCCTCCGGCGGGCGTTCATTGGCTAGCGCGCGCACCTGCGCGGCTAAGGCTTGCTGGGTGAGCGCGCGGCGGACCGTAAACAAGACTTCGTCAAGATCGAAGGGCTTGGTAATGTAGTCGTAGGCGCCCAGCT
>JAICIG010000471.1 GCA_025924495.1 Pirellulales bacterium | reverse complement strand
TCTCGGTTGCCGCCGGAGCCCTGTCCTCCGCCCAAGCAACTCAATTTTAACAAGGCTCAACGCCTTGTCCGGAGAAACCCCGCGCAAAAATACCCAGGCGAGCCACTTGACGCTTCAGGCTCTTTCAGGGATGGCCAACTTCGTCAGGAGATCTTGGCGGGTGACCATCTTGGCATCTAGAGAAAGCGGGATGCTCGAAGCGACCAAATTCCAGCGGCAATCTTGGGCGACTTGGCCAGCTTTGCTCCACGACGGACCAGCGAATACCCGGCGACAGGCGAAGATGGCCAACTTCGCGAGGAGATCTTCGCTGACGACCAGCTTGGCGTCAGGGGAAAGCCGGATGCTCGAAGTTGGCCAAATCCGAGCGGCAATCTTGGCCGCCTTGGCGGCAGTGTTTCACATCCCCGTCTCCTGACGCCTGACGCCTGACTCCTGACTCCTGACTCCTGTCTACCCTCTACTGTCTACCCTCTACTCTTCTCCCTCTTCCAGCACCTCGATCTTCAGCTTGCCAAGCACCTTGGCCACGGGCAGGAAACTGGAATAGGCCGTGGCGCCTTTCAAGCTGGAGTCGGCTAGCTTCAAGTGAGCGGCCCCGATTCCGCCGCGACCGAGGGTGGCGTCGAGCGGAATCCAGCGGCCGTTGACGTAAACCTCGGTCCACATGTGGTAAGCGAAACCTTGCTCGCTGGGCGCGTAGACCAGGCCTAAGGCAGCGCGGGCGGGAATGCCGCGAGCACGAGCCAAGGCAGCCAAGAGCACGGCGTGCTCGGTGCAGTCGCCCGACATGCTCTCGGCCACTTCGCTGGCGGTGGCGAAGGCCGTCGAATAGTTCTTTTCCTTGACGTGGCGATGAACATAACTTTCCATAGCCACGGCCGTTTTCCAAGGATCCTGCTCGTCGCCGGCCGCCTCTTGGGCCATGGCCACGATCCGCGGGTCTTTGCTTTGCACGATGTCATTCGGCTCTCGGTCGTCGGCCGTTGGCGGCGACTCGGGGGCGGCGCCCCCTTCAGGCAGCGGCGTGTCGGGCCCGATCGCTTCGACGGTGATTTCCGCCGTATGCGGACCGGTCGATTTCACTTGCTGCGTCGGTCCAGAAACAAAGACGCTCGCCGGATCGCCCTCTTCGAGCTCGACGAGATAGCGCATTTTGGTCGTCCGATGGGCATTGTCCAAAGGCTTGGGCAGCTTTACCGTCGACATTCTGCCGAGATCGAACGCGGCATCGCTCTTTTTCAGCGCAACCTGTTCGGTCGTGCGATAACTGGTCATCTGCATCATCGGCGCATGAGTCTTCAGGACTTCGCCAGCGCGATTCGCCCACATCGTTTGTTCAAGCTTAGCGTCGGGCTGCTCCAGCGTGCTTTCGATGCGCAGCAATTCATAACTGCCCGTCAGCGATTCCGTCACTTCATAGTCGCCCGCAGTCAGTTCGACTTGAGCCAATACATTCATCAGGGGCTGCAAGGCTTGGAGCGTGCGCTGCTCGCCAGGCTGCATGGGGCGTCGCATCAAATCCTGTTCGACGGCAAAATAACCGCGGGCAGCGTCAGGCCAGGCCAGCTCGGTCGTCGTCGTTTTGCCGGCGGTCGTCGTCTGCAGCCGCAGCGTTCCCCCCTCGACCAGCCCGGTCGTCAAGGCAGGCTGTAGGCCCAACTCGTTCTCGCAGGAGAGCGACAGCACCTTGCCGTCCGGAGTCTCGAGGCTGCTAACACGAAAACCAAAATCGGCGGGCTGACCGAATCGCTTCACGAACAATTGGCATTCGCCTTCCCAGCGCAGCAAAGTACGACCTTCGTCCTCGACCTCCTGCTCGGATGACCTGCCATAGCCGATACGGTCGCCTTGGATAAAGTAAACATCCCAGGTCTCCCGGACCGCTTCCTTTTCCGCAGCCGTCGCCGACCTGGCCGAACTAGCGGCCTTGCGTTCGACCTTCCCGCCAGTGGCCGCGGGCGAGCCGTTGCAGCCGGCAAGCAAGGCCGCCGCCACAGCCAACAACCAGGCGGCGAACAACGGCGCCCCCACCATGCAAATCGTTCTCCGTCGCGATCCAGTCATCGATCCAATCATTCCTTGTCCTTCCTCTGCGAACTTGCGCCGCTAGGCGGCAACTTTGCAGCTTTTGCGGAAGCTGCAATATACCAGATGCGCGGCGCCCAAACGTTCAGTGGTTTGTATGAACGTTCCGGCAGCGGCTTGCGTACGCAGTTAAGGAGACGGGAAGTCACTCATCAGATGCAAGCAAGCATCGCGAGCGACTTCCCGTTTTTTTGTTGTCGGTGGTTAGCGGAAACGCCACGTCAAACGCCTGCGCCGAGTGGCGCGAGCAACCGTTCGGCGCGATCCGCAGAGCTTGCCGTGCGTGGAGCGACTTTTCGAGGCGAAATTGCTTGCCCCTCGCCGCGAGCTGGAAAGCTGAGTGCTAGACTACAACTGTGGGCCAATTGCGCTAGCGGTTTCCCCAAGAAGTGGAGGGGGAAATGGCCGGCAAAACCCCAGCGAGTTCCGGTTGCAACGAACGGACCGATGGTTCGGAATTTGACGGCGGAACGCGCAAAGCAGACCCAATTAATCAGCGAAGTTTGGCTTGAATCGTCGGTTTTGACCTAAGTTTGGTCGGGCAGCCAGCGTGTTGTCCCGGCGCTTTTCGCCAATTCGCGTCCGGATCAAGAGGTAAAGGCTAGCGATGGGTTTCTTGAAACGTTTCTTCCGCAACGTGTTCCGCGACGGCGCGCCGAACGTCGGCACGAGCAGCTTCGAGCGGCTGTCCGAAGAGGAACTGGAAGCCCATCTGGGCGTCGTACGCTACGGCGACTTTGTCCTGACCGACGCGGTCCGGCCGTCTTACGACTTGCAAGTCGTGCCCAGCCAAGGCTACCGGCACGACGTTTATCGCGACGAAGAAAGCCGGGCCAGCGTGCCCGTGCTGATGGCCGCCGCCTCGAACCAGCACCTGTTCGAAACTTTCATGGACTTGCTGGATCCGCTGGGCTTCGAGGTCGACGTGGTCCTGGAAACCAGCCATAACCGGGAAAATCGAGGGCACGTCGACCTGTATCGCGAGCACATCGATTTGCCCGTGTTGAAAAGCATCCTGTGGGATTTCGAAGATCTGCTGCTCAATGACGGCTGCACCGGCATCGCCGTGCTCAATCCCGGGATTCCGCAAGAGGTCCAATTCGACGAGCACAAGTTGCTCATCGTTTATGGCGAAAACCTGGCGCCGTTCGAAGATGTGCTGGGCGAACGCAATGTGAAGTGCAACGACCAGATGAAATTCATCACGGAAGCCGAGCACGTCCACTCGTCCAGCGATCACTACCTGCAGCAGTTCGAAGAGCTGAAGATGCGGCTCGGCATGGACTCGATGTGCGACTATTGAAGGAGGGCGGGGAGGAGAGTGAGTTGCTCTCCCCTTTTATCCTTCATTCGTTCGCCTTCACCTTTGCTTCAAGTATTCGGCCAGGGCGCCTTGCCAGCTCGGCAATGGCGGGCCGCCAAGGCTGCGATAACGGCTCGTGTCGAGCACGCTGTACTGAGGCCGAGGAGCTAAAGCGCCGTACTCTGCCGTGGTAATCCGCTCGAGGGCGATCTTCAGCCCTGCCTGGCGAAAGATCTCGCCGGCGAAATCGTACCACGTCGTCGCGCCGCCGTTCACCACATGAAAAGTTCCGCGGGCGCCCGACTCTAACAGGAACAGCACCGCCCGGGCCACGTGCGGCACGTAACTGGGCGTGCAGTGCTGATCATCCACGATCCGCAGGCTGCTCCGCTCCTTGCCGAGCCGGAGCATCGTTTCGACGAAATTCCCCGGCGTTTTTGGCCCCGGCGTGCCGTACAAGCCACAGGTGCGTACGATCAGATGTTGGGCCGAGCGCGCCGCCTGTTGTTCGCCCCCCAGCTTGCTTTGCCCATAGACGCCCTGCGGTCCGGGCGGATCGTCCTCGCGATAAGGAGTGCGCCGTTCAGCGTCGTTGCCGAACACATAGTCGGTGCTGATCTGCACGAGCGGACATTGAAGCTCTTCACAGACATCGGCCAGATAGCCCACGCCCCTTGCATTGATGTTCCAGCATCGCTCAGGCTCTTGTTCCGCGCGGTCGACCAAGGTGAACGCCGCCGTGTTGATTACCGCGTCGGGGCGAATCGCCAACAGGGCCCGGCGGACGAGTTCGCGATCCGTGAGATCAAAATCAGGCACGTCAAGAGGCGCAGCCGCTTGCTGAAGACGGCGACATAATTCGCCTCCCAACTGGCCGCCGGCGCCGGTGACCGCGATTCGCATTTCGAAATCCCTGAGTTTTCCCGACGGAGATGCGCAACTTCGTCCCAATTCTCGCCGCACGCCGGCGAGCCGCCAAGGCGCTATTTTTTGGTCGTTGCCGCATTCCTTCCCGGCAAATTCAGCTCGGGAAGTCGCATGACGTTGCCGTCGGGCAGTCCGCCTGTGATGCCGTTCGTGGCATTCGGAGCAGGCGTGGGGGGCTTGGCTGCCGGGGCGCCGCCAATACCTTGCGTTGTGCCGCTGGTCGCTGCGCCGCCAGGTGGCGGCGGCGCGCCCGGCGCAGCCGCGGCGGGCTTGGCTGGTTGATTCGTGGCGGATTTGCGCGGAAACCGCCGCGCTAACATCGGACGTTCTTCGAAAACCGCTTCCGCAGTAATCGGAATTTCGGGCTTCGGCCCAGGCTCTTCCTTCTTCTTGCGAGAGAAGAGCAACCGGCTGCCGGCGAATCGGGTGCCGTCGTAGATCGAGCCCCGCTGGAATGGCCCCGTGCCCAGGATCCACGTGTCCTTCGCATTGCTGACGACCGGAAACACGCCCGACTGCCAGATTGGTTGGCCGGTGTCCTGGTTGTAGGCAAAGGCCGCGATCTTGGCGATGCCCTTTTGGTCCGTCGTCTTGGCAAAGGGAATTTCGGGAATGGCCGTGGGAGCGCCGGGAATCATCGAAGCCCCCGGCACACTCAAGGCCGGAATGCCGAGCAACACGTCATGATGATTCGTGCCCACAGCGCCTGCACGAGCCTCGACGACATACGTCGCCGACTCCTTGTCGGGAACGAGCGTCACGCCTTGCGCCAACATGTGCTGGCGGAGCGAACTCACGACGTAATTCTTATCTACGATCCCTTCCAGATAGGTCGCATCGAAGTAAACGTCCTTGCCGGCCAGCGGTTTGAAGTTCATGTTGTCGATGGCACGATCGACGGCCGTCGAAATCAACAGTTGCTCGGTGGCGGTGCGCGGCGTGTCAGACCACTTTGTCGTGCCGCAGCCGAGCGCGGCAACGCACAAAGTACCAATCGCCAGATGAATGAACGAACGACGCATTTCCGCCAACGTGAAAGGACACAACCGACAACCATCAACGCATCAGCACGCGTGCACGCCAACTTGAACGGCGGATTATAGCGGAACCGCCGAGGCGGCTAAACGCGAGTTCCGACCGGCTATGAGGGCCACACGCCGACCGGCATCAACGTCCGCTACGTGCCGGACTCGTACGACGTCTCGACGAACAACACGAGGCTGTCGATCTCGGAGAACTCGGTGACGGGCTGCGGCGACGCCGGCATCCGCCTGCGCGACGGCACGACGCAGGACGTCGTCCGCGGCAACCGCGTGGCCGAGAACGGGACCGGCGCCGTCAAGGGAGACGGAATCGCGCTCGAGAACGCGGACTCGACCCGCGTCGAGGCCAACTCCAGCGATCGCAACGGCCGCGACGGCCTTCGCGCCGACACGGACTCGAGCGGCAACACGATCGCCCGGAACGCGATGTCCGGCAACGGCGAGCACGACTGCCACGACGACTCGACCGGCTCGGGCAC
>JAICIG010000470.1 GCA_025924495.1 Pirellulales bacterium | reverse complement strand
CAGCTCGCCCGGCGCGACGTGACGGTGGCGCTGTCCGGCGATGGCGGCGATGAACTCTTCGGCGGTTACGAGCGCTACCGGTGGGCGCGGAGCGTGGCTCGAGTTCCCGCTGCCTTGCGCCATGCCACTGGCGTCGCATTGCAGGCGGTCTCTCCGCAGGCCAACAGCGGTCTTTGGCGGAACCGCTGTTGGCGCTGTTACGACCCGTCCTGGGCCGCGGTGGCAGATCGAGGAAGCCCGAGTTTGCCGCCGGTTCGCATGAGGCCGTCGAGGTGTGGCGATTGTTGGGCTCGCTCGAATTGTTGAACGCCGCTGCCAAGATGGAAATGGCCGACGCGCTGCTGACGCTCACCCCGCGCGAGAAAGTGGGGGCGGTGCGCGACGCCGGCATTTGGACTCTCGGCCGCTTGGGAGCGCGCGTGCCGATGTACGGCCCGCTCAACTGCGTCGTGCCCGCCGAACAGGCAGAACAGTGGACTGTCGCCCTCCTTGATTCAAAGCTGCCCCCCGATGCGCTCGCCTTCACGATCGTGCAAATGACGCGTCGGACGGGGGATCGCTATTTGGATATTTCGCAATCGAAACGCGACCGTGTCCTGGCCTGGCTCGATCGGCTCGGGGCGCCCGCCCACTATCGCGAACTCGTGGCCGAAGGGGGCCAACTCCAAGAAGAAGAACAAGGCCTCATGTTCGGCGAGAGCCTCCCTCGCGGTCTGCGAATCAGCACGCTTCCGTAAACGACGCGTCTTTCGACCTTTCGCTTTTATCTCTGCGTGCAGCCGACTATGCTAGGCGCATCTCAAAGAGCTTGTCTGTCATAAGAGGAAACCGATGAGATTTCGCTTGTTGACGATGACTTTCGCGGCCTTGGCGGCAATTGCAACCGACGGGCGCGGGGCCGACCAACCCAACATCTTGTATATCATGACCGACGACCATGCGGCGCACGCCATCGGCGCCTATGGCAGCCGGATCAATAAGACGCCGCATCTCGATCGATTGGCCGCCGGCGGAATGCGATTCGCCAATTGCTTCGCGACCAACTCGATTTGCACGCCCAGCCGCGCGACGATCATCACGGGCAAATATAGCCATCTCAACGGCGTGCCGGTGTTCAATCGCTTCGATGGTTCGCAACCGACGGCGCCAAAGTACCTGCAAGCCGGCGGCTATCACACGGGCATGATCGGCAAGTGGCACCTGGGGAGCGATCCGACCGGGTTCGACGAATGGACCATCCTGCCGGGCCAAGGGGCCTATTTCGACCCGGTGTTCTACGACCGCGATTCGACGCGCAAGATTCCCGGCTACTGTACCGACATCATTACCGATCTGGCGATCGACTTTCTCAAGCGCCGGCCGCAGGACAAACCCTTTTTTCTGATGTGCCACCACAAGGCGCCGCATCGGTCTTGGGAACCCGACGAAAAGCACAAGGCGATGTTTGCCGGCAAAGAGATTCCCGAGCCGCCCACTTTGTACGACGATTATGCGACGCGCACCGACGCTTTGCGCGAAAATGAGCAGCGCGTGTTCGACGATCTCACGCGGCGCGATCTCAAGCTCGAACCGCCTGCCGATCTGCCCCCCAAGGAACGGCAAAAATGGCTGCAGACGAAGCCGACGGAAGTTGAAATCGTCGTCGATGGCAAACCAAAGACGCTCCAGGGAGACGAGCTAAACCGTTGGAAATACCAACGCTATATGCAAGATTACCTGGCCTGCGTGCAGGCGGTCGATGACAACGTCGGCCGATTGCTCGCTTGGCTCGACGAAAACGGGCTGACCGACAACACCCTGGTGATCTATACCAGCGATCAAGGATTCTTCCTTGGCGACCACGGCATGTACGACAAGCGGTTCATGTACGAGCCGTCTCTAAGGATGCCGTTCATCGTTCGCTGGCCCGGCGTGGTGAAACCGGGCTCGGTCGAGCAATCGATCGTCATTAACCCCGATTTCGCTCCCACGTTCCTGGCCGCCGCCGGACTCGACATTCCCCAAGACATGCAAGGCCACAGCATCGTGCCGCTGTTGCGCGGCGAGCGGCCATCCGACTGGCGCAAGGGCATGTATTATCGCTACTACCACGATCCGGGCCACCACAACACGCGGGCCCATTACGGCATTCGCACGGCCACCCACAAGCTGATCTGTTATTGGAAAAAAGATCAGTGGGAAATGTTCGATCTGGTCGACGATCCGCTGGAATTGAAGAACCTTTACAACGATCCCTCGCAGCAAAAGCTGGTCGCAGAACTCAAGCAGGAACTCTATCGGCTGAAGAAGGAGTTCAAGGACGACGACCAGTTCGCCGATGAACAACCCACTACCGGCGTTGACGGCCCGCCGCCAGCACGCAAGGCGGGCGGCAAGTCATCTTGAATTAAATAGCTGGCGATATCTTCTGATAGCGGGCGTCGCTCAAAGAATCTTATTCCGGAAGCGCCGTCCCCAGATCATAACACGCCGCCTCTTCGCCATTACGCACATACAACCGGCCGCCGGCGACGAGGGGATAATTCCAGCACTTGCCTTCGATGGCCTGAAAGCGGCCGAGTTCTTTGAATTGCTTCGGATCGGCTGCGACGAGCGCGACCTCGCCGCTTTCTGATAACACGACCAACAGTTGCTGTTCGGCCAACAACACGGCCTGGCCGTGCCCGTAGCGTCCTCGCTTCCAGCGGCGCTTGCCGTTCTCGAGATCGAGGCAGCCTAAAATGCCTTCGTCGTACCCATACGCATTGCCGTCCAAAATCATGAACTCATTGAATGAAGGCCGAAACGCGCTCGACTTCCAACGTTCCTTGAGGTTCCATTTCCCGTTGCTGAGCGAGACCTCGAGCAGTTTCAACCCCGTGCCGGCTTGAATCACGATTTGGTTATCGCCGATGACATGCGGTTGAATCTCCGGCATCGTCATCTCGTCCCCCGTCGGGTATTCCCATAACAGCTCGCCCGAGTCGGGGTTCACCGCACGCAGGACCTGATCGGCGGCCATGACGATTTGCGGAACGCCCGCAAGCATCGCCCGCTGAGGCGAACTGTAACTCATCGCGCCGGCCGGAATGCTCCAAGCCAGCTGGCCGTCCTCGGCGCGATAAGCGATCAGCCCTTTCTCTTTGCCCCCCGCATAGACCACGACCAGTTCTCCGACGGCGAGCGGCGAGCTGGAAAAGCCCCACGTTGGAACGGCCGCTTCGGCCTCTTGGGCGATGTCGTGAGACCAGATCGATTTGCCGGTCGCGGCGTCGAGGCAATTCAGATTTCCACGCCCGCCCAAGGCGTAGATTCGGCCGCCCGCGAACGTCGGCGTGGCGCGCGGCCCGGCGCCGGACAGCCCTTCGACGAATCGCACGTCGTCTTGATGAACCCAATGTTCGGCGCCCGTCGCGGCGTCGTAGCATACGACTGCCTCGAAGTCGCCGCGTTGCTCCTGCGTAAACAGCCGATCGCCGACGATCGAGAAGGTCGACCAACCCGGGCCGATCCGCTGGCGCCAGACTAATTTCGGCGGATTCTTTTTCCAATCGTCATTGATCCGGCAATCGAAGACGATGCCATCGCGATTGGGGCCGCGGAATTCGCTCCAATCGCCAGGCGCCGCGACGAGCGGTTCGGCTGCCTCTTGATTTTCGGGCTGCGGAGTGGAGTGCTCCGCCAGGAACAGTTGCTCGGCCGTCGGCTGCCAGCGCCAATGGAGCTGGCTGCGTTGCCGGCCGTCGATGCCGTCCCAACGCAACAGCGGGAAGACGCTCCAGGTCAAAGCGATGACGGCGCAGAAGCCCAACCGTTGCACGGCCGGCGAAGCGCGCCTCGCGATCAGCACCCAGGCCGGCCATATCGTCAGCAGGCATGGCACCGCGAACATCGCCAGAGGGAATCCCCTGAGCGTCGGATCGCAGAATTGTGAAACCACGACGCCGATGGCGGCCGCGACGACCACCGCCAGGAAGCGATCCGCCAGGCGAATGCGCCGGCTGGCGAACCACCAGATCAGAAAGGAAACGATCAACAGCGCGTGCGCCGCCATTCGGGAAATGAACACCATCAGCGTCGACATATCGATCTGATCGGCGGCAAAGCGGAAGCCCCAGTAGAGTACAAGGATCGCCGCCATCGGCCATACTCGCGGCAGATTGCGTTGGGTCGGTTGTTCAGATTCAACCTGTTTCTCAGCCGTGCTGGTTGCACTGACGTTCATAGCGTTCTTCGCCCAAAAATGAGATTGCAGAAATGCGCGCTTTCAGAAACGCCGCGGCGCGCCAGCGCATCATAGCAACTCGCTGAACCGCTGTGCTATGCCGCTTCATACCGTCTCGCCGCAGATCGCTGCATTAAAGCAGGAATGGGCAAGGGAAGCGTCTGCAACGATCAATCGCCATTTATTTATTCGTTGCGATTGGGCCAGACGCCGGCGCCCCAATCAACTGCCGCCAAATTTCGCGGCCAACCAGGGCCAGACCTTGGTATGGATCGTGCCGGCAATGGCATACAACGACACGATGGTGATCGAAATGAATGCGATCCAAAAGCAAATATCCACCGGGCGCGAGGGCGCCAATCGCGGATCGACGCGCCGATAGCGCAGATAGATCGCGGCGCCGCCGATAATCGGCAGTGTGGCCGCTTGCGCAAAACCGCCGAAGATGACCATCGTTTTCGGATCGCCGAAGGTCAAATAGAGCACCAGCGCAAAAGTGGGATAGAACACGCAAAAGAACTGGATCCAGCGTGCGCGTTTGCCCGCCTCGCTGTATCGCGTCAGCTTCGCGAGGCTAAGAAAATCGGCAGACAATCGGCTATGTCCCGCCGAGGCGACGTACAGCGTCTTGAACAAGACGACGCTGGCCCCGATCAGAAACAGCGTTTTGGTCCAGGGATGACCGAAGGCCTGCACATACATTTGGGCAAGCTGCTCCATCATCTTGCTGCCGCCCGGATGAAGCTTCAGCCGGTGCAGGACGGTAGCGCCCATCACGTAAAACGAAACGGTCGCCACCGTGAATACGAGCATGCTCACCCAGGCGTCGAGATACAACACGCGCATCCAGCCGTGTGCTCGCCTGGCCCAATCGTTGTCCGGAGTGCAAGGGCCGGTGTAGCGCGCGTATCCCTTTTCGATGCACCAGTAGGGATAAGCATACAATTCCGAAGCGCCGACTCCCGTGATGCCGAACGCGCTAAATGCCGCCGCGATCCCGGTCAGCGGTACATTGAAGGTAAAACCTTCTTTCCAGTCGGCCATCGTGATGGGATAACCCGCGAACGGCAGCGCCAGGACGCAGCCGACGGTGACCATCGTCACTCCGGCGACCAGGATCGTCGTGATGAATTCGATGCGATGGTAGCCGCCGCTGAGCAGCAATAGCGTGGCAACGAGCGCCGCCAATACGGCCCAAGGATGCTCGGGATGCGCTGCGACGTGCGCGGCCCAAGCAGGCGAGAAACCTTCGAGCCAGGCGACCAGGCGATCGGTCGGCTGAGGCCAAAGCATGTGCATGGCCTGCCCGACGCCTCCTTCCATGGCGCCAAGTTGCGAAACAGTCGCCAGCAACATGCCCAACCACCACCAGCATTGCCAGTTGGCGCCCCATCGCGGCCCCGGCATGTCATCCAATGCGGCCAGCGTGGGCTTGCCCGACGAAATGGTGTAGCGGCCCAACTCCACCTGCACGAAGACCTTGATCACGCAACTGAGCAAGATCAACCACAAGAAAGCAAAACCGCATCGCCCGTCAATGAGCGCTCCTCGGAGAGCGACAACCATGCCGCCTTTCAGCTGAAAGACCATCGCCGGCAAACCGTCGAGCATAGAAGACTGGGAGAGCGCGCAAATCACGGTACACAAGCTCGGCAACTGGAAGCCATTCAGCGAATGGTGCACTACGGCGCCCGTG